>NZ_JBBGZQ010000001.1:0-439226 GCF_037572595.1 Chryseobacterium sp. MYb328 | reverse complement strand
GCCCACCAGCGCCGATGGTACTGCTAACGCGGGAGAGTAGGCCGCCGCCAGTTTTTATTTTATTTTTAAAAATCCTTTATCGAAAGATAAAGGATTTTTTTTTGCTCTATACTCAAGAATCAAAATACTCAGAGATCCCAATACCCCAATACTCCAATACTCCAATACTCCAATACAATGGGTGATAAGCAATAAGTATTGAATATTATCTAGTATCTATGTTTTGTCTAAAGCCCGTTTCTATTGAATGCTGAGCCTGTAGAATCCCTGATGCTTATTTTCTCTTTACATTGTCTTTATTTTATCAAGTTATATTTCTGATATCATTGGACTCGTCTGTATTACCATATTTTGTCAGCCTGAAAGATCCCAACGGTTGAAAGGAGAAAAATAGCTTCTTATTTTTAATGGTAAAATTGAATAGAATAATAAGATGAATAATGTTGACTGGATTCCTACAGAATAGCAAATAGTGAGTAGTACTGAGAATCTAAAGCATCATACAAATATTAATGATTACTACCCATTACCAATAAATAATCTTACAATCAGCTTCACAGGCATATATTTATTATCTATTGCTCTTCCTAGCCCTGATAGTAACGGTTACCCCACAGCAGGAGTGGGAGAGCAGGGCTTAAGCGTTGGGATAGAAAGGCGCGAGGAGTATGAGTGGATAGCAGGATTAAGCTCCTGGAATATATTTGAAATTAAGTCAAGATTATTTCTATTCACAAAAATTGCAATAGACTAAATCTCTTAAAGCCTTTTTATTTATGTTGTAACTTTATTATATGAAAGAGCATATTGTGAGAGGGTTCAGATTTGAAACCTACAAAGCACCGGAACTGTCTGTATTTGATAGGTTACTGGAAATTTTTACAGATTTACTAACCCACACTTCAGGAGATTTTGATGAAGCCATTGACTGGCTTCGAATGCTGGATGAAGAATATCAGCTTACTACTCCGGAATACACTATTGACAATTTTATTGAGGATCTTAAAAAGAAAGGATATATCCGTGATGAAGTTGATCCTAATGGTGGAAATGGAATTCGCCTGAGTGCGAAAATGGAACAGAATATCCGTAAACAAGCACTTAATCAAATATTTGGAAACATTGGTAAAAGTAGTAACGGCAATCATAAAACCAATAAGAGCGGAACGGGAGAAGATACAACGGGAGAATTTCGTAATTATAATTTTGGTGATCCGGTAGAGAAAATTTCTATTACGGAAAGTCTTAAGAATGCTCAAATCAATAACGGAATCGGAGATTTTCATCTTACTGAAAATGATTTAATTGTAGATGACAGTATTCATCAATCACAGATGAGCACCGTTTTGATGATTGACATCAGCCACAGTATGATATTGTATGGAGAAGACCGTATCACTCCAGCTAAAAAAGTGGCAATGGCACTTGCCGAACTTATTACCACACGTTATCCGAAAGATACTCTCGATATCATTGTTTTTGGAGACGATGCATGGCCTGTTAAAATTCAGGATCTGCCTTATCTGCAGGTTGGCCCTTATCATACAAATACAGTGGCAGGGCTTCAATTGGCAATGGATATCTTGCGTAGAAAAAGAAATACCAACAAACAGATTTTCATGATTACCGACGGAAAACCAAGTTGTATTCGTCAGGCGGATGGTACTTATTACATGAATTCTTATGGTTTGGATGAATATGTTGTTCAGAAATGTTATAATATGGCATCTCAGGCAAGAAGGCTCCATATTCCCATTACTACTTTTATGATTGCGCAGGATCCTTATTTACAGCGTTTCGTGAGTGAATTTACAGAAGCCAATCAAGGGAAGGCCTTTTATACAGGACTCAATGGATTAGGACATATGATTTTCGAGGATTATGAGACGAATCGTAAGAAAAGAATCCGCTAGAAAATAATTATTCATTAAAAATATATTTCAAAGTTTATAAATCAGATTTTAAATAAAATGACTGAAAAGCCAAACATAAAAACACTGGGTTCATTAAGAGCATCAGGATATATATCAAAAAATATAAAAGACGAATTAAGAGATAATTTAAAAACTAAAATTCGTAATAAAGAATCTGTATTTGAGGGAATTTTCGGATATGAAAATACAGTTATTCCTCAATTGGAACATGCTATTCTAAGCCGGCATAATATTAATTTATTAGGATTGAGGGGGCAGGCGAAAACCAGGCTGGCAAGAATGATGACCTCTTTACTGGATGAATGGATTCCTTTTATTGAAGGAAGTGAGATTAATGATGATCCAATGAATCCGATTTCCCGTTACGCTAAAGAATTAATTGAAAAGGAAGGGGACAATACTCCAATAGAATGGCTTCACCGTGATGAAAGATTTTTCGAAAAACTGGCTACTCCGGATGTGACTGTTGCCGATCTGATCGGAGATGTGGATCCTATTAAAGCTGCCAATCTTAAACTTTCTTATGCAGATGACCGTGTGATTCACTTTGGGATGATCCCACGCGCAAACCGTTGTATTTTTGTAATTAATGAATTGCCGGATCTTCAGGCGAGAATTCAGGTTTCTCTGTTTAATATTTTGCAGGAAGGTGATGTGCAGATTCGTGGATTTAAGGTGAGAATGCCTTTGGATATACAATTTGTTTTCACCGCGAATCCTGAAGATTATACCAACAGAGGAAGTATTGTTACTCCACTGAAAGATCGTATAGGATCGCAGATTTTGACACATTATCCTGAAAATATCAATATTGCAAGAGAAATTACCAATTATGAATCCAGTTTAGACAGTCGTCAGAAAAATGGAGTATATGTTCCTTCTTTAGCGAAGGATCTTTTGGAGCAGATTGGTTTTGAAGCTCGCGAGAGCGAATATGTAGATTCAAAAAGTGGAGTAAGTGCCCGTATGAGTATTACAGCTTTCGAGAATTTACTGAGTACAGCGGAACGCAGGTCTTTACTGACAGATGACGAAGCAACTTCGGTAAGATTGAGTGATTTTGTGGGAATAATTCCTGCGATTACTGGAAAAGTGGAATTGGTTTATGAAGGTGAGCAGGAAGGATCGGAAGCGGTGGCTCAGTTATTAATTGATAATGCAATCAGAACTTTATTCACCTCCTATTTCCCGAAAGTGGAGAAACTAGAGAAAAAGAATATTGATGGGCCGTTTAGCCAGATTACAGAGTGGTTTTTGGAGGACGATGGATTTTTGGAAATTACAGATGAATCTTCGGATGAAGCCTATGCAAAATCTCTTAACAGAATTTATCCTCTTGATCAGATTATTGAAAAATATCAGCCAGATACTCAGCCGGAAGATGTTTTATTCTTAAAAGAGTTTATTCTTTGGGGATTGGCAGTAAACAAAAGGCTGAATAGAGAAAGATTCAGAACGGGAGTTTTCTTTTCTTAATATTTCTAAAACCTAAAGAGCATACAAACAAAAAGATGTGGAAATTACTTCCACATCTTTTTATATTTTTAATCAAATTCATTATCAAACCTGAATAACTCCCAGATTAAATTTTTCTGTAATAGGTGAGTGATTAGCTGCTTCTATTCCCATAGAAATCCATTTTCTGGTGTCTGTTGGGTTGATAATAGCATCAGTCCATAATCTGGCTGCTGCATAGGTAGATTCAGTTTGTTTCTGATATTTTTTTGAAATGGTATCCAATATATTATTATGTTCTTCTTCAGAAATTTCTTTCCCTTGTTTTTTTAGGGTAGATTCCTGAATCTGGGCCAGTACTTTAGCAGCTTGTGCTCCACCCATTACTGCCAGATCAGCCCAGGGCCATGCTACAATCAGTCTGGGATCATATGCTTTTCCACACATTGCATAGTTTCCTGCTCCGTAAGAATTTCCAGTAATGATCGTGAACTTAGGAACTACAGAATTGGCAACAGCATTCACCATTTTTGCTCCATCTTTGATAATTCCGCCATGTTCCGACTTGGAACCCACCATGAAACCGGTAACATCCTGTAAGAAGATTAAAGGAATCTTTCTTTGATTACAGTTAGCAATAAACCGGGTTGCTTTATCTGCAGAATCAGAATAGATTACTCCTCCAAACTGCATTTCTCCTTTACCACTCTTTACCAGTTTTCTCTGATTGGCTACAATTCCTACAGACCAGCCATCTACTCTTGCAGTAGCACAAATGATACTTTTGCCATAATCTGGTTTATATTCTTCATATTCAGAATTATCTACAATACATTTGATAATTTCATACGTATCATACTGCTCTGCTCTGGAAACCGGCATAATTCCGAAGATATTATCAGGGTTTTCCTTTGGCGGAAAACTTTCTATTCTGTCGAAGCCTGCTTTTTCAGTACTTCCGATAGATTTCATGATATTTTTGATTCTGTCCAGAGCATCTTTATCATCTTTAGCTTTATAATCGGTAACTCCCGAAATAGAGCAGTGGGTAGTAGCTCCGCCCAATGTTTCATTATCAATGCTTTCTCCAATAGCAGCTTTTACAAGATAGCTTCCTGCAAGGAAAATAGAACCTGTTTTATCCACAATCATGGCTTCATCACTCATAATAGGCAAATAAGCTCCTCCTGCTACACAACTGCCCATTACCGCCGAAATCTGGATGATTCCCATAGCGCTCATTTTAGCATTATTTCTGAAAATTCTTCCAAAATGTTCTTTATCAGGAAAAATTTCGTCCTGCATCGGAAGATAAACTCCTGCAGAGTCTACCAGATAGATGATCGGAAGTTTATTTTCCATGGCAATTTCCTGAGCTCTCAGGTTTTTCTTTCCTGTGATAGGAAACCAGGCACCTGCTTTTACAGAGGCATCATTGGCTACTACTATACATTGTCTTCCGGAAACATAACCCATAACGATTACAACACCTCCACTAGGACAGCCGCCATGCTCTTCATACATTTCATAGCCTGCAAATGCCCCAATTTCTATGGAATCAGAATCTTTATCAAGAAGATAGTCTACTCTTTCTCTTGCGGTCATTTTTCCTTCCTCACGAAGCTTCTGAAGCCTCTTTACACCGCCTCCTTTTTTGATCTCGGCAAGCAAGCGATTTATCTCTGATAATTTTAATCTGTTCTGATCTTCTCGTTTGTTGAATTCGATGTCCATAGAATTTTCAATTTTTTACGCTTAAAGATACTATTTTTATGAGGAATACGAACAGGAAGTAAAACACATGTTTAATACTTTGGTTATTAGTAAATTGTGAAATTTTTAACAGAAAAATATTTTTAAATAATTTATATTTTTTCTAACTTTACATAAGAGTAACAGAGGGTGATAACCTCTGAAAAATACTCAGTTCCTAGTTTATTTTTTTAATAGTTTATTATTTGAAGGCCCTGAAAGTTTAACAAATTTTCAGGGTTTTTTTATTACAGATCAATAATTACTAATAATATTTTCTATATTCTACAATACTAAGGTCGGTAGAGGGATTTTTATATTTCCTGTATTTTTTAGCCGGAATAAATCCCAGTTTTTCCGGAATTTTTCTGCTGGCTGTATTTTCTTCATCTACAGGATACAAAATATATTTAAACGTAAAATTCTGTTCAAGAAATTCAATGAGGCTTATGATGATTTCGGTTCCCAGTCCTTTTCCCTGAGAACTCTTTTTTAACCATAATCCCAGCTCAATGGATTCCTCTGTAATATTATGGATACCACAACATCCGGTAAAATCTCCATTTGAATCCAGAGCAACCATTACCAGGTCTGTATTTTGTAATAAGGTTCTTTTTGATTCATCCACAAAGTTGATTATTTCTCCTCTGTCACCTTGCGGATTGAAGGGCATATATCTGGTCACCCCTGTGGTAAAATGTTCTGAAATGTCATCAATATATGAGTCATCAACAGGCTGTAATGTTAAATGCTTTGTTTTGATTTTAATATCTGGATTTAATATCATATTGTAAGATTAAAAGAAACTGTATTGTTTTTTCATCTGTTTTTCTGGAAAGTTAATAGAATACATCATGTATTAGGCAGAAAAACTATTAAAAACTTTATTTATCATTTTTTTATTACTTTAAATTTATATTTTTTATGAGATTTATAAAAGCCTATTTGTAAATTTGCCTGTTAAAATTTTAAAGAAGATAGGACATGCATAAATTAGCGCTTTTCAGATTGCACTTAATCGTATTTTTATGGGGCTTCACTGCAATTTTAGGAAAACTAATTCATGCCAATGCTCAGATCCTTGTATTTTACAGAATGTTGTTTGCTGCTGTCTTTCTTTTCGTATTCATCAGGATATATAAAAAAGAGAGTATTAAGGTCTCCAAAAAAATATTCTTTCAACTGGCGGCGATTGGGTTTGCTATGGCGCTCCATTGGTATTGTTTCTTTTATTCCATCAAGGTTTCCAATGTTTCTATTGCTTTAAGCTGTCTTTCATTATCTACGCTTTTTGCTTCTATTTTGGAGCCTGTTATTTTTAAAAGGAAGATTGATATTTCAGAAGTGGTGATGGGAGTGGTTATTGTGTCTTGCATTCTATTGATCTTTAAAACAGAATTCCAATATAAGGAAGGGATTATCTATGGTGTTTTCTGCGCTATTTTTGGGACAATATTTTCTGTTTTTAATGGCAAAATGTTTGGGAAAACAAGTTCCGGGAATATTATATTTTATGAAATATTCTGTGGTTGGTTTATTTTAATGTTATTTTATTTGTTTTCAGGGCAAATTTTTCAAATGAATGAAATAAACTATCGTGATATGGCGTTAATATGTTTGTTGGCCAGTGTTTTTACTGCATTTCCGATGCTGGAATCAGTGAATTTAATGAAATACATTTCACCTTTTAGTCTAATTTTAACAGTTAATTTAGAACCGGTTTACGGAATTATACTAGCTTTTTTTATCTTTGGGGAATCAGAACATATGAGCCCGATATTTTATATTGCCTCAGGAGTTATGATACTGGCAATCATTGCAAATGGATTAATAAAGTCCAGAAAAACTAAAAACTTTAACTAGCATCAATATTAAATGATGAAAAAATATTTTTTACTTGCATTTTCACTGCTCTATGGGCTGTCTCAATCTCAGATTATCAGGAAGTATTCCAATGAATTCTTAAATATCGGAGCGGGTGCCCGAGGACTGGCAATGGGGGGAGCTGTAATATCCAACCAGGATGATGTGTATTCACCTATGTGGAACCCGGCAGGTTTGATGTCTATAGATAAAGACTGGCAGGGAGCTGCAATGCACGCCGAATACTTTGAGTCTATAGCCAAATACGATTATTTAGCTTACGCAAGGGTCATGGAAGAAGGCGTTTTTGGAGTTTCAGTAGTGAGGCTTGGGGTAGATAATATTTTGAATACAACCCAGATGATTGATGCGGAAGGGAATATTGATTATGATAAAATCACAAAATTCTCCCAGTCTGATTATGCAGCGATACTTTCATATGCATTCCACCCTGGAGGAAATCCAAATCTTGATGTAGGGGTGAATGCTAAAATTGTCTATAGAAATGTAGGGAAATTTGCCAGTGGATATGGTTTTGGGTTTGACGTGGGAGCAATTTATAAAGGTGAAAACGGCTGGAAGTTTGGAGGAATGGTAAGAGATATCACAACTACGGTTAACTTTTGGAGTATTAACCAGAAAGAATTATCAACCGTTGTGAATGGAGAGGAATTCAACCCTGCACCTAAAGATAAGATGGAACTTACGATGCCTAAACTTAATGTAGGAGCAAGTAAATTATTTGAAATCAACAGCAGTCTTTATGTATTGCCGGAAGCTGGGCTTAATGTGGATTTTGCTAAGACGGCTTCTCTTATTTCAAGTGATTTTGCAAGTATCAGCCCTTATGCCGGAGCTGAATTAGGCTATCAGAAAATGATTTTTGTGAGATTGGGGATCAATAGGTTCCAATCTATTACAGATATAGAAGATTTAAAAAGAAAAGTTTCTTTCCAGCCAAGTGCGGGGATCGGGATCAAATATAGAGGACTAACCCTGGATTATGCGATTACAAATTCAGGTATTGGCGGATCTAATTTCTATTCCAATTTCTTCTCGCTTAAACTGGATATGGGAGCATTCAGAAATGATTAAAATGAAGGTATGAAAAAATTATCGATATTGATGTTGGCAATTTGCTCAACGGCTGTTTTTGGACAGAATGTTTCAGATTATAAATATGTATCTATTCCTGACAAATTTACAAGTTTCAAAGGAGATAGTTATGGTTTGGAAGCTGCTTTAGCAAAAGCATTAAAAAGTAAAAAGTATACAATTTTATCTACCAGTAAAGAGCAATGGCCATGGGAAGCTAAGGACAATTCCTGTAATGTACTGAATGCAGACGTGCAGGCTATTAAAAGTTTTTTTACAAATAAATTAAAGATTGAGTTTAAAGATTGCAACAATAAGGTCCTTTTTGAGTCCAAAGGAAGTTCAGATATAAAAGAGTTTCAAGAGGGATTGGCAGATGCTCTAAAGCAGGCTTTAATAAGCGTTGGCCCATCTAATCCTGTTCAGATTGCAGCTCAAGAATCAACCCCTTCAGTTGCTTCAGCTGCGGATAATTATTCTAATGGGAAAGTAGAAGTACAGAAGATACAGATTGATGACAATCAGTTTATTCTGGCTAAATCAGGCAGCGCTTTACCATTTGCTATTTTTAAAACTACATCAAAAAAAGATGTATTTATCGTAAAGCTTTCTGATAATACGACTACAGTAACAATTGGATATTTTGAAAATGGAGATATTGTAATTGATATACCTAAGGCTGACGGAAGATATACTAAAGAAGTTTTCAGGAGAAAATAAATAATATAATACATTTATTTAAAAAAGGCTATCTCTTTTGAGACAGCCTCTTTTATGTTCATATATGATGATGTGTTTTCTTTAAATGAGCTAGTAAGTAAATTCTTATGTATAGTTTTTGTTAACTTGTACTAATTTATGAAAAATATTATAAATAATGTTAATTTATAGGAAATATTTTATTAATTTATGTTTACGACTTTATTATTTCCTGTGTTTATGGTGCTTTAGTGTTATGTTGTCTTATTTTGAGATAATAATATTCAACATATAGTAAACCATCTTAATCAATACTACTAATAATCTAAAAAGACCATTTCAACTAGTGAAACGGTCTTCCCTTATTAGAAATTGGATATTTTTATTTTTTTATGAATTTAAAAACCTGCGATCCTTTGGTGTTCTTTATTTTAGCTGTGTAAGTACCTGGAATTAGATTTGAAAGTTTAATGGAGACATTTTTTTTATTCAATAAAAAATCATTTTTTATAAGTTTCCCATTGAAATCATAAATTTCAACTGATTGTATAGTCTGAGTGTCTTCAATAGTCAGGATATCGGAAACCGGATTAGGGTAGATTTTGGTTTCTGATAAAGATATTTCCTTTGTAGAAAGAGTCTGTGTAATAGTTACAGTGTAATCGACCCAATTTCCAAAACCATAAGTACCACAAGGTGATTGAGCAGGGTTTCCATCTCCGGAATTGGCTAAACGATTCCATATTCTCATTCTGTAATTTCCTGGGCTTAATGATGGAATTGAAAAGGTATCACTATAAGTAGGCTGTGGTATTGCAATATAGTCTGGCAAAAATAATACTTCGCCAGCGTCATCAAAATTGCCATTTTGATTGAAGTCTATTGCCATTCCACAAGAAACCCAACCCGTCGTACTAACATTTATACCGTAAGTAGTGTTTGGATTCATGTTAATAATAGTAGAAGTCTTATTTCTTAAAGTATTACAATCTCCTGTAAAAGACGAGTCATTGAAATTAGCTTGTGGGATTGTTACTTTAGTTACTTTCCAGTCTCCACATCCACTAGTATAAGTTGGATTGCAATATGTTTGTCCATTGACAAAACTGAAGCCCGATAAAAGGTATGCAAATAGAATTGCAGAAAATAAGTGTGTTTTCATAATTGTGATTTTTTAATTAATACCAAATGTAAGAAAAAAGATATTAAATCACTAATATGTGAATTTATTGAATTGCATTTATCATTTTACACGAACTATTTGTTAAAAAAATCTAATTTTGTTAACAGTTTTTTTTAATATTCTAATTTATCTTGGATTTTATTTTCTAATCTTTTTGCTTGTTTAGAACAAAAATGAGCCAATTAATGTGTTGATTTTTAGTAATAAGTGATTGATGTTTGGAAAATACTAAATTGAATTGAAAAATTCCCAGATGACCCTAGCTTTACTTTTTCCCAGAATTTCTTCCAAAGTTTCCAGATTAGATTCTTTTATTCTTTTAACAGATTTCAATTTTGATAACAGAAGTTCAATCGTTTTTTCACCAACTCCCGGAATCTCCTCCAATTCAGATTTTATAGTGGAGTTTTTTCTTCTTGTTCTGTGATGTTTTACTCCAAAACGGTGGGCTTCATCTCGGACTCTTTGCAGGATTTTTAACGTTTCAGACTTTTTATCAAGATATAATGGAATAGGATCTTCCGGGAAGAAAATCTCTTCAAGCCTTTTAGCAATTCCTACTATGGTAATTTTTCCGTACAATCCCAATAATCTAAGACTTTTAACTGCAGAGGATAATTGTCCCTTCCCACCATCAATAAGGATCAGTTGCGGAAGACTTTCACCTTCATCCAGCATTCTTTTGTACCGGCGGTAGATTACTTCCTCCATTGTAGCAAAATCGTTGGGCCCTTCTACAGTTTTAGGGTGAAAAATTCTATAATCTGCTTTGCTGGGTTTACCATCTTTAAAAACTACACAGGCAGAAACAGGATTGGTTCCCTGGATATTCGAATTATCAAACCCTTCAATATGGCGTGGCTCTACAGGCATTCTGAGAAGTTTCTGCATTTCAGCCATAATTCTGTTAGTATGCCTTTCCGGATCAATAATCTGAACCTGTTTTAATTTTTCCAGACGATATTCCTTTGCATTTTTTTCAGAAAGCTCTACAATTCTTTTTTTATCTCCAACTTTAGGAACAATCAGCTTCACATTAGGAATTTCTAAAGACAAGTGGAAAGGGAGAAGAACTTCTTTTGAATCAGATCCGAATTTCTGGCGGATTTCGATTAAAGCTTCTTCCATAATATCCTCATCAGACTCTTCAAGGATCTTTTTGATCTCCGTTGTAAAACTCTGAATGATATTTCCGTTTCTGATTTTAAAGAAATTAACATAAGCAGCCGTTTCATCACTGGTCATACCAAAGACATCCACATCATCAATGTTTGGATTTACTACAGTGTTTTTAGCCTGATAATCTTCCAGAATATCCAGTCTTTCTTTAATGATCTGAGCATCTTCAAACTGAAGGTCGGAGGCCAGTTTCATCATCTGGTTCACCAGATATTCTTTTGCTTTCCGGAAATCTCCTTTTACAATTCCGCGGATGGCATCTATCTTTTCATCATATTCTTCCTTGCTTTCAAGGTCTTCACAAGGTCCTTCACAGTTTTTAATATGATACTCCAGGCAGACTTTATACTTGCCATCTGCAATTTTAGCAGGAGAAAGATTCAGGTTACAGGTTCTGAGTTTATAGATATGTTTGATTGTGTCCAGTAATATTTTTGCAGGACGTACCTTAGCATAAGGGCCATAATATTCGGAACCATCTTTAATCTTATTTCTGGTTAGAAAAATTCTGGGAAAATCCTCATTCTTAATACAGATCCATGGATAGGTTTTATCATCCTTCAGCATTACATTATAAAACGGCTGATGTTCTTTGATCAGATTGTTTTCCAGTAAAAGAGCATCATATTCACTGTTTACAATGGTGGTTTCCAGTCGCTGGATCTTACTGACCATAATTTTGATCCTATATCCTGAAAGGTTTTTATTGAAGTAAGAAAGAACCCTCTTCTTTAAGTTTTTAGCTTTTCCTACATACAATAGCTGTTCGTTTTTATCATAATAACGATAAACGCCAGGTTCGGAGGGTAAAGTTTTGAGCTGTAGTTCTAAAGAAGGATTCATGTAACAAAATTAAGGATTCTTTCTGTTTAAAAAGAAGAAAACCTGCAGAATACACTACAGGTTTTTAAATTTTATATTGAATACTATTTATCCGTTACTCATATCAGTATAAGCATTTACCAGAAAGCTGAAATAATCCCATTCAACCGAATTTTTAGGATAAAGTTTCATGAATTCTTTATTATCCCCGAAAAGAAAATCATAATTATCTTCAAAATCATCCTTATGAAGCCACATTACTTTATCTCCTTTCTTTACATAATAAGATTTGATAACGCCACCGCCTAGTTGAGGGCTTCCCATTACAGAAAATCCGCCTGTTTCTTTGGCTCTCGGATCATGATATACAGAAATGATATTATCGAAATCAGGATTAATTACCTGCATCAGGAATTCTTTGTCATCTTTTTTATTTTTCAAAGAAACGGTTTGGTTGACAAAATATATCCTGTCATTGTTGGTTCTCTTGGTAAGTTTCTTTGTGCTATAATTTCTGATATTGCCCATATACCGTGAAACTTTCATTATTTTTTCTGCATTGCTTGGATACACATACATTTCACCAATCTGGTCTGCATTGAAATTGGCTGTTTTCTTTGTAATACTGTCTTTAATAGCTACTTCGTAAATCTGTCCCTTTTTTGTTTCAATTTTATTACAGAATCCTTTGTGTGAACTACCGTCTTTGAGAATAATAGTGGATGTTTTCTTAGGAGAAGGAGCATTAAATCCTTCATTGAAAAGGTAAGTCTCCATTTTTTTGATGTCTTCCTTCGAATATTTTATTTTCTGGGCGAAGGAAGTGGTTCCTGCAACGCATAATGCAAACAGTAAAGTTTTCAGTCTCATGTATTATAGTTTTTAATTTCGTGAGTAAAAATAACAAATTAATTCACTACTTTAAATAAAAATATAGAACAGTGAGATTTAGTTTCTCCAATTATTGTTAAATGCGTAATTTTAAGAAAATTTTTTAGAAATGATATACGGAGTAGATGCTTTTACTTTCCATGATGTTCTGGAAATATGTAAAAAACCTAATAAAGCCAAGCTGAACAAAGCAGCTAAAGAACAAATTTTAAAATCTCAGAGAAACGTACAGCAAATAGTAGAATCAGATAGATGTGTATACGGTATCAATACAGGTTTCGGGCCGTTGTGTGATACTAAAATATCAGCTGATGAAACAGCACAGTTACAGTATAACCTGATTATTTCTCATGCAGTAGGGGTAGGAAAACCCATTGAAAAAGAGCTTTCAAAAATCATGATCATCGCAAAAGTTCATGCATTATCAAAAGGATTTTCAGGAGTTTCTCTTGAAGTTATCGAGAGATTGATCCTGATGCTTGAAAAAGACATTATTCCGGTAGTTCCTGAACAGGGATCTGTTGGAGCGTCAGGAGATCTGGCTCCTCTGGCCCATTTGGTATTGCCTTTATTAGGGCTTGGACAGGTTTGGGAAGGTGATACAGTTTCTGAAACGATGGAAGTGCTGGAAAAACATAATCTTGATCCATTGGTTTTAGGACCAAAAGAAGGGCTAGGATTAATCAACGGTACACAGTTTATTTTAGCGCATTCTATCAAGGGACTTGAGAAGTTTGAATATCTGTTAGACCTTGCCGATATGACGGCTGCAATGAGTATTGAAGCCTACAGAGGTTCTGAAAGTCCTTTCAAAAAAGAGCTTCACGAAATCAGACCGTTCGAAGGAAGCAAGAAAGTGGCAGCAAGAATGCTTAAGTTCCTGAAAGGTTCAGAGAACATGAAAGCTCACGAAGACTGCGAAAGAGTTCAGGATCCATATTCCATGAGATGTGTGCCACAGGTTCATGGAGCGAGCAGAAATGCTTTTGAACATCTTAGAAGCATGGCAGAAACAGAATTAAACTCTGTGACAGATAATCCAATTGTATTAAGTGCTGAGGAATCTATCTCAGGAGGTAACTTCCATGGTCAGCTAATGGCTTTACCTTTAGATTACGCAACCCTTGCCGTAGCAGAATTAGGAAATATTTCAGACAGAAGAAGTTATTTATTGCTTGAAGGTAAATATGGACTTCCAAGATTATTAACGGAAAGCTCAGGATTGAATTCAGGATTTATGATTCCTCAATATACTTCTGCAGCTTTGGTAACAGAGAATAAAACATTATGTTTCCCGGCATCTGCAGACTCTATTCCTACAAGTTTAGGACAGGAAGACCACGTTTCCATGGGAAGTATTTCAGGAAGAAAATTCAATCAGGTTCTTGGAAATCTGGTGAATATTCTGTCTGTTGAATTAATGTTTGCTGCTCAGGGACTAGAATTCAGAAGGCCATCGAAATGTTCTAAGATCATAGAAGAAAACTACACAATTCTTCGTTCAAAAGTGGCAAAACTTGAAGATGACAGACTGATTGGTCAGGATATGCTGGCCATTGCAGAGCTTATCAAAGAAAGAAAGTTTGTTGTCAACTAATCAACATACAAATGAAAGGCTCCCGAATGGGAGCTTTTTTGTTTTCAGAATCATTTAATTTTTAACCAATATAAACATGATCATACACAGAACAGATTCTACTTCTTTAGATTTTCAAACCCTTGTAAAATATCTTGATGCCAATCTTGCAGAGCATAATGGTGATAATGATGCATTTTTTGCTCAGTTTAATACGATTGATAGGATTAAAAACTGTATTGTTGTTTACATTGATGAAGTTCCGGCAGCATGCGGTGCTTTCAAGGAACTTTCCGATGACACTGTTGAGATCAAAAGAATGTTTACAAGTCCAGAATTCAGGAAAAGAGGATTAGGTTCCACCATCGTGAAAGAACTTGAAAGCTGGGCTAAAGAAATAGGTTATAAAAAGGCTGTCCTTGAAACTTCCCGGGACTTAATGAATGCTATTTCCGTTTATGAAAAAAGCGGATTCCAGCAGATTCCAAATTATGGACAGTACATTGGTGTGGATAGCAGTGTTTGCTATGAAAAAAAGCTGAGATAAGAAAATCTGAAGTTTGGATTCAGGATGGCAAATCAAAGATTTTAAGATTTTATGGGATGGTAAGACCTGCATCGCTTTCCTTACCTGTATTAATTAAAATATACCCATTTATTATAAGGCAATTAATATTCATATAATGCTAAATTCATTTTTTAAAAACTTTTAATTCTCATGAAAGTGTTATATTGTGATTCCAATCAAAATTATAACATATGAAAAAAAGTGTATTTTTCCTGGCATTATTTTTTGCCTTAAACTCCTGTACACAGGAAGAATTGCGGAATGAAAATCCCAATATTGAAATCTCTCAGAAAACTCCATTAACGGGAAAGCAAATCAATGAAAGGATCAACCAGGCCATTAAAAATGAAGGTACTTTCAATTGGAGAAATGAATCTGATCACTTCCTTTGGAGTGCTGTTTTCCGTGGTAACAGAATGGTATCTATTGGATTTGGTTCATCCAAAGATGATTTTGACAGAAGTAAATCCTCAGATAACAAAAATATGGAGGAAGAGATTTTAAATATGATTGCAAAATCTGAGGGAATAGGATCTGCAAGATTTCTTTTGAATTCCGACAAGTATCTTAACCAAATAGATGTCACCATCGAAAAAGAAGAAACGATAACAGCTCTTCGTCAGATGAAAACCATCCGATATGTAGAGCCTGCAGACTATCATTATTTTGAAAACGAAGTTAAGTACAACACTAATGCAAAATCTTCTGGCAGCGGATCTTCAGGATGTGGCTTTTCGACAGCAACTTTAAGTACTGTAGATTATACTTCTACGACGCCAAGTGCAAAAATTCCATGGGCATTTGCCAAGCATAATATCCCTGATGCCTGGAACTACAGTACAGGAGCAGGAGTTACCATTGGTCTTATTGATACGGGAGTTTCTCCAGATCAGTCCTTACTTGGATCCAGTTTTAATAATGGTGCTTCATCCGGGAGAACAATCAGTAAGTATGGGGTATATAATAGTGATGGTTCATCAGATCAGTGTGGACACGGAACCAAAATGGCTTCTGTAATGACCGCCCCAAGAAACAATGCAGGACTTCCTGTAGGAGTAGCCTATAATGCTAATCTTATCGCTTACCGAGCGGCAGAAAATGTTGTATTGGAAACCTCCAGTGAACAAAACGGGGTGAAAACTGCGTTTACAGAATTAGGAAATAATACCAGTGTAAAGATCATCTCTATGTCAATGGGACATATTTTTTCAGTAGGAAAAATTGAGGATGGAGTAAAATATGCTTATGCCAGAGGAAAACTTATTTTCTGTGCAGGAGGAACTTCTACGAGCTTTACGAATTTTGTCGGAGTTATTTTCCCGGCTTCAATGTCAGAGACACAGGCTATAACAGGAGTAAAAGAGGGAACGTCCAATCAAAAATGTGATGTTTGCCACTCCGGAAGCCAGATTGATTTTACCTTCCAGATGGAAAGGGCATCGGGAAATACTGTTCCTGTTTTAAGTTATTACAACGGACAGGCTGATTATGTGGGCGGATCTTCCGTGGCTACAGCTGCCACAGCAGGAATTGCAGCTTTGGTTTGGGCTAAAAATCCATCATGGACAAGAGATCAGGTGCTTAATAAAATGAGACAGTCTGCAACCTATTATCCAACTGTTAATTCAAGTTATGGCTATGGAAACATCAATGTTTTAAAGGCAGTACAATAAATAATAATCATGTAACAAAGAAAAGGAAGCATCTCGGCTGAGGTGCTTCCTTTTTTATTGTAATATTAAGTTATCCAATCCTTAGGCTCGTCATACTCAGAGAACCTCCTATAAGTTCATCATTAAATAAAGACAGTTCTTCAGCCTGATTTTTCAATCCTAAAGTATAGACCAGCGGAAGATAATGATCAGGAGTAGGCACTGCATACTGTAAAGAAGTTCCCTGTTTCTGATAATCAATAATATTCTGGAAGTTCCCATCCAGAAGCCAGTTATTGGTTTTCTCCCGAGCTTCTATGGCCCAGTCCCAGCCAGCACCTACAGTATTGATATTCTTCCAGTCGATCATACGTAGATTATGAACAATATTTCCACTTCCTATAATCAGAATTCCCTTTTCACGAAGTTTATTCAGTCTTTTAGCAAGGTCGTAGTGATATTGCGGAGGTTTGGTGTAATCAATGCTTAATTGAATTACCGGAATATCTGCGTCAGGATATAAATGTCTGATAACAGACCATGCACCGTGATCCAATCCCCAGTTATGATCTTCTTCTACCTCTGCAGGAAGTAAAAGTTCAGCAGTTTCTCTGGCAAGCTCCGGACTTCCGGGAGCAGGATACTGCACTTCAAACAATTCTTTTGGGAATCCGTAAAAGTCATGAATCGTTTTAGGCATTTCCATTGCAGTCACAAATGTTCCGGGAGTATACCAATGGGCAGAAATACATAAAATAGCATTAGGCTTTGGAATTTCACTTGCTGTTTTTCTGAATCCCTGTACAAACTGATTTTCTTCAATAGCATTCATTGGTGAGCCGTGTCCAAGAAATAAAACCGGCATTCTTTGCGTATTGTTGAAACTGTCACTTATATTTTGAAGATCGTTGAGGTTCATAAGTATTGAATATTAATAAAAAATAAAAAGGTTCAAGGCTTTTTTAGTAAAATCCCTGAACCCTTTAAAAAGTATGTTATAAATTAAGCTTGTTTTACAAACTGTAATTCACCAGCGATTTTTACATCATCACTTACCATTACCCCTCCTGCTTCAAGAGCTGCATTCCAGTTCAATCCGAAATCTTTTCTGCTGATTTTTCCTTCAAAAGAGAAACCTGCTTTTGTATTTCCCCATGGATCAACATTGATTCCTCCAAAGTCTACATCTAATGTTACCGGTTTTGTAATTCCGTTGATGGTAATATTTCCAACCACTTCATTGTTCAGGTTCTGAGATTCAAAAGTGATAGTCGGGTGAGCTTCAGCATTGAAGAACTCAGCAGACTTTAAGTGATTATCTCTGTCAGTATTGTTCGTAAATACTGAGTCAGTCTGGATGGTAGCTGTAGTTTTTGCGTTTGCGAAGAATTCATCTTCAGATTCAATTTCAGCAGTGAAAGTTCTGAAGCTTCCTTTTACGTTAGAAATCATCATGTGTTTTACTTTGAAAGTAATTTCACTATGTGTTGGGTCTAAGGTCCATTTTGTTGCCATTGTAATTTTGTATTTTTTGTTATTATTAATGATGCAAATTTAGAACAGGGAGCATATACAAGTCATTGATATAGGATAAGAAATGATTTTTATTACATTTACTCTTTCTTATATCTATTCAATTTTAATGTTCTCAACAATTTTAGCACAGATAAATCTTGCGCTTTTGTGCTTACCCAATAAACCTCACAAAATTCTACTATTAAGGTAAGAAATAATTTTTATCAATTCATTAATTACATTTTATGAATGTTTTATTTTAACGTTTCTTAACGGATGATTTTTATTTCTTATTTTTGACGAATTCAATTTTATACAATGAAATTACATACATATTCTTTATTGATGCTTGTTTTGGGGAGCTCAGCATTTGCCCAGACACAGAAGTTTACGATGGCGGAGGCTGTTAATGGAATACGGACCAATCTGGCGGTGAAAAATATTTCACAGTTTTCATGGTCTGCAGACGGAAAATCGTATATACAGGCTGTAAAAGGTGGGTATCTTACTACAGATTTAAAAACCAATAAACAGGATACTCTGATATCTCTTACACAGTTGAACAGACAGTTTGCAGATAATAAACTGAAATCTGTTCCTCCTATTAAATTTACGGGAACAGCTAATGGATATTTCAACACAGGAGGTAAAATGTTCTGGATTGAAAAATCAGGAAACGATTGGAAAGTAAAGAATTCAGCAAAGATAGATCTTGATGCTGCGAATGTAAAAATGTTTGGGGACAGACAGACTTTTGCTTTTACTGCAAAGAATAATTTATTTGTGAATAAAAATGGGAAAACTATAGCAATAACCAATGAAGCCAATGAAAATATCATCAGTGGACAAGCTGTTCACAGAAATGAATTTGGAATTGATACAGGAATTTTCCCGGCACCGAATTCTGAAAGTGTAGCATTCTACAAAATGGATCAGTCGATGGTTGCAGACTATCCGGTTATTGACTGGTCAGTAACACCAGCGGTAAACCACAACATCAAATATCCAATGGCTGGGCAAACGTCCCACCAGGTAACATTAGGAATTTTCAATATTAAAACTCAGGAAACAACTTTCCTGAAAGTGGATGGCGAAAAAGATCAATATCTGACAGCTGTCACCTGGAGTCCTGATTCAAAATATATTTTTGTTGCCGTATTGAACAGGGGACAGAATCACATGAAGATGAACCAGTATGATGCTGTCACGGGAACATTGGTGAAAACCTTATTTGAAGAAACAGACAGCAAATATGTTGAACCACAGCATCCGCTTACCTTCTTCCCGAATTCAAATACAGATTTCATCTGGCAGAGTCAGAGAACGGGTTATAATCATTTATTCCACTATAACCTTGAAAAAGGATTGGTCGCTCAGATCACAAAAGGAGACTGGCTGGTAACCGATATCTTAGGATTTAATGAAAAGAAAAAAGAAATATTCTTTACCTCTACAAAAGAGACTCCTTTAGAAAGACATTTATATAAGATCAATTGGGCAAACTTCAAAATGGAAAGATTAGATACCACTGAAGGAATGCACTCCGGAGTTTTGAGTAGCGATGGGAATTACTTATATGACACTTACAGCAATGCCAATACTCCAAGAGTAGGAAACATTATCAATACATCAAACTTAAAATCTACCAATATTCTTACCTCTGAAAATACATTAAAGAATTATCAGAGACCAGAAATTAAAAATGTAGAATTGAAAGCAGATGACGGAACTCCTTTATATGGAAAGATCATCCTGCCAACGAATTTTGATCCGAATAAAAAATATCCAACCATCGTGTACCTGTATAACGGGCCACATTTACAGTTAATTACAAACAGTTTTCCGTCATCCGGAAATCTTTGGTATGAATATATGGCTCAGAACGGATACATTATTTTCACCATGGACGGAAGGGGTTCTGCCAACCGTGGAATGAAGTTTGAACAGGCTGTTTTCAGAAATCTAGGAACCACTGAGATGGATGATCAGATGAAAGGAGTAGACTACCTGAAATCTCTTCCTTATGTAGATGGAGAAAGAATGGGAATTCACGGATGGAGTTTCGGAGGATTTATGACTACAAGCTTTATGCTTCGTAAACCGGATGTATTCAAAGTAGGAGTAGCTGGTGGACCGGTAATTGAATGGAATATGTATGAAATCATGTATGGAGAAAGATATATGGATACACCACAGGAAAACCCGGAAGGATATGCAAAAGCTAACCTTTTAGATAAAGTTCAGAACCTGAAAGGAAAACTATTGATGATCCATGGTGCACAGGATGATGTAGTGGTATGGCAGCATTCTATTAAATTCGTTAAGTCAGCAGTGGATAATGGAGTTCAGTTAGATTACTTTGCTTATCCGGGACATCCACATAATGTGATTGGAAAAGACAGAGTTCACTTAATGCAGAAAATCACAAATTACTTTGATTTGTATCTGAAAAAATAATATCAAAGTCCAGCCATTCCGGCTGGACTTTTTTGTTGGTGTATTAGTTGGAAGCGCAAGGGTACAAAGAATATTTGCTATGATACTGTTATAAGGTGCAAGGATTTTACCTACGATAAAATTGTATACAGCTAAATAATTGCCACGAATTCACGAATAAATTCATTTGTGCATCTGTGGCAAAAAAAATACATCGTTCTTGTTGAAAACCTTTGATTTTCTTGCGCCTTAAAAACAGCATAATCTTTAATCACTTTGTGCCCTTGCGTTGTCTAATATCATAAAAAATTATCAGCGTTTAAAGCATATTATCGATCTTATCAAAGATCAATGCATCTCACATTTTATAGCTGTACTTTTGTATAACTAAAAACAACAATATGGAATTAGGAATTGGAATGTTCGGAGATTTAGCTTTCGATCAGTCAACTGGAAAATATAGAGATGCAGGAACCAAGCTTCATGAAATCCTGGAGCAGGTGAAATTCATGGATGAGGTAGGAATAGATGTATTTGCTATGGGAGAGCATCATCGTCCTGATTATGCTGTTTCTTCACCGGAAATAGTATTGGCGGCAGCGGCAAGCATTACAAAAAATATAAAACTGGCGAGTGGAGTTACTGTTTTAAGTTCTTCAGAACCGGTAAAAGTGTATGAAGATTTTTCAACATTGGATTTAATTTCAAATGGAAGAGCCGAAATATTTGTTGGACGTGGAAGCTTCATTGAGTCATTTCCATTGTATGGCTATTCCTTGAATGATTACGAGGAACTTTTTGATGAGAAACTCGACTTATTATTAAAGATCAACACTGAGGAAAATGTAACTTGGTCTGGAAAACTTCGTGCTCCAATGAACAACCAGACAGTGTATCCAAGAGCAAAAAATGACGGTAAGCTTTCCATCTGGAGAGCCGTAGGAGGAACACCACAATCTGTTTTAAGTGCTGCTCAATTAGGAATGCCATTAGTAGTAGCGATTATTGGCGGAATGCCAATTCAGTTTAAAAATCTGATTGAATTCTACAAACAGGAATATGAGAAAGCAGGACATGATATGTCTAAAATGCAGATTGCAATTCACTCACATACCTTTGTAAGTGATGATCAGAATGTAATAGATGGATATTTCCACAATTATAAGTCTCAGATGGATAGAATAGGGGCTTCCAGAGGGTGGGCTCCTTACACGAAAATGCAGTATGATGGCGGAAGAAGTAAAGATGGTGCTTTATTCATCGGAAGCCCGGCTGAAGTAGCAGATAAAATTGCTTATATGAAAGAGATCTTCGGAATTACCAGATTTATCGGGCATATGGATATTGGTGATCCGGCTCATGATATCATGATGAAGTCTATTGAATTATTTGGAAAAGAAGTAAAACCTGCTGTACAGGGATTATAATAAGAACATTGATATGATTGAGGAGACCCGAAAAGGTCTCCTTTTTTTATTCTGTTTTATATTGCAGGAAATCTTTTAAATATAATAAACAGTTAATCATTTATTAACACCGTAATCTTTTAAACTTCATTTCTTTACGGCGATGAAACAAAGCGATAGCTATTAATGATTGACCTGTCTCTGATCCACCATATGATCCAAAGCCTGTATTATATTGGTAACAAGCAGTTTTCACCTGCTTCCATTTCACTAAGCAGTTTGTTTGGATGTTCCAAAGTCTATGAATGTTCAATATATCTTCGTTATTCTGCTTTTTCAATTGCTTCATGCCTCAATATTCTGGATGTTCTGTTAATCCAGTCATTCCAAAATTTAAACAAAAAACCATGCTTTTAAATAATATTCTATTTTTTTCGGTGGATCCGGATCTCAGTACAGGACTTGTTATAATTTTCATCCTGTGTCTGGTAGCTGTTGTAGCTTTTGAGTTTGTAAATGGTTTTCATGACACAGCCAATGCTGTGGCAACTGTAATTTATACCAAAGCTCTTAAGCCGGTTATTGCAATTCCTTGGTCAGGATTTTGGAATTTTCTTGGCGTTTTTACAGGGGGAATAGCTGTTGCTATGGGAATCTTAAAACTGGTTCCTATGGATACACTCATAACGCTGCCGGTTTCAGTAGGAGCCTCTTTGGTACTTGCTGTTTTACTAGCTTCCATCATTTGGAATCTGGGAACCTGGTATTTAGGTATCCCATGTTCCAGTTCTCATACTCTGATTGGTGCCTTGATTGGTGCCGGTTTAGGGTTTACCTGGTATTATGGAGGAGGAGTAAACTGGCATAAAGCGGAAGAAATCGGGATGTCACTCATTTTATCCCCGATAGTAGGATTTTGCTTAGCGGTTCTGCTGATGTGGTTCTTTAAATATGTAATACGTTATAAATCGCTCTTTCATATTCCGACCGCTGAAAACGATAAACCTCCTTTGGCTATCAGAGCTATTCTAATAATAACATGTACTTTAGTAAGCTTTTTTCATGGGAGTAATGACGGGCAAAAAGGAGTAGGTCTTTTTATGCTGATCCTGATTGCTTTTATGCCTGCTCAATTTGCAATTAATCATGACATTCCTAACGATAAGATTGTTTCTATCCTGAATACAACGGAACATACATTACAGGCGACAGCCAGCCACAATATTCAAAATACAGCTGAATTTAAAACGTTGAATCTGACCATTGAAAATGTAAAAGAAAATCTAATACATAAGAATGAAAGAGACAAAGCAGCCACTTACAAATTCAGAAAGCAGGTTGACAATCTTATTGATTCTTTAAAAAAACTGAATGAAAATAAGGCTATAGTTATTGATGAATCCAACAGGGCGATACTTACCAGCCAGATTAAGGAACTTAAAAAGCTAACCGAATTTGCTCCTCTATGGGTAATTATTATTATCTCTGTATCGCTGGGGCTGGGAACTACTATAGGTTGGAAGAGAATTGCAGTAACCATTGGTGAGAAAATAGGAAACGAACATTTGAATTATGCCCAGGGTGCATCCAGTGAAATTGTTGCAGCATCTACTATCGGTATAAGTACATTTCTGGGATTACCGGTAAGTACCACCCACGTTTTGTCAAGTGGGATTGCCGGTTCCATGGTAGCTTCAGGGGGTAAAAGTAACCTAAATTCGGGAACATTAAAAAGTATTGGCCTTGCCTGGGTACTTACCTTACCGGTTTCTATTGTATTATCTTTACTGTTATTTATATGTTTCCATCTGTTTATTTAGTGACAGATTTTTAATTCGATGATCTTTATTAAAAACAAAAAAAATGAAACAAATATTAGTTGCCTCAGATTTTTCCAATAACGCAGGTAATGCTCTGTTATATGCTCTGTCTCTTGCTAAAACTATCAATATGAAAGTAACGGTACTGAATGCCATTCATCCTACGGAAGGTATTAACAATAGTACATACAATGCCATTTTTATTGAAGATTACTATGCCAGAAAAAGATCAGCTTTGAAAGAATGGACTGAAACCTTCTGTAATAATGACGAATATAAAGACATTCAGATTAAAACTGTGTGTGATGTTGGCTTTTTAAGAAATGTCATTACCAAATACATAGAATATAATGATGTATCGTTTTTAGTAATGGGAATGACGGGAGCTACGGGAATTAAAGGAATTATAGGAAGCAATGCCAGTTTAGCCATTAGTAAAATGCGGATTCCTACATTAATAGTTCCTGCGAAAAGTATACTCCATCAAACACCTGTTATCACTCTGGCTGCTGATTACAAAACCACAAAACTATCCGTAAGGGATATAAAAGCATTGAACCAGATCCTAAAAGTTTCCGATCCTAAGAAGCTGGAAGTCCTCCATATTTCAGATAAAGATACAGCTGCAAGAGCCATAGAAAATGGGGAAAAGAAATTAAAAGATCAGCTTTCTTCTGTGGATATTACCTTTCACTACGTTGAGGATGATAAACCATCTAGCGGAATTATTGATTTCATAGAAACCAATAAAACAGATATCTTATGTCTTGTAAAGCATAATCACAATATTATTTACCGATTGTTTTCCGGAAGTACAGTAGATGAGATCCTGAATAAATCAGTAAAGGCTGTATTGATTCTTCATGCGTAACTTTTTAAACCTGTTTTAGTTTTTAATTATATAATCTCAATAAGGCTTCCTCTTTCCTCGTCTTTGATAATATTCAGAGCCGTAGGAATCTTTTCTTTAAGCTCTTCCACGTGAGAAATAATTCCTACAATTCTATTCTCCTTCATCAGATTGGTAAGGGTTTCAAATACAATATTTACCGACTCGGTATCCTGAGTTCCGAAACCTTCATCAATAAAGAAGAAATTTTTATCAGCCTGAGCATTGGACTGTACACTTTCTGCCAGTGCCAGTGCCAGACTTAAAGATACCTGAAACGCTTGTCCCCCGGAAAGTGTTTTTACACTTCTGCTCCTACCTTCGTTGAGGTAATCTATGATTTCAAAATCATTGTTTTCATTAAGCTGCAGGCTCAGTTGATTTCTTGTCATCCTGTGAAAGCGGGTATTGGCATGGTCACATAGCTGTCTCAGATAAATTGAGGAAACATACTGTACAAAACCGGCACCTTTGAACAGATTCATCATCAGTTTCAGGTTTTCAGAACGTTTTTGAAGTGTTGTGAGTTCTTTCAGGAGTTCTTCTTTTTTCTGAAACTCTTTTTCTAATCTGTCTTTTTCGGCAATCATAGTCACCACAGTATCATTGATCTGTTTCAATTCTGTCTGAGTCTCACCAAACTGTTTTTCAGCCAATGAAAACTGTTCGTCATCAAAAGAAAGTCCTTTCAATTTCAATTCCAGGGCTTCGATTATTTTCTTCAGGGTTTCAAAATCAATTTTGAACTGCTGGATTTTAGCTCTTGCCTCCTGGATATTGATTTCCTGCTTCAGAATATTTTCAACCTCATTAAATGCTGTGAAATTATGCTCATTTAAAGCCTTATCAATAGCGTGCTGATTTTCTGCAATATCTTTTTCAAACGCTGTAATCTGCTTTTCAGTTTGACTGACAATTGCTTTCTGTTCCGCAAGTTTAGGGGCAAGATCTTTTTCCTGCTGAGAAGCTTTTTGGTAGTGTTGTTCCGTTTCTGTATTAGATTGTGCTAATTTCATATAAGCCTCTTCAATTTCTGCTACAGTCTTTTGTTCATAACGATCCCATTCCAGAATTTTAAGGTTGGAACGGCTGATATTGATTTCTTTTTGCTTGGTAGCCTCTTCCAGTTTAAAGGTTTCTAAAGCATTTTTATATTTTTCAAGAACCTTGATTTCCTTTTCCAGGGTTTCACGTTCCAGCCTGATCACTTTATCTGTTTCTTCAATCTTCTTTTCCAGAGCGAAAGAATCTGATCGTTTTTTTTCAAAATCATCCTCATGGTCGGAGCTGAACTGTTTCCAGGTAAACAGCTGAAGATGGATTTCCATATCCTTTTGGATCTGTTGAAGAACTTTCTGTTCAGCAATGAGTTGTTCTTCAAATATTTTTTTCCGATCCAGAATTTTTTCAATGGCAGTTTCCTGCTGTTGAAGTTGGTGAACTTCCTGTTCAGTAGTCTCAGTTTTTTTCTGAATATCCTGTAATTCAGTATTTACATCATGAAATTCTACAATATGTGGATGTTCCGGTGAACCACAAAGCGGGCAGGATTCTCCATCATGAAGTTCACTGGCAAAGCGGGAAAGTTCTTTTTGAATCTTCAGATGATCCAGTTTTAGAGAAAGTTCCTTTTTTTGGATTTCCAGGGCTTCTTTCTTATGAGTAAAAGCCGTTTTGAAATTTTCTTCGAGAGCAAAAGGTTTTAATTCCTCAGAAATCAGTTCAACTTGCTTCTGATGTTTTTCAATCTTCTCAATCTGTTCCTGTTGTGTTTTTTTGAAATTTTTCTGTTGAATAAACCAGTTTCCAACACTGGAAAGTAAGGATGTATCAAGCTTTTGCCCTTTTAAAGCATCAATATTTTTAGAAAGTTCAATAATCTTTTTCTGAATAGTATCTCTTTGAATCTCTACTTCAGCTACTTTTTCTGAACCTTTGCGAGTTCTCTCATTAAGCGTTTCGATCTCTTTATAAAACTTTAGAATCTGAACAATAAGATTCAGATCATTTTCCTGGATTCTGGACTGTTCTAAAGCCTTGAACTTTGTTTCCAATGCAGCGAGTTGTTCCTTTACAGCATTAAAAGTAACTTCTGTTTCCTGTAAAGTTTTGATCTGACCTTCTTTTTCACTTCTTTTCTCAGCAATTCCTTTGGAAAGCCTGTTTTTTTCAGAAATCAATGGATTGAAAACTCTGAATGTCCGGTCATACAACTCCGTTTGAGCTTCCAGTGCATCCATCTGAGGTTTCTGTTCAGAAAGTCTGTTGAAGTTTTCTTTGTTTTGTTTTAGACTTTCAAAATCAGATTTTAAATTTTTGAGCTGTTGATAAGTCTGGGAAATTTTTTCAAATGTTTCATTAGCCTGAACCAGTTTTTTCTGTTCTGCTCCTAAAAGATCTTTCTGCTGTTGAATTTTTTCTTCACTGATCTCTTCAAAACCTTTCAATTGTCCTTCAAGTTGGTCAAGCTCTGACCTGTTTTTAGTATTCAAAACCGAAACATTATTCTGCAGATCATATTGCTGAAGGCTGAAAATTTCCTTCATCATATTGGTTCTGTCTGCGGCACCCAATTCAAGAAACTCTTTGAACTGTCCCTGAGGAATAATAATGGTTCTTTTAAAATTGGAATAACTTAAACCAATGATTGTTTCTGCATTGGAATGCTCAAAAGGAATCCACTTCCCATCAATATTTTCATAGAATGCTACAGAATTAGGTTTTACATCATCAAACTTTTTAGAATTTCGTCTGAAATCCCTGGTTGCACGGAAAAGTTTATTTTCATAATTAATAAAATCAAACTCAATATAAGAACTGCTTGATT
The DNA here is from genome assembly GCF_037572595.1 of Chryseobacterium sp. MYb328. Classification (NCBI taxonomy): domain Bacteria; kingdom Pseudomonadati; phylum Bacteroidota; class Flavobacteriia; order Flavobacteriales; family Weeksellaceae; genus Chryseobacterium; species Chryseobacterium sp. MYb328. The sequence continues at coordinate 411,664 of NZ_JBBGZQ010000001.1, read as the reverse complement.
TTAAATTCATCATATTATATGCTCTTCTGTCACGCATATTCAGACGTTCCGTTTCGCCATATAAAGCAAACGAAATAGCCTCAAGTATGGATGACTTTCCGGAACCCACAGCCCCGAAAATACCGAATAATCCTGCTTCCGTAAGATTTTTGAAATCAATAGTCTGGCGTTCCTGGTAAGAATACAGTCCTTCAACGGTTAATCGAATAGGAATCATAGCTTAGGAATTTAAAATTTCGTTAAACAATTTCATAAGTTCTTCATTGGCTTCCTGGCCACCGTTTTTTGATTTAAAATAATCTTTGAATAAGATGTCTATATCTTGATTTAAATTAATTTCCTGGCTTGTTTCTTCACCAGTTTCTCTGTTTTTAACCTTAGGAATCAGATACACAATTCCATTGTGTGATTGATAGATTAATCTGCGTTCATCTGCGGTTAAAAAGGTTTCGCTTTCTAAGGTCAGTTCGATAAACGTATTTGGATTTTCCTGTAGCCACTGAACCGTTTCATCAACAGATGTAAAGGTTTTTCTCACTAAATTTCTCCCGCTTTTCAGTACCTTTTTTTCATAAGAAACAGGTTTTCCCGGTTCTGCATCAAGAATCGAAACATATTTGGTTTGTCCCGCCTCACTAAAGCTGTAGCATAAAGGAGAAGATGAATAGATTACAGGCTTCTCTTTCGTTCCGATATTCTGAAAGCCATGCAGGTGGCCTAAAGCCGTATATTGAATCTGTGCCGGAATACTATCCGAATAGATAAGATCAGCGTTCCCGATTTTGATGGGTTTCTCTCCTTCAGGTTCTTCCAAAATTTCACTCCCTCTTTTATTCATATACAGATGAGCAGTCAATAGGTTGATCCCATTTTCATCACAAAATTGATCGGCAAGCTCTTTCCACGTTCTGGAAAGTACATTATTGATCTCTTCCTCCTTATTTTCTCCCAAATATTCCTTCAAACGGATTTCATTGGCATAAGGAGTATGCAATAGCCTTACGGGAAAATCAAGACTGTTGATCTTCATTTCTATAAAACCTTCTTTTGAGTTGAGAATGTTGAAATGTTCAGTTCCGAATGGAGCAATTTCCGCTTTGGGGTGGCCTATTAAAATAATTCCGCATTCTCTGGCCAGCGGATCCGGAGCATTGATGAGGTTAGGGGAGTCATGATTTCCGGCAATGGCAATTACAGGGCGTTTTCCGTTTTGTGATAAACGCTTCAGTGTTTTATAAAAAAGTTCAACGGCTTCTACAGCAGGATTAAAATTATCAAAAAGATCACCGGCAACAAGGATGAGGTCTACCCGTTCTTCATCAGCGATCTCGATGATCTCTTCCATTACTGAAGCCTGCTCTTCCAATCGGGAAAAACGGTCCAGTCGTTTACCTAAATGCCAGTCGGCGGTGTGTAGAATTTTCATAAAAAGTTTATCTAGTTTAAAGGAAATACTCAAAGATAAATGAAGCTGTATTTTTAAAAATATGGTTTACCTCAATTTATCAAGAAGTATATTTAATCAGAACATTAATGGGCTTGATAATGAACGGGTTTTATAGTTTATTATCGTTTTCTTTTGCTTTGAAATCTGCCTGAATCTGTTTTAAACGAGCTTTCCTTTCTGCTTCTGCATTTTGTATTTTACGCTTTTTCTGATCAATTTGCTTTTTATTTTTTTTCCTGTTGGCGTCGTTGTTTTTGCTCATATGGGTTGGTAACGAATAATTTTTATGGGTAAAAATTGCTTCATCAAAAATAAGAAACAAAAACGCAAGATTGAAAATATATTGATCATTCAATTTACAACCAGAACAATCTTTTTAAGATAGAGATATTTTATTAGTATTTTTGATGAAAATTAATATTCATGAAATTTTTTTTAACATTTTTACTTGTGTTGTTTAGTGTTTGTATTAATGCTCAGGATCTTGAAAAATTATCAAAGGAAGTAACCGAAGAAGGTATTGCGTTGTATCGTAGTGAAATGGCAAGCTGGTACGGAACAGATGTACTAAAAGAAAATTATAAAAATATGGAAAATATAGGAGGATACTTTTCATATTTAGATGATGTTCCTAAGTGTATTTTCTTCTCCAAACAGAACAAAGTGGTTGCCACAATTTCTTTTCCTACTAATTATAATCCTGCAAATGCAAAAGTAGATTTGTCAGAAAGAGATTTCACTCATGTTGAGATGGATTATTTTACAATCAGACAGAAGGCTCTTACTAGGATAAGCAATGATACTATTTTTAATCGATATGATAATACAAACTTTAATTTGGTGCCTATCATTAAGAAGAACTCTAAAAAGGTATACGTTTTAAGCGGAGCATCTGTAAATAATGTAGTAATTTTTGGAAATGACTATCTATTGACTTTTAATAATAAAAATGAGGTAGAAAATGTTGAGAAATTACATAAGGGAATAATTGTACATAATATTGGTGATAGTGGTAAAGGAGCAGATGCAAGTGGAGTACATTCTCATGTTTTGGATAATTGGCAGCAAATTACACCAACTGATATTTGTACACTCATGTTATATCAAGAATTTACAGGATGGGAAACATATACTACGATTTCTAAAAAATATGCTAGTATATGGAACAATAAATCTAACAGGGCATTTATAATGAAAACGGAAAACTTTAAGAAGATAGCAAATTATCAATTGGAGAAAAATAAGAAAGCAGAAAATAAGAATACGCAAGATTCAAATAAATAAAGATTAATCATGGAACAACAGTCCAAAGATCCTCTACACGGAAAAAGACTCGATGCCATCCTTGAAGAATTGGTAGAATACTACGAAGGATTTGAGAAACTGGGCGAGCAGATCAATATAAAGTGTTTTACAGATAACCCAAGTATCAATTCATCGTTGAAGTTTTTACGAAAAACAGATTGGGCAAGGGCGAAAGTTGAAAGTTTATATTTGTATGTTTTAAGACAGAAGAAAAGAGACGAAGTCAAAAATAAAAAATAAAGGCTGGAAGCTGGAAGAATGAAGCAGGGAGCTACTGTTAGTCCTATATTAATTCAGACAGTTATTTTGAAATTAATAATAATGTTTTTAAAAAGTAAGAAAGAGATATGGTTGTTCTTTATGCCTTTCATAACTTCCTTCTTCGAGCTCCCAGCTTCCAACTTATTAAATTATTTCAAAAAGAGTATATTTGTACTATTGTTAATCGTGAAAAAAAATCACGACAAAAAAAGAAAAATATGACAATTGAAAACAATCACGTTGTAGCTGTAAAGTATATCCTTCATACCATTGAAGCAGATGGAAGTAAAGTTCTTGCAGAAGAAACAACAGCAGAAAATCCACTTACATTTTTGTATGGTGTAGGAATGATGATTCCAAAATTTGAAGAAAATATCCTTGGTTTAAAAGCTGGTGATAAAGCTGCTTTTGTAATTCAGCCTGAAGAAGCTTATGGTGAAAGACAGCCTGATGCTATTGCTCAATTGCCGCTTGATATGTTCCAGGAATCAGGAACTCCTCCAGTTGGAGCAATTTTACCTTTATCAGACAATCAGGGGAATAATTTCCAGGCTTTTGTAGTAGAAGTAACTCCGGAAGCTGTAGTAGCAGACCTTAACCACCCAATGGCTGGGAAAGTTTTAGATTTCCAGGTGGAAATTTTAAATACCCGTCCTGCGACAGAAGAGGAATTGTCACACGGTCACGCTCACGGAATTGACGGAACTGACGCTCACTAAAAAAATATAAATGTCCGATACTTCGGACATTTTTTTGTACTACAAATAGATTGTAAGACAATATAAAAATAACCAGTAGAATTCTCTGCTGGTTGTTTTGTTTTATATAGTAAGATGAGTATAATGCTTGGCATTCCCTTCCAATGGAGGGGTTTCATATCAAAGATTTGACGGGGTGGTTTTTTCCTCTCTTACTCAGCATCATACTCTGTCGCATCAATAAAAGTAAGGAACCATTTTCCTTCAATTTTGGTCATGACAAAACTAAATCCGTTAATAGGAGCTTTTTCCTTGCTGTTTTCAGCAAGTGCTACCGAAACTACATTCACAGGATTGGAATTAATCTTAAAAATAGTCTGATCCTTTACAGAATACTGTTCTAGAAATTTATCAGCATAATCATTAACTGCATTAGAATTAAACTGAACAAATAATCCCTCTTTTATCCATTTCTTATTTTTTAAATCATATCCATAATTCTGGTCAAATTGTATTGGAAACTTATTTCTGATATTCCATGCCTTTTGAATGTATCCTAATGGCATACCGAAATTAACATCTTCGTTTAAAACAAATCCAAGATCTCCGCCACTCTTAAAAAGAATGCCTACGCCATAGGTTTCATTCACATATTTATTCATAAGATCACCATCTTTGGTTTGGAAACCTTTTAAGATATCGGTTACAGCTATGGAAATCTCCTTTTTATCTTCAGCTGTTTGTGCGTTGAAAACACCAAAGCTGCAAAATAAAAAGAGCAATGTATATATAAAATTCTTCTTCATATTATTAATCTAAAAATTCACCTGAAACATAATACCAGCGTTCATGCATTTTCTGAAAAGCAGAAAACTCATGATGGATTTGCGGATGGCCATCCTGATCTGTATAATAAGCCTTAAATTCTACATGGGTTAAAGTTGGTGTCTGGATAATTTCCAGTTTTGTCCATTCATTAATCTCTCCCCATTCCTGTAGATCCTTTTTGTTATGATATTTTCGTTTTCCCGGAAGGGTGGTTTCCATGAGGTATTCACCGTTGGGAATAGCGAAGGCAGAAAATCGAGAACGCATTAATGCTTCCGCAGTGGGAGCGTGTTTTTCGCCGGTATGATAAGGCTTGCAGCACTCTTCATAAGATTTTCCTGAACAGCAGGGACAATTCATCTTTTTTATTTAAAATTTTACGCTGCAAAAATAAGGAATATCAATAACACAGTGTAATTCTGAACATAATTAAAGGATGAAAATTTTCTAAATAATCAACCTATCCATTGGCTTTAGCCAAAACTTATGATCTCTTTTATAATTTTTTATATAGATCTGCATTATCTGTTCAATCTGCAGAAATAATCATAAGTTTCAAGCAAAAAAGAAGCACTCTTAAAAGAATGCTTTTCACAATATTTTTACTGATTATCTTCGTCAATTTTTGTATCTACAAAGCTATAAGTATCAGCTGCCATTGTCATACTTTGTTGCTTTGAACTAAATTTTACATGATCCGGATCCAGTATCTTGTAAGTATAGGTGTCTGTTTGACCGGAAATAAAATGAAGCTCATGGAATTCACCATTCTCGATCCACCATTGCCCCTTCTCAATGTGTTGATTGACTTCACAATCCTGAACAGTAGTAAAAATAAGAACAAATGTTCCATCTTCTTTTCTATCCATTACCCAAAGTTTTTCTACACCAACAATCTGCTTGTCTTTTTCACCACCTTTCCATAAACCTACAAGCTGTTTGTCTATTTTTTAGCTTGAGGTTTTACTTTTGCTTTTTGGGCATAGGCAGAGCCAAAAGTTAGTAATAATGTGCTTAGAATAATTTTTTTCATAGTTACTTAAAGTGTACTGTCATTTCCATTTCACTGTTTACAGGAATTCCCATTTTTTTTGCAGGAACCCATTTTGTATTCTGAACGAATTCTTTTAGTTGATTTAGGAAATAGGATGAGTATTTATAATTTTTTTTGTTTTTAAAGCTGATGTCAGTTTTAATATCTGAAATCTTACCTGTTTTGTATAAAATAAAATTAGCAGACATATGGGAGTACAGATCCTTGTTTTTACGAAATTCAAAATCTGAGGGATATTCTACATTGTTCCAGAAATCCTTTTTACTATTTTTAAAAAAATCGCTGTAATTCTTATCGCCTGGATACCTCGAGTTGAAGTCACATTCTTCAAAGGGATAAATAATATCCGGATTTTTTCTTACATAGTGTATTTCCGCCACCTGTCTCAAAGAGTCTGTAAACTTTTCCCCAAACCTTTTTTTAATTTCATTGTCCATGATTTGTCCGTAGCAATTTTGTAGCTCCGAAGGAACCGTACAATATGTAAGGGCAGAATCCACCTCAATATTATATTTCTTCAGTAGTTCATTCATCTCCAGATTGCTTCTGTAATGATCTACCATTCCGAAATAATGAAAATAAACAAGTTTGTTCTTCTTAATATCAGATTCAGCTCTTATTGTTTCAGCTGTACACGCTGAATCCCAAAATTTTCTTTCTTCTCTGATGAATTCAGCCAATTCTTTATCAGTAACTGTATCTGAACGTTTTTGAAAAAAAGATTCTGACCTGCCTTCAAATCTTTTGTTTTTCATTGAGAAGCAAGTCAGAATAATTAATGAGGACAATACTTTTATACCTGTATTGAATATCATAAAATGTTATTTAATAAACCCTCTGTTTCTTAATAAAGGTTTGATATCCGGATCGTGTCCTGTGAAATCTCTGAATGCCTGATTAAGGTCTACAGAATTTCCTACAGAAAGAATATATTTTCTGAAACGGTCTCCGTTTTCTCTGGTTAATCCACCATTGTTGCTGATCCATTCCCAAGCATCGTTATCCAATGTTTCAGACCACAGATAAGCATAATATCCTGCTGAATATCCGCCGCCCCAGATGTGAGCAAAATAAGGTGTGTGGTATCTTGGAGGAACTGTTGCTAAAGTGAATCCGTGGTTGGTTAAAGATTGCTTTTCAAAATCCAGAACAGGGATCAATTGACTTTCGTTGGTTACAGAGTGCCAATCCATATCCAAAGCTGCTGCAGAAATCAATTCTGTAGTCATGTATCCCTGATTGAAAGTCGCCGCTTTTTTAATTTTGTCTACTAAAGTTTGAGGAATAGGCTGCTTTGTTTCATAATGAACTGCGTAGTTCTTGATAACCATCGGATCCAATGCCCAGTGCTCGTTGATTTGAGAAGGGAATTCTACGAAATCTCTAGGTACATTCGTTCCTGAAAGAGATGGGTATTTCTGGCTTGCAAACATCCCGTGAATAGAGTGTCCAAACTCATGGAAGATTGTTGAAACATCATCAAAGCTGATCAATGAAGGTTTTCCGGGAGCAGGTTTCTGATAGTTGTAGCAGTTTACGATCACAGGTTTTGTTCCCATAAGATAAGACTGTTCTACGAAGTTGCTCATCCATGCGCCTCCATTTTTAGAATCTCTTGTATAGAAATCCAGATAATAAATGGCAATAGATTTTCCGTCATGATCAAAAACTTCATATGTTACTACATCAGGGTGATACACCGGAAGGTCAGTTCTCTTTTTGAATGTCAGTCCGTAGAATTTTTCAGCTGCGAAGAATACTCCTTTTTCTAAAACGGTTGTAATTTCAAAATAGGGCTTTATTTCACTCTCATCAAGATCAAATTTTGCCTTTCTTACCTGCTCGGCATAGAAATTCCAGTCCCATGGCTCTACTTTGAAACCGCCTTTTTGCTGATCAATAAGATCCTGAATATCTTTAGCTTCACGTCTTGCTGTTTCTACAGCGGGTGTAGCTACCTGATTCATTAGCTTAGTAGCTGCTTCAGGGTTTTTCGCCATCTGATCCTGAAGTTTCCATTCTGCGAAATTCTTTTTACCAAGAATCTGAGCTTTCTTCAGTCTGATTTTAGCCAGCTTTTCAATAGTTTCTCTTGTATCGTTAGCATCTCCTTTCTCAGCTCTAGTCCATGAAGCTTTGAATAGCTTTTCTCTGCTGGTTCTGTTTTTCAGATTCTGCAAAAGAGGCTGCTGGGTTGTATTTTGTAAAGCAAGAAGGTATTTACCCGGTTGTCCTGCTGTTTTAGCATCGGTTGCTGCTGCTGCAATTTCATCAGCCGAAAGTCCGTCAAGTTCTTTTGCATCAGAAAAGAATACGCCACCTTGTTTTCTCGCTTCCAATAATTTATTGGCATATTGAGTAGAAAGAGAAGCCAGTTCCTGGTTGATCTGCTTTAGTTTTTCTTTGTCAGCAGCAGAAAGGTTTGCACCAGCAATCTCAAAGTTTTGCTTATAATATTGAACTAATCTCTTGCTTTCAGGATCTAGGCCATCTTCTTTGATAGATTTGATTCTTTTGTAAAGATTTTCATTAAGGTACATTTTATCAGAATGGGCTGCAAAAATTGGAGCATATTCTTCATCCAAAGCCTGTAAAGTAGGGTTTGTATTCGCACTTGTCAGGTTAGAAAATACAATTTGTGCTCTTCTTAATACCTCGCCACTTTTTTCCAATGCAACGATGGTGTTTTCAAACGTTGGAGCTGCAGGATTGTTGGCAATCTTTTCAATTTCGGCTGAATGTTGCTTTAATCCAAACTCAAAAGCCGGTTTGAAATGTTCGTTTTTAATTTTGTCAAACTCTGGAGCTTCATACTGAAGCTTACTCTTCTTCATAAAAGGGTTTGAAGATAAAGATGGATCAGGAGCTGGAAGTTCCTGTTGTGTATCGGTCTGTTTCATTGTAGTACAAGATTGATTGAACGCCAAGGCAGAAATTAATAATACCGATGAAATATTCTTCATAAATATAGTTGTTATTAAAGCATAAAGATATTAAAAACTTGCTTTACAGCAGATATATTGAGGGATGTATTTAATACAGTAAGAATTTGAATATTTTTATATCAACATGATTAAAGACTGTTATCCCCTAAGAAATCTGATTATTGAATTACAGTTACTAAAATGATCTTGAATGAAGATGTAATATTTTTCATAATTTAGTTGTTATTAAATTATATATCAAAAAAATAATCAAAAAAAGGAATAAACATGAAAAAAAGAACTCTTTTTATTTTTTCAGTCTTAGTGGTATTAGTCTCATGTAATGAAAGACATGAGAAAAAAAACAAAGAAAATAACGGCTGGGTTGAGAAAGTAATCAATAAAGAAACAGGGCCTATTCAGCAGAGAGAATTCAATGGGGATTTTGATGAGATCCAGGTTTCTCAGGCTATAGATGCCGAGATTATAAAATCCGATACAGAAAAGGTTATCATTTCAGCACCTCAAAGTATTATTGATGAAATTCTGGTAGAAAATAGTGGTGGAAAACTGCACATTCACTATAAGTCAGGAATCAGAGTGATGAATATCAATAAAGTTACCGCAAAAATTTATACAAAGGACTTTACAAAACTCACTGCAGAATCAGCTGCAAGTATTAATGTAAAAGATAAGTTCACTCAGGAGAAAACCAGTGTTGAAATATCCAGTGCAGGAAGTATTTCCGGAAATCTGGAGGCCAATGACTTCAATATTAATGCAGACAGCAGCAGTAATTTCAGTGGGAAAATCTGGGCAGTAAATCTTGATATAGAATCTTCATCGGGATCAAGCATCGATATTTCAGGGAAAACAAAGAATGCAGATATCAGTTCTTCTTCCGGCAGCAGTATTTCGGCCAAAGGCGTTATTGCAGATAATGTAGAAGCCGATGCATCCAGTGGAGCCAGCATTCAGATCAGTGCAGTCTCTTCTGTGAAGGCAGAAGCCTCTTCAGGCGGAAGTGTGAATGTTGCGAGAAAAGGAGATCTTAAAAACGTTACTAAGAATGAAAGCAGTGGCGGAAGTGTAAACATCGAATAAAATTAATCCTGGGACTCTTCCTCATCTTCTTCCTCAGCGGATGAGGAGCCTTCCCAGTTTTTAGTGTCAAAATTAAGATTATCATAAGCTAACAATTCCTCCTCACGCTGGAGGATTTCTTTTGTGCTGAATAAGGCAATATCATCGTCTCCTTTTGCCTTTGCCAGCTTTCTGATCGAGGCTTTGTCAATAGCCATAAAACGCTGCCCAAGACGTCTGGCTGCATATTTTCTCATTCCGGTTTCATGGAGTACATCAACGGCCATATCCACAGCTGTTCCCAAAGTTTCCCGGTAAATGTGATTCACTCCATTATTCAGATATTCATAAGCATCAATTCTGTTTTTTGCTCTTACAAATATTTTTACTGTGGGATAATGCTCACGAACAAGTTCAGCAATGAACATATTGTCATCTGCATCATCCAGACATAATACCAGAATTTCAGCATCTTCAATACCTGCCGCCCTTAAAATGGGAATTCTTGTGGCATCACCATAATATACTTTAAAGCCATAGCTTCTCAGAAGTTTTACACGGTCTGAATCTCTATCCAGAACAGTTGCAGATATTTTATTAGCTTTTAAAAGGCGTCCCACAGTACTTCCAAAATGGCCAAACCCTACAATAATAATCTTTTTCTGAATCACATCACTATCCAGAATATTGAAGTCATGTTCTTCTTCGGGAATTTCCTTAATAAACTTGGGTGTAATAAATTTATCATTGATGATCAGGAGAATAGGAGTGATGCACATGGTAATCGCTGTGACAGCCATTAGTTGAGCATTCAGTTCCGGGCCCAGAAGATAAAGATCCGAGGCATAATTAATCAGTACAAAAGCAAATTCCCCCACCTGCGAAAGTGCGAAGGCATAAAAAAGACTTTGTGGAGTATCTATTCTGTAAAACTTTCCAATTGTATACAATACCAAAAACTTCACTGCCAATACGGCAAATACAGTACTGAAAATAAATAACGGATCTTTTTGAATGATATTAAAATTGATCGTTGATCCTACACTAACAAAAAATACGGCCAACAATAGCCCTTTAAAAGGATTGATCTGTGCTTCAAGTTCATGTCGAAATTCGCTGTTGGCCAACATGACTCCGGCAAGAAAGGCTCCTAATGCAGGTGAAAGCCCGATCACAATCATCAGTTCAGATACCCCGATAACAAGGAATAGGGAAGAGGCTGTCAATAGCTCTGCCATCCCGGATTTTGAAACATAACGTAAAAAGGGTACGAATACATATCGTCCCAATAAGATCAATAATGCAACCCCGAAAATGACTGTACTGGCCTGAAGCCATTCCGGAAGTTTCTGTATCAGGATCTGGATCTCATTATCATGATGTTTTGCTTTATAATTGGCAATAATCGGAAGTATAGCCAAAATGGGAATGACCGAAATATCCTGAAATAAAAGGGTAGAGAATGAAGCTTCACCAGCCGTTGTTTTAAAATTATTCTTTTCCTGTAATGTCTGTAATACAATAGCTGTAGAAGACAACGCAAAACACATTGCAACTGCAATAGCTTTATCTATTCTCCAGCCTACACTAATGAATACAAGAAATAATAATAAAATGGTCAGAAGCATCTGAGTGAGCCCAAGGCCCATGATTTTCTTCCTCATTTCCCAGAACTTTCGCGGTTCCAACTCCAGACCAACGATAAATAAAAGCATAATAACTCCAAACTCACTGGCATGCATAATGTCATTGACATTATTTCCGGTAAGCCTGAGGACATAAGGACCAATGATGATCCCTCCCAAAATATAACCAATTACTGAACTCAATCCCAATTTTCTGGCCAGTGGAACCATGATAATAGCTACACCCAGAAAAAGTAATGTGTTCATCGCTAAGCTGGACTCCATATATTATTGATTGAGCAGTTCTGTAAACTCTTTTTTATGTAGAATAATTTCTTTTTTAGACAACTTGTTGGCTTCGTAAACAATCTTGATGTGTTTAATGTCAGCCTTGAAGACCTTTAAGGAAACAATCAGTCCGCTGATCAGTTCATCAATGGTATATTGATAGGTTCCGGATTTACTGAAAGATCTTTCCTTTCCGCCAGTGGTGATCAGGATATAAACTTCTTTATTTTCAAGAGGATTTTCTTTCCCGGGCAATAACCAGTCACGATCGAAAACTTCATCAATCCATAATCTTAACAGAGGAGGCATTCCGAACCAAATGAGAGGAAACTGAAAAACAAAGCGGTCATAGTGGGCTAACCGTTTTCTTTCCCTGAAGGCAGCAATATGGAAGTCAGGATATTCTTCATAAAGATCACGTAAGGTATAATGCTGGTGACGAACGTAGAAATTGATGAGCTCTACATTCGAATTGGAGTGCTCCAGATAAGGGTGTGCAAATACTACCAGCGTCTTCTTCATAATCCTGTTTTCAGTAAATATAGTAAAAAATATTGAATAAAAGGCAGGTTTTATGATGATTTATTAATTTTTTAATATGTGAAAGTCAATTTAATGTTAATTAAAATCAAAGAAATGCTGTTATTTCAAGTTTTTAAATAAAAAATCAGGTCCTTAAGACCTGATCTGTTTATAAATGATTATAATTCTTGTAAGATTACCATCCTCCGGATGCACCACCGCCTCCAAAACTTCCGCCACCGCCGAAGCCTCCAAAGCCACCGCCGCTGCCACCGGAACTTCCGCCACCAAAGCCTCCGCCACCAAAACCACCAGGGAATGGGAAGAACCCACCAGGATAATTTCTGCGTCCTCTTCGGGTGATGATCACATCATCATCATCGGAATTTCCACCTCCGCCACGGCCACCACCTCGGTTACCGAAGAGAATAGCAATGATGATAAAAATAACAAAGGCGATAATAAGGACCTTAAGTGCACTGCCATCACCGGAAGGTGCCGTTGTAAGAGCTGGTTTAAATTTACCCTGAACAGCTTCCATAATAGCTGAGGTACCACGGTTGATACCTTCATACCAAAGTCCTTTTTTGAAATTGGGAGTAACGATGTAATCTAGGATCTGTCCTGCAACAGAAGCCGTAAGATATTGTTCCACAGCTCGCCCTTGTTGGATAGACATTGTATGATCTTCAGTCGCGATCAGGAAAACAACCCCGTTATCCACTCCTTTCTTTCCGATCTTCCATTGCTGGCCAAACTTGGTGGCTAAAAAATTGACATCCTCGCCTTTGGTAGACTTGATGATTACCACTTCAATTTCTGTGGAAGTGGAGTCTGCAAATTTGATCAGTTTATTGTTAAGCTCATCTTTTTCCTGTTGGGAAAGAATACCGGCTTCATCAAAAACCGGGTATAAAACTGCAGGTTTTTGAGGAATGATATATTGTGCTGATACAAAGGTGTAAAAGCAGATCAGTAAAAATGAAAATACTATTTTAGGAGAATGTAATTTCATTTGGAAGTTGGTTTGGGTTTTCTCCTTCTACAGGAAAATATTTTTTAAGTTCAAGGCCTGTTTCCAGAATAGCACTTTTCAATGCCTTATAATAATTTCCCTTGGCAAATTCAGTAGTGATATAGTCATGCAGATGGTCCCAATAAGATTGGTTTACTTTTTCATGAATACCTACATCTCCGATAATGGTGAGGTATTTCTGTTCAAAATTAACATGAAAAAGCACCGCATTCCTATCAGTAGTTTTATCCATACACAGTTCCTTGAAAACTTCAAATGCTGTTTTGGCATCACGGTTTTCCGTATTAGAGTCAATATGTACTCTGATCTCCCCTGTAGAATGGTCTTCTGCTGACTGAATCGCTTCCACAAGGGAAGCGATCTGTTGATTTGTTAGGAAATTGCTCATTATTATTTGAATACTTCAGGGGCTTTCTGAGCTCCTGCTTCAGCTTTGAAATAAGGTTTTTCTTTAAAGTTCGTGAAATTCGCCAGAATATTATTCGGGAAAGTCTTGATAGAAGTGTTATAATCCTGAGCAGCTTCGTTATAGTAAACTGTTTCTGTTCTGATACTGTTTTCTATTGCGGTATATTCTCTTTGGAAGTTAATATACTGCTGGTCTGCTTTTAAGTTAGGATAAGATTCCACTACAGCCATCAATCGGCTTAAAGCTCCTGATAATTCTCCCTGTGCTGCCTGGAACTTTGCAATATCCGCTTCTGTCATATTGGTAGGATCTACATTGATGGAAGTTGCTTTAGAACGTGCTTCCACAACTTGTGTTAATGTTTCCTGCTCAAATTTTGAATACGATTTTACAGTTCTTTCCAGATTAGGAATAAGATTCGCTCTTTTCTGGTATACAGTCTCTATATTAGACCATTTTGTGTTTACGGTCTGTTCTTTGGCTACAAAGCTGTTATACCCGCTTTTTCCCCAGAAGAATAGGACTGCAACAATAATAAGGAGGGCGATACCAATGGTTCCGGCGCCCAGACATCCTTTATTTTTCATAGTTTATTTTTTTTAATTTTTTGTGCTAATCAAATATACAAATTATGTGCTAATTTTGTAGAAAATTATATTTGAATGACAACAATAGTGGTAGCTATGGGAGAGAAGAATGAAATTGGTTTTGAAAACCAGTTGCTTTGGCATCTTCCAAAAGATTTAAAACATTTTAAAGAGATTACTTCAGAACATCCTATAATTATGGGTAGAAAAACATATGAGAGTATCGGAAAACCACTTCCTAACCGTACCAATATTGTTGTTTCGAGAAAAAAAGACTGGTTTGAAGAAGGAATTCTTATTGTAGGAAGTATTAAAGAAGCGATTAAGTTTGCTAAAAAGATCGACGAGGAAGTTTTCATCATCGGTGGCGGAAATATCTATGAACAAACCATAGATATTGTGGATAAACTTGAAGTTACTCTGGTAAAAGCTGATCTTGAAGCTGATACATTTTTCCCGAAAATCGATGAGAAAATCTGGAAAAAAACAAATGAAATCTGCCATGAAAAAGATGAAAAAAATGGATATGATTTCTGTTTTCAGACATTCGAAAGAATTAATAAAGAAGCTTAATTGTCAATAGTTAATTTTTGCTTTGTAAAGGGAATAGAGAATTGCCAGCAGATGTAAAAATTGACAAGCATAATGGATTGACCATTCACCATTGACTTTTTGAACTTTAACCTTTAAATTTATTATCTTTGCACTTCTAAAATTTAAAAATGAATAAATACATAAAAATTGCAGTAGCAGCAATTCTTATCCTACTAGGTCTTTATATGATGATTTTCACAAGAAATCTTGGCTGGGGAATTGTTGTATTTCTTTTGGCGGCAATTCCGATTGCGCTTTTCTTTAAAAACGAGTATATTCTTTTAGCATTCTGGCAGCTGAGAAAGCAAAATATGGAAAAGGCGGCTGAATGGTTAACCAAAATTACCGATTACCAGACTCAGCTTCATAAAACCCAATATGGATATTTCCATTATTTATTAGGATTGACGCAAGCTCAGGATCACCCGACAAAAGTGGAACCTTTAATGAAAAAAGCTTTGGAATACGGTTTGAATATGAAACACGACAGAGCAATGGCAACTTTGAATCTTGCAGCATCTGCGATCTCTAAAGGAAGAAAGCAGGAAGGACAAAAACTGTTAGAAGAAGCTAAAAGGCTGGATAGTGCTGGAATGATGACCGATCAGATCAAAATGATGAAAGATCAGCTGAAAATGCCAACAATGCAAAAGCATATGCATAATCCTAACATGAGACAGAGAGGTAAGTTCTAATAAGAAACCACAGATAAAACAAAAAGCACCTGATTCAGGTGCTTTTTTATGTTTATTAATAAGGAGTTACATTTCTGAAGTTTGATCATAGCCATAAAATTTAGGCATTTGCCAATGATATTTTACAGCAAAGGTTCGGATGGCAACAATCAGTAAAATTGTAAAGACCTGTATAAAAGTATAGGAAAGTGGAGTATACTTTGTCATTAATAAAAATGCAGCTCCGCCTACAATACATGCTGTGGCATAGATCTCTTTCCTGAAGATCAGGGGAATCCGGTTGAGCAATATATCGCGGATAATTCCGCCAAAACAGCCAGTAATAGTTCCTAATCCAATGCAAATTAAAGGATGGATACCAACATTGAGCCCTTTCTGAATTCCGATAATGGTAAACAGTCCTAATCCAAAGCTGTCAAAGATGAATAAAGTTACCTTAAAGTTTTTTTCAAGGGACTTGAATACCATAGAAATAACACTGGTAATAATAATCAGGGCACACATCAGAAGATCATGCATCCAGAATACAGGAATATCCAGTAGAAGATCTCTTACAGTTCCTCCCCCTACAGAAGTGACAAAGGCGATAATCAGAACGCCAAAAGGGTCAAGTCGTTTCTGCATGGCTGCAAAACTTCCCGACATGGAAAACGCAATGGTTCCAAGTACTTCTATAGCAAAATTGAACTGTTCGTGCATATAATTATAAATAATCGTTGATAAGTGATTTTCTGCTTATGCAAATTCTTGGCCATTGTATCAATTATCATCTATCGCTTATCAGTTGTAATTTTGTTTATTTTTCAACTCTTACAGAGTCCGGAACCATCAGTTCATATTCGCCGCCGTGGGTAATGATTTCCCTTACGATGCTGCTGCTGATGAATGATTTTCCGGAAGAGGTTAATAAGAATACAGTTTCTAATTTTTTGTGAGCTAATGTCCTGTTCGTATGGGCGATTGCCTTTTCGAATTCAAAATCGGCAGGGTTTCTCAGACCTCTGATGATATATTGAGCATTCTTTTCAAAACAGTAATCTACAGTTAAGCCCTCAAATGAGTCTACTTCCACATTGGGGAATTCTGCCACAGAATTCTGAATAAATTCCTTTCTTTTTTCAAGAGGAAACATATATTTCTTCTGGGAATTCTGCCCGATGGCAATAATTAATTTATCAAATAGCGGTGCCGCTCTTTCTATAATATCGTAATGTCCTAAAGTGATAGGGTCAAAAGACCCTGGGAAAACAGCAATTTTCATTTTGTATGAGTTATGATTTTGAGTTGTCAATGAAGGTTAGAGTTATATTTTAGTCAAACGCTAACCTTTGCTTTTTAACTTCTACTATCTATTTTCTTTTATTTAAAGCCTTTTCAACTTCATTTCCACAAAGATCCATAATAGAGATTCCATAATGTTTTGCCTGTTGAGGAAGAATACTGGCAGGAGAGAATCCTGGGTTGGTATTCATTTCAAGCATATAAGGAATGCCGTCCATTAAAATAAATTCACTTCTTGAGAATCCGCTCATACCAAGAGAATTGTATGCTCTTTTAGCAATTTCTTCCACTCTTTTTGTCGTTTCTTCATCAATTCTGGCTGGAGTAATCTCTTCAGAAGCGCCTTCATATTTGGCTTCATAGTCGAAGAACTCATTAGTAGGAACAATTTCCGTAATTCCTAAAACGATGGTTTCACCTTTAAAATCGATAACCCCTACAGAAACTTCCATTCCGTTTAAGAAACTTTCGATAAGGATTTCGTCGTCTTCTTTGAACGCTGTTTCTGTGGCGGCGATCACTTCAGATTTGTCTTTTACTTTAGAAATTCCCAGTGAAGATCCGGATTGGTTAGGTTTTACAAAAAGCGGAAGACTTAATTCTTCTACAATTTTATCCACATTGATCTCTTCTCCTTTTCTTAGATAGATGCTTTTAGCTGAAGGAATTCCGTACTTTGACAATACAGCAAGAGTATCTTTTTTATTAAAAGTAAGGGCGCTCTGGTAAAAATCACAACCTGTGTATTTTTGACCTATGGCATCCCAATATGCTTGAAGAATACCGTTCTCACCCGGTGTTCCGTGGATGATATTGAAGCATACATCAAACTTCAATATTTCTCCATTATCTGAGGTAACAGAAAAATCTCCTCTGTTGATTGGATATTTTTTATCATTTTCTCCTAAAAAATACCATTCATCTTTAAGGACTACTACTTTATATACATCATATAGATTTCTGTCCAAAGAATCATAGATCAATTGTCCGCTTTTTAAGGATACAACATATTCATCAGAATAGCCTCCCATTACTACGGCAACACTTTTTTTATTCATAACCATATAGTATCAATTGAGGCAAATTTAAACATTTTATGCAATGCAATATGGGAAATCAGGAAATTTTCAAATCAAAAATGAATTGTGTTAAATAAAAAGTCCATTCTAAAATTATTAGCTATATTTGCGGTTATAATTAAAGTATTTTTAAGTATGCTTAAATCACTTTTCAATTGGAAAGTTTTAGTGAATTTAGTTGTGGCAATCGGTGTTTTCGTGGGTCTTGTATGGCTTACGTTCCGCTGGTTAGAGTACCATACTAATCACGGTCAGGAAATTCCTGTTCCCAATGTTGTTAATAAATCTGTACATGATGCTGTTAAAATATTAGATGATACAGGTTTGGAATATGAAGTAGACAGTGCCAATTATGACCCTAAATACAGACCATTTCAGGTTTTACAAATCTATCCTGCTCCGGGTTCCCGTGTAAAGGATGGAAGAACAGTGCGGCTTAAAGTGAATCCTAGAACATGGGCTCAGATTGCTGTTCCGGATGTTATCAACAAATATTCAGGACTGGCATTCCAGAGATTGGATCAGGTTGGTCTGAAAATCGGGGATACTATTTATGAACCGAGTATTCAGAAAGATGCTCTTTTAAGAATTTTATATAAAGGAAATGCTGTAAATCCGGGTGCCCGTCTTCCTAGGTTCTCCGTAATTGACGTTGTGGTAGGATCAGGTCCAATGAGAAATATTTCTATTCCTAATGTAGTGGGACTTTCCGTAAAAGAAGCAAGAGCTGTGATTACGAAGAGTATGTTTGAAGTAGGATTGGTAGAATATGAAGATGGCGGAAAGGATGAATCTGATATTATCTATTATCAGGATCCAGCTCCAGGGGATGTCCGTGACCAGGGGATGCAGATTGACCTTTGGGCAAGTAAGAAAACTCCGGCAGAGCTTAGAGCAAAAGTGGAGCAGTTGAATTCTATTTACCGAATGAAAGTAGATACTTCTCTGCCGCCGGTACGATATGAGGAAGTTCATAATGAACCAAGTTATGAAGCACCGGTAGTGCCTCCTCCGGCTCCTAGAAGAGAAACTCCAAAGACCGAAGCTCCGAAAACAGAGACTTCTAAACCTCAGTCTACCACCCCTAAGCCAACAAGTACAGGGACAGAGAAACCTAAGGCTTCTACCAGTACTCCGGCTACAGGAACGGCAGCAAAACCTGCCGCCTCCACTACTACTCAGCAACCAGCCCAAAAGCCGAAAGCTAAGAAAGTAGTTGTAGAATAACTGCAAATTAATAATAAAAATATAGGCTTCAACTGCAAAATGTTGAAGCCTTTTGTGTAAAAAAATAAATACAATGTCAGAAGATAACGAAGATTTTTTAGATGAAGGATTATTGGATTCCAACAGTATTGATACTATCGATATTGATGAGGAAAATAAAGGTTTATATGAACATCTTAATATCACTGCGGATCCCGGACAGGAACCATTAAGAATAGATAAGTTTCTTTTAATACACCGTCAAAATTCTTCAAGGAATAAAATTTCTCAGACCTGCAGAGCTGGAAACGTTATAGTGAATGGTGCTGCAGTAAAGCAGAATTACCGTGTAAAACCGGGAGATCAGATTTCTGTGCTGTTAACCCGTCCGCCAAGGGAAAACGTGATTATCCCACAGGATATTCCTATTAATATAATATATGAAGATGATGATCTGGTAGTTGTAGATAAAGAACCAGGAATGGTGGTACATCCAGGACATGGAAATTGGGATGGAACTTTGGTGAATGCTCTGGCATTTCATTTTGAGAAAAATGGTGCAAAATCTGATCTTGACAGGGTAGGGCTTGTTCATAGGATTGATAAGGATACTTCCGGACTTCTGGTAGTCGCTAAAAATGAATATGCATTAAGTTTTCTGGCCAAGCAGTTTTTCAACAGAACCACTAAGAGGCTGTACTGGGCTTTTGTATGGGGAAATCCTCAGGAAGATGAAGGAACCATCAGGGGACATATCGGAAGGCATCCTAAAAACAGAATGCAGATGTCTGTATACGAAGACGGAAGCCAGGGAAAACACGCGGTTACCCATTATAAAGTATTGGAAAGGTTTAAGTATATGACATGGGTGGAATGTAAGCTTGAAACAGGAAGAACCCATCAGATCAGGGCACACTTCAAGCATATTGGGCATACTTTATTTAATGATGAGCGTTATGAAGGGCATACCCCTTTAAGAGGTGTGAATATTCCAAAGTATAAGCAATTTATTAAAAATGTCTTTGAAATTCTACCAAGACATGCCCTGCATGCACATACCCTCGGATTTATACATCCTACAACAAAAAAGGAATTATATTTTGAAAGCCCAATGCCCAAAGATATGGCGGATGCTGTAAAAAAATGGAGAAATTATTTAGAAAACTAAAAATATATTGAGAATTTTTTTATATTTGTTGAATTGAAATCAAGATTTGTTATGAGAAAACTATATGCTATCGTATGTTTAGCTCTTTTGTCAAATGCATACAAAGCACAAGAATCACTACCATATTATCAACAGTATCTTTTGGATGGTGACTTCCTGTTCAACCCAGCTCAGTACGGTAAAACAGACTACGTACAGCTCAATGCCATTTATCAAAAACAATTTTCCAAATTCAGCGAATCCCCAAATGTACAATCTGTGGGAATCAATGCTAACATATTCGATAGAGTAGGTGCCGGTCTTACCATATTCAGAGACAGTAACGGTGCAGAATCTGCTGGAGGAATTACAGCAGGTGCTTCATACTTCATTCCTTTGAGTAGTGAGGGAGACAGAAAAGATCAGTTCTCTTTCGGTACAAGTATTAGTTTGTATAATAGAAATTTTGATTTTACTAAAGTCAACGTTGAAGAGCAGGGAGATCCATTAGTAAATGGCAGTGAACAGAGTATTTTCATGGCGTATGCTAATTTCGGTTTGGCAGCTACCTATAGAAACCTTTTCGGGGGTGTTTCCGTAAATGATATTGCATTAGGTAACGATAAGCCTATTGTAAACGGATTTGAGCCTTCTCCAATTAAATTCTTCTTAAACTTAGGATATAACTGGCATATTGCTGATAACATCATGTTGACACCTGCAGCAATGATTAACCTGAATACCAATTCAACAAGAGTAATGGATTATAACCTGATGGCTACATTCTCTAATGAAGTGAATGCATTCTCTGTTGGGGTAAGTTATAGATCTGCTCAGAACAGATTTGACAGTCAGCAATTGGAAATTGCTCCGGTTGTTAAAGTAAGATTCAATAAATTTATGATTGGAGCTACTTATAACCTTGGATTATCTGATATTCAGCAGTACGGAGGAAACAGCTTCATGATCGGGCTGGGTTATAATTTTGATAACTTTATTAATGTTCGAGGATATAGATATTAATCAATTTAATTTAAATAAATTTGAGCTCTGAATTTTTTCAGGGCTTTTTTTATGATATATATTCACATTCCCTTCTGTAAGCAGAAATGCAGCTATTGTAATTTCCATTTTTCAACATCCCTGAACTTTAAGGATGAAATGCTTCTTGCCATGAAAACCGAAATACAGCTTAGAAAGGACGAATTGCAGAACCAGAGCCTGAAATCCCTGTATTTTGGTGGTGGAACTCCTTCCATCCTTTCAGTGGATGAGATTAATTCTTTAATTGATGAGGTTTTACATTATTTCAGCTTTGAAAAAGATATTGAGATTACTCTGGAAGCCAATCCGGATGATCTGGATAAAAATTTTTTAAAGCAGCTTGCGGGAACCCCTGTTAACCGGCTGTCTATAGGAACACAAAGTTTCTTTGAAGAGGATCTTAAACTGATGAACCGTGCCCATACTGCTTCAGAAGCAGAAGGATCTATTAAACGTGCCCAGGATTTTGGATTTGAAAACCTGAGTATAGACCTTATTTACGGTTCACCTACCTCTAATCTGGAGATCTGGAAAGAGAATTTGTATAAAACCATGGCTTTGGAAGTTCCCCATATTTCCTCTTATGCCTTAACAGTTGAGCCTAAAACAGCTCTTGAAAACTGGATTTCAAAAGGTAAAGTTAAAAGTCCGAAAGAAGAAGAACAGAACAGAGAGTTCTATTACTTATCAGACTTTTTAAAAGATAATGGTTTTGAACACTATGAAGTTTCAAACTTTGCAAAACCTGGCTTCTATTCCAGACATAATTCAGCCTATTGGAAGTATCAGGAATATTTAGGAATTGGCCCTTCTGCACATTCTTATAACGGATTTGATGTAAGAAGCTGGAATGTAGCTAACAATCAACAATACATTAAAAAACTCAGTACAAAAATTTTAGCCAAAGAAGAAGAAATTCTGTCTAAGGAAGATCAGTTTAATGAAATGATAATGATCGGTTTACGTACCATTTGGGGGGTAGACCTGAAAAGCTTAAAAGAAAAGTTTGATAACCGGTTCATTGAGCATTTTCAATATGAGATCAGACAGAAAATGGAAGAAGGTATTTTAACCATAGAAAATGATCATCTGAAAATTCCGGAAAAACATTGGTTTATGGCAGATGGAATTGCTTCGGATTTATTTATGGTTTAATGACGGGCAAAATTCAGTGTAAGTAATTTGCTGTACCTTAAGAATATTGTATTAAATCCAAGATAATACAATGTAAATACAACGTAAATTCATTAATTTTGTATAAAATTTCAGTTCATTTGAAAACTAAAAAACAAGATTATTCGCATCTTTCATCCAGCCAGCCTATCGGTATTTTTGATAGTGGAGTAGGAGGTCTTACTGTTGCTAAGGAAATCAAAAGGCTTTTGCCTAATGAAGATCTTATCTATTTTGGAGATACCAAACACCTTCCTTATGGTGAAAAGTCTAAAGAAGCAATTATAGAATATTCTACAAAGATTACCAATTTTCTGCTGAAGCAAAATTGCAAAGCGATTGTAATAGCATGTAATACGGCTACAGCCAATGCTCTAAATGAAGTGATGCAGTCGGTGGCCGGAAAAGTTCCTGTTATAGACGTTATTAATCCCGTTGCTGAAAAAGTATCTTATGAAATTCATAATAATGTGGGGGTGATTGCTACCAAGGCTACTGTGAACTCAGGGCTGTATAAAAAAAGCATCAGAAAGCATAATAAATGGATCAAAGTAGATGAACTGGCCACTCCTTTACTGGTTCCTGCCATTGAAGAAGGATTTAAAAATCACCCGATCACACATGCTATTATTTACAACTATCTAAGTAATAGTAAACTTAAAAATATTGAAACGCTGATTTTAGGATGTACCCACTATCCACTTTTAATTGATGAAATTAAGCAGTATTATGGAAACAGAGTTCGTGTTATAGATTCTCCCAATATTGTAGCCAATCACCTGAAAATCATTTTGGATAAATATAATCTACTCAATGATAATAATCCCAATCCCAATTATCATTTCTATCTTTCGGATTTGACAAAAAACTTCGAGAAGATTTCGAAGAAGTTCTTTGGGAAAACAATTGATTTAGAATTAAAAGTATTATAGTATATATAGCTATGGTTTCTCTTAAGAAGATAAAGACCAGAAAAATTGCTGAAAATAAAGAGACTGCCGGTAAAATGTATATTACCGGCAGTCCGCTTCTAAAAATATATTAAGTGGCTGTGAAGTTCAAATCGGAAAATATATAAACTCTTATTGTTTAGGTATGATTCCTACTGGGCTTAAAAGAACGAATACCAGAATAGTAAGGATTGCAATAAAAATGCAGGCAGGTTTTAAATATTTCCAATTTTCTACATTGATAGCTCCTGTATCCTGAATGATAAAATTATTTTTTCTAGGATAATATTTACTTGCAATAATCAGTGTTATAATCGTTACAAAAAATGCGACAGCTAAACGATGTAAGAAATGAATATGTATTCCCATCGCATCCAAGCCAAATTTAGAGAATAAGTAAAGTATAGTACCGAATATTAATCCTATTTTAGCTGCTTTTGCAGAAACTTTTGGCAATAATAAACCTGCTATTATAATCGCAAAAATAGGCATGTTGAAAATTGAACTGAATTCTTGGAGTATGATATACAGTCCTTTACCCGCCATACTGATAAATGGAGCGATAATCATAGATACTATTGCCATAATAGTTCCACTTTTTTTTCCAAATTTGACAATTTCAGTTTCACTGGCATCTTGTTTTATATAGCCTTTGTAAATATCAATAGAAAATAATGTAGAAGCACTGTTTAATGCACCGTTAAAAGTACTTAAGATAGCCCCTACAACTATTGCAGCAAAAATACCGATAGCACTAGTCGGGAGTACTGCTTTTACCAATTCGGGATAGGCATAGTCTGGATCATTAAGACTGTTTTTAAAGTAATAAAATGCAATAATACCTGGTACAACAACAATGAAAGGAATGAAAATTTTAAAAAAAGCAGTCAATAATACTCCTTTTTGTCCTTCAGCCAAGTTTTTTGCAGCAAATGCTCTCTGGATAATAGACTGGTTCATGGTCCAATAAAATATCTGGGGAATAAACATTCCTGTAAAAATTACGGAAAATGGGACATCTGAGGTGGATTCTCCTACAGCGTTGAAACGATCGGGAACAGCTTCAAATACTGTATGTATCCCAGTTGTGAAGCTTCCGTCTCCTATTTTATAAAAAGCGAGTATAGGGATCAACGATCCTCCAATGATAAGGCCTATTCCGTTAATAAGGTCTGAAATGGCAACAGCTTTTAAACCTCCTAGAATAGCATATAATGATCCTAAAATACCAATTCCTACTACCATCATGATCATAGCTGTAAATTTATCAATATTTAGATTTTCTGAAACATTGAAAATACTTTCTAAAGAAATAGCTCCTGTGTAGAGTACAATAGGAAGAAGAGTTGTTATATAGAGCAGAAGGAATAATCCGGAACAGATTACCCTAGTCTGTTTATCATAACGAAGTTCTAAAAACTCTGTGATAGTAACCAATCCCATTTTAAGGTATCTCGGAAGAAAGTAAACTGCCATAAGTACTAAAGCTAAAGCAGCTAAAGTTTCCCATGCCATTACTTCCATTCCAAAGGCGTATGCACTTCCGTTAAGTCCGACTAAGTGCTCCGTAGATAAGTTTGTAAGCAACAATGAGGCTGTAATTAAAATAGCACTAAGATTTCGTCCTCCCAAAAAATATCCAATGGAAGAATGTGTCAATTCGGTTTTTCGGGTATACCACCATGAAATGAAAGCTACTCCGGCGGTAAATAACAGAAAAGGGATTAGTATGGTAAACATGATATTAAGATTTAATTGTTAATTTTTTATAGAAAAATCATTTGCTTTTTTTCTAATGATTGGCCGCAGGCATGGGCTAGTATTGAAGCCTGAAGAGCATCATTTGCAGTAGAAGGGAATTCTTTTTTTTCCTTTATTGCTGTGATAAATTCTTTGGCTTCCTCTATATATGACTGTTTATATCTTTCAAGAAAAAAAGGCTCTAAGACACTACTTTGAATATTACTGTCAGAGTAAAATTGAACATTGGTGATTTTTTTGTTTTCTGCGGAAATCATTCCATCATGTCCCAGTACTTCCAGACGTTGATCGTAACCATAGGATGCTTTCCGGCTATTGTCTATATTACAAATGATCCCATTTTTAAACTTCAGAGTAATAAGCGTTGTATCTATATCTTCTGTATAGTTTTTTGAGCCTATGGCAATGACTTCTTCTACCTCACTTCCACTTATAAAGCGTGCCATATCCAGATCATGAATGCTCATGTCGTTATAAATGCCACCAGACTGTCTGCTGTATTCAGCAGAAGGAGGGAAAGGATCTCTACTTGTTATTTTAATAATGACTGGTTTACCAATTTCTTGAAGTCTTTTCTTTACGGTAGCAAAATCTGGATCAAACCGACGATTAAAACCTACCATAAGCCGTAATGAAAGATCAGAGTAGGAATTAATGAGAGTTTCTATCTTACTAAGCTCAGCATCCAGGGGTTTTTCACAGAATACAAATTTATTGTTATCCAATGCTTCCTTCACTTGAGTAAAATGATAAGTAGTAGGAGAACATATCCATACCGCATCAATATCTTTTTGATGCAATAGCAGGCGATAGTCGGTATAAAAATTAGGAATTTGGTATTCTTCTACTGTGTTTTTTATAAGATCTGGTGAAATGTCAGATACAGCCACAACATCAACATCCTTTAATGTTTTTAGCGCAGCAAGATGCACTTGTCCTATTCTTCCAAGCCCTATTATGCCTATTTTTAATTTATTGTTCACTTTATTTATTGTTTCATTTATATTGTTGATTACTGTATCCCATAGTTTTACGGGATATTTATTTTTGCGTTAAAATGTATATGAGAAAATTAGAATGTTCTTGACCAGGTTTTTGGCCAGCGCTCAATAACAACTTTTGTTTGAGTGTAAAATTCAATTCCGTGTCTACCTTGTGCATGAAGATCTCCAAAGAAGGAGTCTTTCCATCCTGAAAATGGAAACTGTGCTACAGGAGCGGCAACTCCTACATTTACTCCTATATTTCCAGCCATAGCTTGACTACGGAATTGACGTGCAGAAAGACCGTCTTGTGTAAAAATACAGGCCATATTTCCATAGCGTCCACTATTGATAAATTGAATGGAATCCTCCATAGATTTAAAGTTAAGTAAAGTCATTACCGGACCGAAGATTTCAGTAGAGATAATTTCTTTATTTAAAGGCACGTTTTCTAAAATGGTTGGATAAAGGAAATTTCCATTTTCAAATCCTGAAACATTTTTGTTAGTTCCATCCACTAAAATATTTGCTCCTTCGGCGACTCCTTTTTGAATAAGGGATTCAATTCTGCTTTTGCTTTCTTTAGAAATTACAGGTCCCATTTCTATATCTTTTTCTAGTCCGTAGCCTACTTTTCTTGATTTTGCGGCTTCTACTAGTGAGTCTTTTATATTTTTATTGTCACCTACTGTAATAATGATTGAAGCGGCCAGACATCGTTGTCCTGCACATCCGTATACTGAATCAGTTATGATTTTTGTAGTCATATCAATGTCAGCATCAGGCATAATAACGATTGGATTTTTTGCTCCTCCTTGTGCTTGTACTCGTTTCCCGTATTTAGCTCCTTCAGAATAAATATATCTGGCAACCTGAGTAGAACCTACAAAACTAATAGCTTTTACATCTGGGTGTTGTAGCAATGCATCTACAGAATCTTTTCCTCCGTGGACAAGACTTAGTAAACCTTTTGGCAGGTCTAAATTTTTGTCAATGAGTTCAAATATATACTGCATGGCAGTAGGAACTTTTTCTGATGGTTTTAGGATAAAGGCATTTCCGGTAGCAATAGCATAAGGGAGAAACCAAAAAGGGATCATTCCAGGAAAGTTAAAAGGAGTAATACAAGCACAAACTCCTAATGGTTGTCTGATCATAAATTCATCAATTCCCGGAGCTATATTTTCTGAAAATTCAGACTGATTAAGAACATAGGTTCCACATGCTACTTCAATATTTTCAATTGCTCTTTGTAGCTCCCCTAAAGACTCAGCATAGGTTTTTCCGCATTCATTAGTAATGAGTTTAGCAATTTCCTCCTTATGATCTTCCAATAAAGTTTTCATTTTAAATAGTGGCTGTACTCTTCTCATTGCAGGAACATCTTTCCACTCTAAATAAGCTTTATGGGCGTGTTCTATTGCTTTATGAACATCTTTTACTGTATCTGGACCATAAGGTACTTGTGCTGTTATTTCCTGATTTGCTGGGTTGTATATTGGGATTTGCTGAGTTGAATTACTCCTTTCCCATTGCCCGTTGATGTAATTTTCTAATGTTTTCATCATTGATTTTATTTGAATAATTAATATTGATTAGGTTTTATATATTGTTTTTGTTTCTGCTTATCTAGCTCATACTGTTTTCTGGCCTCAATGACCTCAGGGAAAACCGATATTTCAGGAACAGGTACCTCCCACCATGAGTAAGCATAGCCCTGAAGCTTTCTATCCCTGATGGTTTCTACGTAAATAACAGTTGATTCCTTATTATTTTTAGCTTTTATAAGGCTTTCCTTAAACTCATCTATATTTTGTGGTCGGAAAACTGTAGCTCCTAGACTTTCTGCATTTTTGGCCAGATCCGTCATAATTGGATCTCCGTCTAACTGACCTGTTTTTTCATTTCTATAATTAAAGTAAGTTCCGAACCCTTCTTCACCAACAGCTTTTGAAAGTCCTCCTATAGAAGCGTATCCGCCATTGTTGATGAGTATTATGGTAATTTTATAACCTTCCTGTAATGTAGTAATCAAGTCAGAAGGCATCATAAGATAGGTAGCATCACCGCACATTACATATATTTCCCTGTCTGGATCTGCCATTTTAGCCCCAAGTCCTCCGGGTATTTCATATCCCATGCAAGAATTTCCATATTCAAGATGAAAACCTTTTGAGCTTTTGGTTCTCCAAAGTTTATGTAGATCTCCTGGCAGAGAACCTGCTGCGCATAGAACAACATCTTTATCATCTATAAAATCATTAAGAGCTCCTATATATTCTGCCTGTACCGGATGATCTGGATTTTCACACTCATATATTTTTGTTACTATTTCATCCCATTCTTTGTGATAATTATGTACGTGTTCTACATAATTTTTTTCTGTACAATAATCTCCAATTACATCCTTTAAGGTCTTGAGAGTTTCTCTTGCATCTCCTTGTAAAGGAACAGCACTATGCTTGAAAACGTCAACTTCTGTAATGTTGATATTGATGAAAGTGACATCTGGATTTTTCCAGGCTGATTTTGAAGCGGACATAAAATCTCCATAACGAGTACCTATTCCAATGACCAGATCTGCCTCTTCTGCAATTTTATTAGCACCTTTGGTTCCTGTTCCTCCTATTGCTCCAAGATTAAGAGGGTGCTCATAATGTAATGAACCTTTCCCCGCATAAGTTTCAACAACTGGAATCCCGAATCGTTCTGCAAATGATTTTAATTCTTCTTCTGCTTCAGAGTAGATGACTCCACCTCCTGCAATAAGCATTGGTCTTTTTGATTTTCTGATAAGGTTTGCAGCGTATTGTAATAATTGGAAGTCAGGTAAAGGCCTCGGAATGTACCAAACTCTTTTTTCAAAAAGTGATATAGGGAAATCATAAGCTTCTGTTTGTACATCGTGAGGAAGAGCCAAGGTAACAGCGCCGGTTTCTGCTGGTGATGTGAGAACCCTCATAGCTTCAAGTAAGGATGAAGTAAGCTGTTCCGGACGTTGGATACGATCCCAATATTTTGAAATGGGTTTGAAGCAGTCATTGACAGAAATATCCTGACTCTGACAGGATTCTAATTGCTGTAATAATGGAGATGCTGAACGGGTTGCAAAAAAATCTCCGGGAAGCAATAATACAGGGAGCCTGTTAATAGTAGCTCCGGCAGCAGCAGTGATCATATTGAGAGCTCCCGGTCCTATGGATGTTGTGCATACAAAAGTTTGCAACCTGTTTTTCATCTTTGCATAAGCTGCAGCAGTATGCACCATGGCTTGTTCATGTCGGGTCTGATAGTATGTAAAGTCTGGATTTTGTTTCAACGCTTCTCCCAATCCTGCAACATTTCCGTGACCAAAAATTCCGAAGCATCCTGCAAAAAACTGTTGCTCCCTATCATCTCTTTTTGTGTATTGATTTTTTAAAAATTCAATGGTAGCCTGGGCTACAGTTAATTTTTTCGTTTTCATAATTTTAGGGGGTTGATAGATTTAAAAGCCTCCTTTGTCCTCAATAAATTGGATAATTTCGTCATATGTGGGAGCATAATTACTGCATCCCTGCTTAGTTACAATCCATGCACCGCAAGCATTGGCAAGGCGGGCAGATTTATAAGTGTCCCAATTTTGCAGATATCCATAGATGAACCCTGAAGCAAATGAATCTCCGGCTCCCAATACATTGACAACTTCTACAGGAAATCCGGGGATGCTTTCTTCTTTGCCATCAGGATAATAAGCTATAACTCCTTTAGCTCCTGTTTTTACTAATAAAAGCTTAACTCCTGAGGATAGTATTTGTTTTATTACGACATTGATATCTCCTTCTATGGTAGGGGAAGAAATAGCACTGTCTTTAATTTTTACCTGATCAGAATCTGTAAGGCCCATGGCTAAAAGTTCTTCTTCTGTTCCGATAACAATATCACAAAGCGGGAGATATTGGCGAAGGGTTACTCCAAATGCTCTTACATCATGCCATAGGTTGGCTCTGAAATCAATATCTAAAAATATTGTTGTTCCTTTAGCTCTGGCTTTTTCAGTAGCATAAATAGCTGCACTTCGGGTAGGTTCTACAGACAATGCAGTACCAGTCATTAAAAAGGATCTGTGTTGTGCAAAATCTATTGTATTTACCATATCAATTGTGATGTAATTATCAGGAGCTTTGTCCCGATAAAATACCAATGGAAATTTATCAGGAGGTACAATACCACAAACTACGGCGGTACTTGTAGTACCTTCAATTGTATTAATAAGAGAAACATCTACTTTTTCCTGTTGCAGCGTATTAATAATAAAACCACCTACAGGGTCATTCCCAATTGCTGTAACAATGCTGGTTTTAAGTCCTAATCTCTGTGCACCCACAGATATATTGACAGGGGAACCGCCAATAGCTGTACTTAGTAATTGGATATCATTAAACTCAGCGCCGATATTTTTGGAATATAAATCTATGCTGGCTCTTCCGAATGTTAATAGGTCAAATTTCATTTTTTACTTTTTATTAATCGTTTATTGATTATTCATAGCGGGAGTTACCAAAGGAAGACGAGGATCCTTTTCCTCCCATGAATCAAAAATCCATTGATAGTCACTGTCGGTTGTATTGGCCAGAGACTGATCTGAACCTGCGAGAAAATTTAAATAATAACAATGGTAACCATGTGCAGCTGCCACAGGATGATATCCTTTTGGAACTAACACAGCATCATTATTTCTAGCCCGTACTATCTCATCTAAGGAATCCTTCTCATCTTTTGTATAAATCTGTTGAATGGCATAAGCTTCAGGCTTCTGAAATTTATAAAAGTAGATTTCTTCCAGTTGAGCTTCCAGCAATTGTCCCTCGTTGTTTACAATTCTTTCGTCATGTTTATGGGCTGGGAATGAGCTCCAGTTTCCGGATGGGGTATATACTTCTCTGCATACAATTCGGGAGCATCCAAATCCTGGTGGGATGAGGTCATTGAATTGTCTGGTGGCATTGCTTCCACCAAAAATTACGGTAGGCGTTTCTTCAGGAGTGATTAGTTGGGGTTCAAAATCACTATCAGCCTTGCACCAGCAATAAGCAATATCTAAGACTTCAGAAGTTGATATCAGCGTAAATTGTGTTTTTCTTGGAAGATAAAGGGTATGTGCTACGCCCTCAAAGACGTTTTTTCTTCCGTTTTTGATTTCCCAATTCCCTCTGTTGCTTTCTACTTTGTAATTGCCAGATAATAATACAATAACCATCTCGTTCCCTCCCGTATCATAGGCCCAGGTTTCGTTTGGGCCCATAAGACGGGTTTCAAAATTTAACCATTTCCAACCTGCGTTTTCAGCAGAAATTGTTTGATAAATTTTTTGTTTTTGAGGTTTTATTAAAATGTTCATTTGTGTTCTTATTAAAGGTTTTTGATCTAAGAGACTAAGTCAGCAATAATGATCGGTTTTTTCTCCTTGAAGGATTTTGTTAATGCGGTAGCCACCAGAGTAGCGTTCGTTGCATTGTTCATCGTAAGCTCGGGTTGTTTGTTTTCTAAGACATGATCAACAAAAGATTGGATCTGTGTTAGAAATGCATCTTGAAATCTGTCAAAGAATGTTTCCATTCCTTCTCTTCGGATACCATATTTATCTGCTATTTGAAGCATGTTTTTAACCGGAGGGTCACCTATTTTCAAATTGCCTTCTGTTGCAAAAATTTCTGTACTGGTGTTGTGTCCGAAAGAGGAAATTCTGGATGCCAGTAATACAGCTATGGTTCCGTTTTGCAGCTCACACATTGCAGCTGTATTGTCTGCATCTCCTGCTAAGCCAAATTCGGGGAATCTATAAGCTCCTCCCAGGGCCCATACTTTTTCAATTCTGGAGCCCAGATACCAATGTGCAAGGTCAATATCATGTACATTATAATCATGAAAGATTCCTCCACCAGTGGTGCAAAATTCAATTTGAAACGGAGCAAAAGTATCTTTGTCTATTGTCTGGGAACGCAAAAGATAAGGAGTCCCTACCAATCCTTCATTGATTTTGAGTTTGGCTTCAGCATAGCTGGAGTCAAACCTTCGGACAAATCCCAGCATAGTAATCCGGTCAGGGTATTGGGCGACGATCTTTTCGACACGTATACAGTCTTCTATATTGAGAGCAAGAGGCTTTTCACAAAAAACATGATACCCGGCTTGTACTGCTTTTATGATTTGGTCTGCATGCTGATCCGTAGATGTTACTATTATTACAGCATCCATATCTGTTTGCTGCTCAAGCATTTGTTCGTAAGAAGTATAGAGATTAGGAACTTGAAAGGCCTCTCTTACATGATCCAATTCTTCTTTTTTGATACTACATGCTGCAATCACATGAGCATTGGGAACCAAATAGGTGAGGTTTTTGACATATTCCTTACCTAGTCTACCAAGTCCGACAATTCCGGTATTCAGTTTTTTCATACAGTGCTTTTCTTTTTTTAGAATTTTAAAATTTCGGTCATAAATTGATACCCTTTTTGAGCATATTCAAAAGGATTAGCATTGGCAGGATCTTGTTCTGCCTCTACTACGATCCATCCTTCATAGCTGCTGTTATGGATGATGTCAGCTAGAGGCTTCATATTAAGGTTACCATCTCCCGGAACTGTATAGATACCCATTTTTACAGCCTTTAAGAAACTGATATTCTCTTTATAAACCTGTTCTTTAATATTCTGTCTTACATCTTTAAAGTGGATGTGTCTGGTTCGTCCAATAAATTTTTTCAGAGCTTCTATTGGATCTTCGTTGGAAAAATCGAAGTGACCACAATCATAATTGAGGCTTACATATTCCTCTTGTGTTTCATTCAGAAGACGTTCTGTTTCTTCGATGGTTTGGACCATTGTCCCCATATGATGATGGTAAGATAGTTTTATACCGAAATCATTCAATGCTATTTTTCCAAGTTCATTTAGACCAGTGGTTAGTTTTTTCCAATCCTCATGGGTTACTTTTTTTCGCTGAGTGACAGGAGTGTTGTATTCTCCCTGAATGGTATTTCCACATTCTGCACCACCTACTACTTTTGTATCAAAATGTTTTAGAAAATTTAGTAGTTCAATAAATCCTTTTTTTACTTCTTCGTAAGGTTTGGATGTGAATTCATAACTAAACCATTGGTTACAGATTGTAAGTCCTCTGATATCGAGATGCCTTTTTAAGACGGAGGGATCTTTGGGATATTTATTTCCTACCTCACAGCCTTTATAGCCTGCCAGTGCCATTTCGCTAACACACTGCTCAAAAGTAATGTCTTTTCCTAGTTCTGGCATGTCGTCATTAGTCCAGCCAATTGGAGCAATTCCTAATTGTATCATAAGTTTTTTATATATAGTTGTGTTTTATTGTTGTTGCCTAATATTTCAAATTTTTTTTCGAATAGTTTTTTTAATTCTTCGGCATATTGAATGCCTGGTTTTAACGGATCCAATTGATCAGGGTAGTTCTGAAAATATTCTCTGAATACTCTTATCCATAATATTCTGAGATCCGTAGCGATATTGAGTTTGCATATACCATAAGGAATAGCTCTTCTTATTTCTTCTTCAGTTATTCCTTTTGCATCTTCTTTTATTTTTCCTCCTGTAGCATTAATTCGTTTTACTTCTTCATTATCTATAGAAGATGCGCCGTGTAAAACAATTGGAAATCCAGGTACTCTTTGCTGAATTTCTTTTAGCAGATCGAAACGAAGACCTTTACCTCCGGAAAATTTATAAGCTCCATGACTTGTACCTACGGCAACAGCAAGGCTGTCACATCCTGCTTCTTTTACAAAATATTCTACATCAGCAGGGTTGGTGTAAAGCGCATTCTCTTCATCTATATTCAAATGATCTTCTACACCGCTTAACACTCCAAGTTCTGCTTCCACAGAAATATTTTTAAGATGAGCCTGAGTTGTAATTAATTTTGTTCGCTCAATATTTTTTTCCAAAGGATCATGAGAAGCATCAATCATTACAGAAGTATACTCTCCTGATGCTATTGCGTCATGAATATGAGACTCATTGCCATGATCCAGGTGTAGAGCAAAAAGAACATTCGGATATAGTTTGGCAGCAGCTTTTACATAATTAAGAAGTATTACGGGATGCATGTATTCTCTGGCTGCAGGAGTTGTCTGAATAATAAAAGGTGCATTCATTCTCTGTGCTGTGCTGAACAAAGCATATACCTGCTCGGGCATAGAAACGTTGATTGCCGGAATACAAAACTTCCCGTAAGCTTCTTTTAAGAGGGTTGCTGAATTAATTTTCATCATTGTTAATTAAGTTGTGTTTCTAATTATATTATAGTTAATTATTTAGCAATTTTGTTTAATAATTTATTAATGTGTTCGAACACGAATTTATATATTTATTTGTAAATAGCCAAATATTTATTAAAAGTTCATTTTAATTTTTGCTTTTTTATTGTTTTTAAGGTGCTTTGAGAAGAGGAAAAAATGAAAAATGTTGCTATATTTGTTACTTATATTAAATCATATATTTTGACAATTAAGGAGATTGCCCGATTGGCTGATGTTTCCCCTGGGACGGTAGATCGTATACTGCATAATAGAGGAGGGGTAGCAGAAAGTACCCAAAAAAGAGTGATAGAAATAATAGAACAGGTTGGAGGATTTAAACCTAATGTTATTGCACGTAATTTGGCACTTAATAAAATATATCATGTAGCGGTTTTGATGCCATTATTTAATGCTGCCAGCCCATTTTGGGAATATCCTAAAAAAGGAGTTCTTAAAGCTATTGAAGAAGTTTCCAGTTACGGAATGAAGGTCTCTATTTCATATTTTGATGAATTTAATGTAGATTCTTATAGTAAAGAATTGGACAAGATCCTCAAGAATAAAAGCCTTGATGGAATTATTATCGCACCTCATTTTGTAAAAGAGACACAAGAAAGGAGTGATATATTGAATAAACTTAATATTCCTTATTTGTTTCTAAATGTTCCTCTGAAAGGATTTAATAATATCTCTTTTGTGGGACAAGACTCATTTGGAAGTGGAAGAGTTGCAGCACAGCTTTTTCATATTGCTCAGAATATTGAAAAACCGCGTGTTTTAATCATAGAAGTTTTAGAAGACTTTAATAATTACTATGGGTTGGATCAGCGTGTGCAAGGTTTTATGAATTTTTTTTCAGAAAATCCTTCTCACGTTAAAGTTGAAAAAGTCAGAATACCCAATAAAAGTATACCGCAGTTTCATGAATCACTGGGCAAGAGTTTGGAAGTCTATAATGATATTGGCGGAATGTTTTTTCCATCTAATATCATTGATAAGGCAGCGCAGTATCTTGAGGCAAATAATATAAAATTGGACCTGATGGTAGGATATGATGTAACCAACGAAAATAAAAAATTTCTAAATAAAGATATTATTACTTTTCTGATTGGTCAGGAACCTTTTCAACAAGGGTATAAAAGTGTTAGGCTTATGTTTGAACATCTTGTTCATGGTGAGGATTTGAATACAGTTTATATGTCACCAATACATATTATAACAAAAGAAAATTTGGAATACCATATGCATTGAAGCATATGATATTCCGGAATCCTAATATGTGGATTTGGCTGAATTTTTATGCTTCGATAATTACTTTTTCAGCTTTCAATCTTGATTTTGGATTAAATTTCGGTTGATTGGCATCCGTGTCCATTTTTTCTCCAATAGCAACAGCGAAAAGCGTTTCATATTGATCATTCTTCAGGATCTCATCATACAGTTCAGGCTCTATCCCTTCCATTGGAGTGGAATCAATTCCCATAGCTGCACAGGCTGAAAGTAGTATGCCCAATGACAGATAGACTTGGTGTCCCAGCCATGATTTTACAAATGTTTCCCCTTTAGGCTTTACTCTGTTTCTGTAATAATTTACAGCACCTTCAGGTAAGTTTTCCTCAATCTGTTTTTCAAAATCTTCAGGATTTTTAAGAACCTGAAAAATAATCAGGTGACTGCAGTCAATTACTTTTTCTTTGTTGATATAAGAAACTTCTGCCAGTTTTGATTTCAACTCACTACGGTTAATAAAGATAAAATTCCATGGCTGACTGTTGATGGAAGAAGGGCTTAAGTTTAGAATTTCTTTCAATTGAGAAATTTGCTCTTCACTGATATTGCCGGTTGGGTTATACTTTTTTACAGTATATCTTGTTTTCATTTTGTCTAAAAAGTTCATAATTTTATACTATCATTTTTATAGTTACAAAATTAATTTAAGTTTCTTAACTTTGCAATAACGGTTAAAAATGATAGTATAAAAATGTATATAATAGATAATAAATCCTACCCTTGCTGTACAAGTGTAACCATGCGGTTTATAGGGGGAAAATGGAAGGCTGTAATTTTACATCATCTTATTAATGGTGCGAAAAGATATAACGAACTGCGAAAAGATATTCCGACAATTACAGAAAGAACATTGAGTCTTCAGCTTAAACAACTGGAGGAAGATAACATCATCGACAGAAAAGTATATACAGAAAAACCTCCTTTGATGGTAGAGTATACTTTAACTGATTTTGGAAGAACGCTGCTGCCTGTCCTGGAAGCGATTACCCAATGGGGAATAGCAGCTCCGGATAATTCAAAAAAAATAATCAAGAACTAAAGTTCCTGATCATCTTCTTTATTTGGGTCAAAAAAACTAAAACTTACGTTTCCGTATTTTCTGGTATCTACTAAATTAGGATGCTCCAGTTTCATACGACTTTGATGTTCTACAATCAGAACTCCGTTTTCTTTCAGGAACTTATTGTTCAGAACTAAAGAAATTAATTCGTAGTATTTTTTCTCTTCCATTTCAAATGGAGCATCAGAAAAAACAATTTCAAAGGATTTCTTATTTCTGAACTTTTTCAGCCAGTCAAATACATCACCCCTCTGTACATTGATCTGAAGAGACATATCAAGCTCTGAAGCGGTAGTGTTTATAAATGCTGTATGTTTTGGATTCATCTCAACTGAGGTGACATCCTGGCATCCTCTGGAAGCAAGTTCGAAGGAAATAGAACCGATTCCTGCAAAAAGATCCAGTACGGAAATCGACTGCATATCGTATTTGTTTTCCAAAATACTGAATAAGGCTTCTTTCGCAAAATCCGTGGTTGGTCTTACGTCAAAGTTCTTGGGAGCGGCAATTTTTTTGGCTTTCCACTTGCCTGATATTATTCTGAACATGTTGTATTAGGGTTTAGGTAATAGATTATAGGTGGCAGGTGATTATGCTTGGGCTTTATCCCTATTTCCTGCAAATTATAACCTAATTGAGTATAAAATTCTTATTAGGAATATTGTCATAAACGATTTTCAGGTTTCTTACAAACTTCTGAAGCTCGGATATAAATGTTTCATTTTCCGTAGTTTCACCATAAGCGTAAAAACTGGTTTCATTGATTCCGAAACCTATTTTGCTTAACGTAAACATGATGAAATAAAGGAAATCAACCTCAGAATTTACATCCAGATTGTTATACAGGATGATCTTCTTATTATCAATGGCAAAAAACTCACACTGATTATGGTAAAGATTGATATGAATCTCTTTATTATTTTTATTGTTGATAGAACTTAAAAACTTTTCCCCGGAAAAATTAAAATGTACTGGTATAGCCAGTTCCTTTATTTTCTTGTAGTAATTTTTTGGAAAAGTATAGTAAAACTGAATATTGAATTTTTTGTTGATAGAAAGCATCAGCTCTTCTTTCTCTCTGTCAGCAGGTGCATTGAATGAGATGAGATCAAACCCTGCATCATGATCCGAAAAACCTTCTGGCATCAGTGTAAAATGATTCAGTGCAGAAATCACCTGGATTTCTTCATAACGCTGTTGGATAAGAACTTCATCCAGTTTATCCTCAATAAGGTTCGCCGGCGTTTCTTCTGTAACGAAATAAGATTTTTCTTCCAGAATGCTTTTGTTTTTAACAATCTGATAGATCAATCCGTCTTTGGTAAAAAGTAAATTAAGTACGTTCATATTTCAATTCCTGCAAATTTAGTGAAATTCTACCATTACCGCACCCGATTGATGGTGAAGTATTTCCTTATTATAAAAATCAACATTAACCAGGCTTTCCAAAACATCCCGAACCATTCTCTGTAAAATGCCATCT
The DNA here is from genome assembly GCF_037572595.1 of Chryseobacterium sp. MYb328. Classification (NCBI taxonomy): domain Bacteria; kingdom Pseudomonadati; phylum Bacteroidota; class Flavobacteriia; order Flavobacteriales; family Weeksellaceae; genus Chryseobacterium; species Chryseobacterium sp. MYb328. The sequence continues at coordinate 373,540 of NZ_JBBGZQ010000001.1, read as the reverse complement.
CCGATTCCGTGGACGATCTCCAGGCGTTTCAGGTTGTTTTTTCTGCAAAACTCTATCACTTCAATCAGTTTTTCCTTTTGAATAAACAATCTTTCAAAGCTATCATAATCATCAGGATTCTTTACCAAATTATGAAAATGCAGGTCTATAACCAAATGATTTCTCTGATGTTTTTTAGAAATAGTTTTTTTAGGTTCAGCTTTCCTTACTATGCGGATGTTTTCATAAAGATCAGCATTCTTGGGAACCAGTTTTTCATTAGGATATTGATGGGTAAAGCCGTATTGATCTTTAAAAACCACAATATTTCCCTTCACGGAAGTTACCACTCCGCTTAAATCTTCATCCACTACAGAAACTGTATCTCCTATTTTCATTTTGTTAATGATGCTTCGTTTTCAGGCTCTAAATCTAACAGGTTTCAAAAACCTGTTAGGTTTACTCCAGTTTTTTATACTCTGGGCCCTAATTCAATAACCTCTAAATCCTTTATTTCCTCACCATCCACCACAAACCGCATCATAGTTCTCACTTTGTGCCAGCCCTGTTTTCCGCAGGCCCCGGGATTCAGATGCAAAAGATTATTCTTTTGATCGTACATCGCTTTTAAAATGTGGGAATGTCCGGATATAAATAGTCTGGGAGTTTTTTCAGCCATTTCCTTTTTCGTTAATGGAGTATATTTTCCGGGATACCCACCAATGTGAATCATTAAAACTTCCAGTTTTTCACAGAAAAAACGGTTGACTTCCGGAAACTCAGACTGTATTTTGGCGTTATCAATATTTCCATAGACTCCTTTTAAAGGTTTTATTTTTTCCAGCTGTTCAATAACATCCATACTTCCAAAATCTCCGCAGTGCCATACCTCATCAGCCTGAGATGCATATTCCAGGATCCGGTCGTCTATATAAGAATGAGAATCAGAGAGGAGAAGGATTTTTGTCATTATCTAAGGGTTCTTTGAGTAATATTTTCGTCGTATTTTTCTTTAAATACTGCAACACGGTCAGGGTTCAATTCCCCATTCTGATTGATCACTCTTTCTTTGAGCAGCCATTTTATAAGTTTTTCCATTCCTTTTTTGGAGTTCATAAAATTGGCAATTTTTGCTAAATCAGTAGATTCTACCTTGGTTTTTTCTGTTAAAAAGTTCAGGATAAAGTAATCGTCACTTACGTATTTTGGTGTTTCATTATCCATGTATTTGTACATCAATACCTCTTCGTCATCTTTCATAGAAAAGAATGAGTATTGTGTAATATTGATCTTTTCTGCTTTTAGAATCTGTTTCCCATCCAAAAGTACTTTATCATCTTTGATTGAGACTTCCTGAGAAAAATATAAATTACAGCCCATCAGCAATAAGAAGAAGGCGAATAATCTGTTTATTGTCATTTTTACTATTTTAAATTGCAAATATAAAGAAGCTTTGATAAAACGATTCTGATTGAATTTTACGATGTAACAAAGCCAATTAAGTATTAGTAAGAAATATTTTTGGTTCTTCGTATAGAATCAAGTTTCTTTTCAATGTCTGCACTGAAGAGTTTTCTTAGTTTCAATCCGGTTTCGGTAAGTCTTGAGATCACAAAAGTTCCATTCATACTGTTATTCGAAGAAAACATAATGGCAATGGTAGTATCTGAGACTTTTTTCCAGTTTCCCGTATAACGTTCCAGTTTCGAAGCTTTGCCCGGAAAGTCTTGCTTAGTATCATATCCATTGGCTGATTTACTTAGGTTTCCGATGATTTTCCCGTTTTTACTAAATTTTAAACCAGGAATTTTAGCATTAAAAATAGACTGTTTTTCGTAAGTGTAAATATAGTTGTCCAGTGTATTCAGCTTCCAGGTCTGCAAAAGAAAAGGGTCAGATGTTTTATCCTGACTTTTCATAAAACCAACTGCAAAAAATAACAAGAGAAGAATGGAGATTGACTTTTTCATACTTTAAAATAATTACACTTTACTATTGGCAAAATTACGCTTTTCAATAGAAGACTGAAAGTTTTCTATTGAATATAACCTTGTTACAGACACTTAAATTTTCCACAAAGTCTCATATTGAGACATTTTCTGTTTTTCTATTGTTTTTTTGTTTAATTCTTAAATTTATTTTTTTAAGCATATCAAAATTACTCTTTGTTATTAAAAAAAGGGATCGATAAAATGAATGTATTCACTTTTTGGTGTATTAATTAATTTGAGTTATTTATTTCATGTTATTGATAATCAATGTTTTGAATTGTTCATTTTCGGTATTTTAAATAATTCTTTTGCTGGGTGAAAAATATGTATATATTTGTCTTAATTTTTATTTAATCTAAACAAAGATAATGATGAGTGTCGGTTTATACTTATTGGAAAGCAAAAACTGGTATTATTTTGACCTTATACCAAAGTTTGATGAAGAGTTGTCAACGTTCATGAACAGTTGTTCTGAAAGTAAATTCATCCGAATTAATATTACAGGTAAAGATTCTTATCTGATAGTTCCTGTAAAGCATTTTTCTACTACCGGAATTCATCTTTTAGGGGATGAAGTAGGATATAGAGAAAAGAAAATGGGCGAAATCACAAAGATCAGCGCTGAAGAAGCTTACCAGTTTCTGATATTTACAGTTTATGAAGGAAATACTACCGTAGAAAATCCTGAGGATGCTTATATCAAATACTTTTCTGAAGAATTTAACGAGCATTTTGACCAGGGGCATACAACTGTAGAGAATAAAGATTCTGTTAAAGCAGGGACGGTCTTTACATTTTTTGGGTACAATAATAATCTAATGGAATTTATTTCGAAGAATATTCCTTTGGAGACAGCTTACGATAAAAAGGCAGCTATTATCCGTTGGTTTTCAGAATATACCCATTCATTATTAAAGATGGCGGTAGGGAAGTATATTGAAGAAGGGGTCATCTATAACAGCAATATCGAGCATACGTTTATTCAGCAGAATACAGATAAGGTAAAAGTTAGTTTTGATGAGTATATTCCAGGCGGAACTGCCATCAGAAATCAAAAGGCAGAAAACTTTATCAGAACTCATGTAGTATACTATAACCTATATCCGGTTCTCAGACATCTTGCTTATTTAGGATCCATTGAAGAGGAAGTCCTTTATCAGATTATAGATGCTGAAATTGATTCTCTGAAGGAAATATATGGTGAGGCTATGGACTTTATTTACGAAATGATTGAAGCCAGACTTTTTCTTAAACAGGCTTACAGCGTAAATAAAGATATCTGGAAAGAATACATCAGACAACATAATTTTCTTATCAATCCTAAAAGTTATTCCAAAAAGCTTATAAAGCCTGATTATGGGGAAATACTGCATAAAAGATACTTCAATAACGGGACATTAGAAATTACCCTTCGTGCTTTTAATCCGGAAACCGATATGGAGTTTCTTCATGAATGGTCTAATATGGATTATGCTAAAAAATACTGGGAGATGGATGTGGATAAGTGGGAATTTGAGGAAGCTTACATCAAACATATGGGTGTTGATTATTCTCATCCTTACATTGGCCTTCTGAATGGGACTCCTATTTTTACCCTGGAACTGTATTGGGCAGTAAAAGATGAGGTAGGAAAGTACTACCGTTTCAATCCGGGAGATTATGGATTCCATATGCTCATCGCTCCGGCAAAAGAAAAAATTCCACATTTTTCAACGTATGCATTAGCTATGTGCATGGAATATTTCTTCTCTTTCCCACAGCTGACAAGAATGATAGGTGAGGCGTCTGCATCTCATAAAGGAACTCATAATCTTATAACCAAAGTAGGATGCGAATTTAACAGATCGCTGGCTCTTCCTTACAAAACATCCAATCTGACTTTCCTGGACCGTGAAAAATTCTATGAAACAACAGAAGATATTTTTAAGAACTCTGTCCTGAAAATAAATATTACAACATAATACTTGAATACTGAAAAAGATAATTTATGAAATATGATATCATTGGTATAGGAATAGGCCCTTTCAATCTAAGCCTTGCTGCTCTGCTTGAAGAACATGATCTGAAAACCATATTTTTTGACAAAGCTCCCAGATTTGAATGGCACAGTGGTCTGATGATCGAGAGAACAACGCTTCAGGTTCCTTTCCTGGCGGATCTGGTAACAATTGTAAATCCTAAAAGTCCTTTTACATATATCAATTATTTAAGAGAGCAAGGAAAAATTTTCCGTTTCTGTTTTAAGGAGAGTTTTTATGTAACCAGAATGGAATATAACCTTTACTGTAAATGGGTGGCTTCACAAATTGAAAGTCTTAATTTCAGCCATACCGTTACAGAAATAGATTATAATGACACTCATGAATGCTATGAAGTTTCAGTAATTGATCTTATCAATTGTGAAAAGAAAGTGTATCTCACGGATAAAATAGTATTAGGAGTAGGCTCTATTCCTAATGTTCCTAAAATAACAGAAGATTTTTCTAAAGAACATATTTTCCACTCTTCCGAATACTTACACAGAAAACAATATATAAAGAAAGGAAGTACCATTACGGTATTGGGATCAGGACAAAGTGGGGGAGAAGTATTCTTTGATCTTCTTTCAGCCAGACCGGAATTAGACTTAAAGCTGAATTGGGTAACCGCAGCAGACAGATTCTTTCCAATGGAAAATTCAAAATTCACTTATGAATTTACTTCCATGGATTATATTTCCTACTTCAACAGGCTTCCTTTAAATAAAAGAAGAGAAGTAATCAATAAACAGGATATTCTTTATAAAGGGATTAATGATGAGCTGATAAGCACAATTTATGATGAGCTTTATCATCAGCAGATGAAAGAAGAACAGCCACTTCCTGTAAAAATACTGACCAACAGTTTGCTCGAAGAGATGTCGTATGATAAAAGCTATACACTGAATATGAAGCATCTGGAGGAAGAAAAAAACTTTTCTGTAGATACTGATTACCTTATTCTGGCTACAGGTTACAGATATGAAGTTCCCCATTTTTTACAGCCTATTGAAGGTCGTCTGAACAAAAGTCAGAACGATGGCACATTATTATCCTCAGAAGACTATACAGTTGATGTAAATGATAATGAAATATTTATGCAGAACGGTTGTGTAGACTCTCAGGGAATTATTACATCAGATCTTGGCATGGGGCCTTACCGTAATGCCACCATTATCAACAAAGTATTAGGTCACGAATATTATCCATTAGAGAAGAATATTGCTTTCCAGCATTTCGGAGCATTAGAAACCATATAAACTGATAGATGAAGCGTATATTTTTTCTGATTTCCTTACTTTCTTCCTTAGCATTGGCTGCCTGCCCGATCACCATAGCTGTTAAAAACATCAAAAACTATAATCCTGATGAGGTATATGTAGTCATTAACGGTGAAAAGAAAAAGGTTTCAAAACAGGGAACTGTTGATTTTGCTGAGGTATCGGATGGTCCTGTGAAGGTATCTGTATTTTATCATAATAAGACTGTTTATAATGATACATTAAATATCAACTGCCGGTCACGCCAGAATTATGAAATAGAGATTTCAGATGCAAACCGGATTGATGAGGTCTATATCAGAGGTAAAAAGAAACTGGAGAAGCTGAAAGAAACTCCATTGAGTGTCAAAATTGTTGACATGCAGGCTGTAAAAAGCCAGGCCAACAATATTGGAGAGATTCTGAATATGGCAACCGGAGTTAAGCTTCGTACAGAAGGCGGGGTCGGTTCCGGATTTCAAGTGAATCTTGGCGGGCTTCAGGGAAAAGCAGTCAGAATCTTCAGGGATGGAGTGCCGATTGAATTTTACGGTCACAGTTTTAATCCTAATGTTTTATCTCCAAATATGCTGGACCGGGTGGATATTTACAAGGGGGTGATGCCTATATCATTAGCATCGGATGCATTGGGAGGTGGGATTAATTTTATCTCCAAACCTATACAAAAGGACAATCTGGAAATTTCAAATGAAATAGCATCATTCAGTACCTATAAATCTCATCTTAATGCAGTATTTATAGGGAAAAAAGACAGTTTATTCTATATAGGAACACAGGCAAGCTATGTGTTTTCAAAGAACAATTATAAAATTCTCGGCGAAGTTATAGATCCTGAAACAGCTAATCTTAAAAAAGTGGAAGCTAAAAGGTTTCATGATGATACTGAAGCTTCTTATATGGAAGTATACACCGGTGTAAGAAATAAAAGCTGGGCCAATGATTTTAGAGTCGGGTTTATCTATTCTCATTTCTATAAAGAGATTCAAAATGATCTTGAAATGAGAAAACCTTACGGGGAAGCTTTCGCCAAAGAAAATAATGTGACGGGTTACCTTCAGTATAAAAAAATGTTCTTTGACAACCGTCTTAAACTGGACCTGATGACTGCCTTTGCCAGATACAACAATTCCTTTGTGGATATCAGCAGGCGAAGATACAACTGGCTGGGAGAATATACTTTCAGTAATGAAAACAGCGTTGGTGAGATCAATAAAGGAAATGATCTGAAGATGAATTACAATATGTTTCATACAAGGCTCAATGCCGCTTTCCGGATTAATAATAATCACAGCCTGGAATTTGGAAATGTCTATTTCTACCAGAGAAGAAAAGGAAGTGATCCTTATGGAGCTGTCAATGTATACGGAGATGATGTTCTTAAAACACCAGCGATCTACAATAAAAATATTGCTGCTTTGGGATTGGTATCTCATTGGCTCGACCGCAAAGTGGAAACAGTACTTGGGGTGAAGAATTATTTTTTCAGTTCTAAAGGATATACTACGGATAAATATAATTTCACATGGGATTCAGACAGACATAAAAATGCATCCGGTTATATGGCAGGAATCAGTTATAAACCTAAAAACTTTATCCTGAAATTATCCTATGAAAAAGCAGTTCGTCTTCCTGATGAAACAGAAATTTTCGGAGATGGAATTTTAATCAAAGAAAATCTTGATCTGGAGCCGGAAAAAAGCGATAATGTAAACGTTGTTCTGGATTATACTTCATCGAATTATAAGCTGAATACCAGTTTAAATCTCTTCTACAGAAACGTCAAAAACACCATATTCATGATACCTGATAATCCTTATGGAAGGTATCAGAATTATTATGACAACAGAATCCTTGGACTGGAGTATGAGATCAATTATCAGCCAATCAAAAATATTCAGACAGGATTCAATATTACCTATCAGGATATAAGGCTTAAAAACCTTTCCGGTACTGAAAGTATTTGGGAGGATGCCAGACAACCGAATATTCCTTACTTGTTCGGAAATCACTATCTGAGAGTGAATTTTTCAGATATCTTAAAAATGAAAGATAAAGTGGAACTGTATTATAACATTAATTACGTTCATCGTTTCATGCTGTATCCGGTACCAAAAAATCTTGAACCAGGATTATTTTCTAAAGAAACTATAGCTTCCAGTAACCTTTTGGTTCCTAATGATGGCAGAACAGGAATGGTAGATGCAGGAGTAGGAGTTACCTATTTCCTGGCAGATCCTAAACTGGCTATTAATTTTAGTGTTAATAATCTTCTGAATGAAAGACTTTACGATAATTATAATGCACAGAAACCTACAAGATCTTATCATCTGAAACTAACTTATACAATTTTTTAATATTATGATCATGAGAAAATCAAAACCGTTTTCGATAATTTTATCAGCGTTAAGTTTATTGTTGTTTACTCATTGCAGTAGCAACGATGACACTATTGAAGAACAGAAACCACCAACGGCAACAGCTAAAGACAGCTGGGTTATTTATAACAGTACAGCAGGATGGGGTGGGAATATTTACTCATTCTCAGAGTTGCCTCAGGGAGAACTTTCATTAGCTGACAAAAAACCATTCTACCAGATTGCATATTCAGCCGGAGGAAAAGCATTCGGAGAGAATATTTACAGACTTGGTGGTGCAGCCTCTTCAGAAGAAGGTTTCTCTAAACTTACCTCTGATAATGCCGGAAATATTACATCAAAAGGCTTTATTGCTACTCAGAATAATGGCTTTGAACCTAATTATCTCGTGATCAGTGATACAGAAGGTTACTATTGGGACGGCTCAAGAGGGATGCTTAAGATCCAGACCTTTAATCCGGGAACCATGCAGCGTACAGGAGAAATAGATCTTTCTTCATTGGCTCAAACGATTGACCCTGCTGTACTTGAACCGGGAGAAACATCTTATCAGGCTGCAGGACAGCTAATTTTAATCAAGAGAGACGATAAACTGTATCTTGATTTACAAATCGGTAAAAAAGGAACGAACTGGCAGATAAAACCTGTAGTAAAAGAAGTAGCAGTTGCAGTATATAACCTGACTACCAAAAAAGTGGAAAATGTTACCAAATATCCTAATGCTACAAACCTTGGGCTTTTCACTGACCATGTTTTATGGAGTATTGATGAGGTAACCAAAGATATCTATATGGTAGCTACATCAGATATGAAAGCTCAGGAAGCAGCCTATTCATCAAAGATTCTTAGAATAAAGAATGGGCAGACTACCTTTGATGCCGGTTTTGAAATTGATATGAAGAATTTTGTGCAACCAGCAGAGTTTAACAGAATCTTCGCTCATAATAATAAAATTTATACTACCATTCCTTCCACAGGTGCATCGTATTATGCAGGAGGACATGGAGTAAGCTATAGAAACGATATCTGGTTCTGGAACGAAATTGATGTTCAGACAAAGAAGGCGGTAAAACTTGATATTCCTGCGGATAACTTCTACAACTATCAAAACCCGTTCTTGTATAAAAACAGAATCTATTTCATGTCTAATAATAAGGCAGATAATTTCTCAGGTTTAAGTTCTTATGACCCTGTATCTAAAAATACAAAAGTTGAATTTAAACTTAAAGGAAGCGGAAGATTAATGGGAGTGAATGTCATTTCCAAAAAATAATTTCTTTTTTGTTAGTACATTAGGATCATTTGATTTAACGACGGCCGGAAGATTGCGCTTCCGGCTTTTTTGTGGGAGATAGGTAAATAGGCTGGAAGTTATCGTAATCATGATTATTAAAGTTCAGCTTGAGCTACAGATTAGGTTTATAAAAACTCCCTTTTGTTTATAGTCTAAGAGTACTTCCTGCATCCATCTTCTGGCTTCTCTCCATATAAATCATAATTTTCTTATCCCGGACTCAGGTTATTTACTAAATTTGGGAAAATTAAAAAAATAATGAAGCAGAAATTTTCTTTTTTCATTTTTCTTTTAACCGTAGGATTAGCAAATGCACAGGTTGAAGAAAAAAAACTGGATGATCTGATCCAAAATACTCTGAAAACCTTTGATGTTCCGGGAATGTCAGTAGGTATCATAAAAGACGGAAAAGTTACCTATTCCAAAGGATTTGGTGTACGCTCCCTTACCTCAAAACAGCCAATGGATGATAATACCTTAGTAGGAATTGCTTCCAACTCCAAAGGTTTCACGTGTGTGGCACTGGCGATTCTTGCGGATGAAGGAAAACTGAACTGGGACGATAAAGTTTCAAAATATATTCCTGAATTTCAGATGTATGATCCATACGTTTCTCAAAATGTAACCATCAAAGATCTGATTACTCACAGAGCTGGATTAGGGTTAGGACAGGGAGACCTGATGTTTTTTCCGGAAGGAGGGAATTTAAGCGTTAATGACATCGTTCACAATGTAAGATATCTGAAGCCTGAAAACCCTTTCAGAACAACGTTAGATTACAATAACATTATGTTCATTGTTGCCGGTGAAGTTATCCACAGAATCTCAGGATTAAGCTGGGCTGAGTTTATCGAACAGAGAATTATGAAACCTGTAGGAATGACTTCCAGCTTTGGAAGCTACAACAGAGCGAAGGCTGTTGCCAATAAAATTGACGCTCACGCTCCGGTAGACGGAAAAGCGATTGCGGTTCCTCACGATTGGAATGAAACAGGAAATGCTGCCGGAGGAATCCTGAGTAATATAAAAGATATGACTACCTGGGCGGAATGCTTGCTGAATAATTTCACTACCAAAGACGGGAAGAAATTAGTGTCTGATAAAAATATTCAACAACTTTGGAGCTTACAGATTCCAGATAGAGTCGCTGCTAAAAATCCATATGACACAAGTTTCTACGGATATGGTTTAGGTTGGTTCCTAAGTGATGTAAAAGGTCACAAACAAGTACAGCATACAGGAGGACTGATTGGAACCGTAACACAGTTTACTTTAATTCCTGATCTTAAATTAGGAATAGTGGTATTGACGAATCAGCAGTCCGGAGCAGCATTCAATACCATTACCAATACGGTGAAAGATTCTTACCTTGGAGTGGCAGACAGAAACTGGTTGAAAACATATGGAGACAGAGTATCAAAAATGGATGCAGAATTTAATAAACAAAAGAAAGAAGCGTTCGCAAAATCAGAAACTTTTAAGAAAGAGAAAGCACTTCAGCCAAAAGCAGAACAGTTTACTGGAACTTATAGTGATGTTTGGTTCGGTGATGTAGATATTGCCCAGCAGGGAAGTGTTTACAGAATTTCATGTAAAAACTCACCAAGATTGAAAGGAGAACTGCTTCCTTATTCCAATAATTCATTCATCATTAAATGGGATGACAGAAGCTATGATGCTGATGCCTATATTATATTCGATTATGATGAAAGTGGAAAAGCGCAGACTGCAAAATTAAAAGCGATTTCTGATGTTACAGATTTCAGTTTTGATTTTGACGATCTGGATCTGAAAAGAAATAAATAGCTACAAGTAAAATAGAGTGGCAAAAGATATTCAATAGGGACGGGCTTTAGCCCGTCTTTTTTGTATACAAGGATAAGGGCTTTAGCCGAAATTTATCTATGCCGCAAAAGTCAACCCTACAGAGGAAGGGAATAGGAGGTATACTAAAAAAAGATTATTGGAGAAGGTTTAAGTCCTGTTCAGTGCGCGCAAGCTCCGAATTGAGATGTTGTTTTTCAAAAAAACTCTTTAATTCAAGTAATCGTTTTTTGTTATCATAAGCAATGCTGGAATTGAGTTTTCTCTGGCAGAGTGAGCAGGCTCTTGCATAATGAAAATCTGTTTCAGAAAGAGTATTGGTTCCGTTCATCACACAATTGGCATTCAGGCAATGGCTGATTCCAAACATATGCCCGATTTCGTGAGAACTGATCTTTAGTAATCTTGTAAGACTTTCGTTAAAATTAGAATCTGTAAGATGGCCGTTTGCAAATCTGTAGATGGAAGTGACGCCCACGCCGTTTTCATAAGATGCCATTCCAAAAACATAGTTCCATTCAGGTCTTGGGAAAAGATCTCTTTCGGTGATTCCCATCAATACTACAGCATCTTTTGGTTTTCTTTTGATTAAAAAACTATCTAATACATAACCTGCGAATATCTGTTCCTGCCCATCTTTGAAAATTCTTTTTACAGTTTTAGGAAAAATACTGTTGGGTAATGCTGGCAATATTTTCGTTTCCAGCTGAAAATATATTTTTAAATACTCTTTAGTAAGTTCAATTTCTTTTTTTTGTAGCTCATTAAAATCACCGATAGGTTGCAGGTAAATGGTGTTTTTCCCAGGTTCCGGCTTTATTTTTTTTGATTTTTGAAAATCTTCAAATTGCTGAAACTGTTCATCATGATTATACCTCCAGCTTCCAGGTTTGGGAGTGGCAGACAATTTTACATCATTGAAAGCAATTGTTTCAAAATAGGGTATTTTCTTTTTCTGACATGAAAAAAAGAAAATAAAAATTATTGCATAAAATACTTTAGAGGTAAAGTTATATTTTCCCTGGCTCATAAAAGAACAAAAGTTTCTTTCTGGCACCATCAAATTCTGACCAGGATTCGCAATCTACTTCAAAACCGGCAACTCCACAGGTTGGAAAATGAAAAATATCTTCAGAAATGGAATTGGCAAAATTGGAAATTCCATTATTATGGGAGAAAAGGGCAACCGAACTCAGATTGTCATCCAGATCATAGATTACAGATTCAAAATTTCTTTCCGAAGGATTGTATAATTTTTCATTAGTAGAACAGTTCAGCTGATATGCCTGATTAAAAATTTTACACGTATTCAGAGCACGGACTGCCGGACTGGATACAAAATAATCAATAGAAATATTATTGTTTTTAAGGAATCTGGACATGTTCATAGCATCTTCCAGCCCTTTGTCTGCCAAAGGTCTGTCAAAATCATCCGTTTCTTCCGGCCAGTCGCTTTTTGCATGTCTTACGAGGATGAGTCTCTTCATATATCTGTTTTTTGGAAGATTAAAATTATAAAAAAAAATATGGAATAAAACATGATTTACATAAAAAAACTGCGTGATGAATAAAATCAGTAAATTTTACTAAATTTGCAGACTTATGGGACAAATCCTTGCAATAGACTATGGAAAAGCTCGTTGTGGTATTGCTGCAACGGATGATATGCAGATTATAGCCAGTGGCTTGGAGACTGTAGAGAACCGTAATTTAATGGAATTTTTGAAAAAATATTTCAGTGAAAATAAGGTAGATGAAGTAGTGATTGGACTTCCCATAGATTTGAAAGGCAATATTTCAGAGGTGGAAACCGATATTTTAAAATTCATTGAAGAGTTTAAAAAAGAATTTTCGGATATTGCAGTCCATCGTTTTGATGAAAGGTTTACTTCCAAAATGGCTTCATTCTTTATTTCCCAAAGCGGAAAAAGTAAGAAGAAAAGACAGGAAAAAGGATTAATAGATAAAGTAAGTGCAACTATTATATTGCAGAATTTTTTAGAACAAAGATTAAGATGATACTACCGATAAGAGCTTTTGGGGATCCTGTTTTGAGAAAAGTGGGAAAAGATATAGAAAAAGATTACCCCGGATTACAGGAACTGATAGATAACATGTTCGAAACGATGTACAGTGCAAACGGAATTGGTCTTGCAGCGCCTCAGATCGGGCTGGATATCCGTATGTTTGTAATAGATGTTACTCCTCTTGCGGAAGATGAGGATTATGAAGATATTAAGGATGAGTTGGCAGAATTTAGAAAAGTGTTCATCAATGCCAGAATTCTTGAAGAATCTGGTGAAGAATGGAAGTTCAATGAGGGTTGTCTGTCTATTCCGGATGTAAGAGAAGACGTGAAAAGAAAGGGCACAATCGTTATTGAATATTATGACGAAAATTTTGTGAAACATACAGAAACTTTTTCCGATATTAGAGCCCGCGTAATTCAACATGAATACGACCATATTGAAGGGATTCTGTTTACCGATCACTTAAGCTCACTTAAGAAAAAACTGGTAAAAGGAAAACTTTCAAAGATTTCTCAGGGAGATGTAAGTATTGGTTACAAAATGAGATTTCCAAAATAAATTAAACAAGGATTAAAAGAAATAATAAAAAGCAAAAAGCTTAGCGCTGATTGCAGAATTTACAAAAAATAAAATTATGCTGTTAGAAAAAATAATTTCAATTTCTGGAAAACCAGGACTTTACAAATTAGTTTCTCAATTAAGAAACGGATTCATCATTGAAGATGTTACCAACAAGAAAAAAGTAAGCATTGGAAACTCTAGCCAAGTAAGCTTACTGGATAATATTGCAATGTTTACATTTGATAAGGAAGTTCCTTTGTTTGAAGTTTTTGAAAATGTAGCTAAAAATAACAATTATAAAGAGACAATCTCTCATAAATCTTCAGATGCAGATCTGCAGGACTTTATGTTAGCTTCTCTTCCTAATTATGATACTGAAAGAGTGTATGCTTCTGATATCAAGAAATTAGCTCAGTGGTATAACATTCTTCACAAAGCAGGATACATCACTCCGGAAAGCTTCGTAAAGGCTGAACCTGAAACTTTAGACGGTGAGCCTGCAGAAGAAGTAAGCTTAGATATTGACGCTAAAAAAGCAGCTCCAAAGGCAGAAAAGGCGGCAGCTCCAAAAGTAAAAGCTACTTCAGCAGCAAAATCAGCTCCTAAAAGTACGCACAGAAAACAAGGATAATTCAGTTCTGAATTAAAAATACAAAGCCTTGTCAGGAATTTTCCTGACAAGGCTTTTTTATTTCCCCAAACCTAACGGTTTTTTAAAACCTATAGTTGGTATCCCGTAATTTTCATTCTCAACGTTTGTAAAGGTGTCTGAATAACCCTTACATTTGTATAATATTGAATTTCCAATTACTTATGAATACAAAACAGGAAAAACTAGAAGCTTTCGGGAGATTACTGGATATTATGGATGATTTGCGTGAGAAATGCCCATGGGATCAGAAGCAGACGTTACAGTCTCTTCGCCATCTTACTCTTGAAGAAACATATGAGCTTTCTGACGCTATTTTACAGGAAGATTTGCAGGAGGTAAAAAAAGAATTGGGAGATGTGCTGCTTCATTTGGTTTTTTATTCTAAAATCGGTTCAGAAAAAGAGAGTTTTGATATCGCTGATGTGATCAATTCCCTTAATGAAAAACTGATTTTCCGTCATCCTCATATTTACGGTGATACCGAAGTAAAAGACGAAGAAGAAGTAAAACAGAACTGGGAAAAATTAAAATTAAAAGAAGGTAACAAATCTATTCTGGGCGGAGTTCCCAAAAGTCTTCCAAGTTTAGTAAAAGCCTATAGAATTCAGGATAAGGTAAAAGGGATTGGTTTTGAATTTCATGATGCAGAAGATGCCTGGAAGAAAGTAGATGAGGAGATTCAGGAATTTCATGCAGAAACTGATCTGGATAAAAAGGAGCAGGAATTGGGAGATGTATTCTTCTCGCTCATCAACTATGCGAGAATTTCAGGAATCAACCCGGATTCTGCGTTAGAAAGAACCAATCTGAAGTTTATTTCAAGATTTCAGAAAATGGAAGGTCTTGCTGAAGAACAGGAGGTAAATCTTGCGGATATGTCTTTGGAAGAAATGGATGTTCTTTGGGAAAAAGCAAAACAATTGTCTTAACGGTAAGATTGGAACAATTCATGCTACTTATGTTCAGTAAAAAAAAAATAAATATGTTACGCTTTCTTATATTACCCGCTATGTTTTTGTTGAGTTGTAATCCAAAAGCTCAGAATTCACCTGCTCAGGGAGATGATCTGAAGCCACAATTTTCGTTGCCTAAAAAGTTAAAAGAAGTTTCAGGGATCACCGTATCAAAAGATAAGAAAATAATCTGGGTAATAGAAGACAGAGGAAATAAAAATGCCGTTTACGGTCTTAATAATGATGGCCAGATGATGGCTAAAGTTCCGGTAGAAAATGCTGAAAATACAGACTGGGAAGATATAATATCAGATACTCAGGGAAATATTTATATCGGAGATTTTGGAAATAATGATAATAACCGTCAGGATCTGGCTATTCTAAAAACAGACCTGAAAGACATTACCCAAACCGCTACAAAAGTAGTTCAAACGACTAAGTTTCATTATGAAGGGCAGACAGAATTTCCCCCGAAAAAATCAAATCTGCTGTACGATTGTGAAGCATTTGTAGAGATGGATGGTAACTTTTATCTTTTCACCAAGAACAGAAGCAAAGGTTTTGACGGAACCTTTCTGGTATTTAAAGTTCCTAATAAAGAAGGAGACTTTGAAGCTAAACTGGTTGGGAAATTAAAGCTTCAAGGCGGATATAATGATGCTGCTATTACTTCAGCGACCATCAACAGTACCAAAGATAAGATTGTGCTGCTGACCCACAAAAATGTGCATGTTCTTACCGGATTTAATGCTGATGATTTCGGTGCAGCTAAGATTAATAAGATTCCTTTAAACCATAACTCACAGAAAGAGGCTATTGTTTTTACTGATGATCAAACATTAATGATTGCAGATGAAAAAGGGAAGGATGAAGGCGGAAATGTATATCAGTTTTCTCTTAAGCCATAACTATTATCAATAATAAATACTAAAAACCACAGATGATTCTGTGGTTTTTATATTTACTAGTAAAGCTTCTATTCTTTTTTAGGCGGCTGTATTTTTTGATACAGTGCTTCCAGCTCCTTTGGAGGATTGCCGGAATCAAAATCTGAAGAAGTATAGGTGGTGCCATTACTTGTGATCATCAGATTAGCGATCATAGCCTGATCAGAATATCGACCTGTGGTAGGAGCCTGAAGAGCTGATATTTTAGATAAATCAATAGCGGCGGCCTGCTGTGAAATACTTTTCCATTCAGAAGAAGATAGAGAAGATTTATTTTCCTCACCATTAAAAGAAGTGATTTTAGATTGGGGAGTGAGAGTGATTATTGTATGGAATCCTCTGGTTCGTTCTGTTAATTCTATTTTTTCAATTTTTGCCTGTTGTGTGTTTATGGTTAAATTTTTGTCGATGTTTCCATTTTTGCTTTGATGCTGGCAATGAATACTTGATAAAACTAAAATGATATTAATTGAAGTGATTAGTGTTTTCATTGTGTGTCTTTTTGTGATTGTTGATTAGCTAAAATATAAAAACGTATTGAATACAAAACTATTATATCAGGAAAATAAAAGACTCAAGGTTTCCTGAGTCTTTTATTAACGAGTCTTTTTATTTAGAATTTCATTCCTATTCCTGCTGAGATACGTCCGCCATCTGCACCATAGAAATAATTCAGTCTGGCAGACATCATTTCCACAATGCTCAGCCAAACTCCGGCTCCTACAGACTGATGCCATTTTCTGGAGTATTCTCCATCATTCCATACACGCCCAATATCATATCCAACGAGGATTCCCAGATTGGCAGGAACAATATTGTTTCTTATTCTTCCGAAATCCCAACGGATCTCAGAGTTGTTAGTAAAATAAGATCTTCCTGAGAACCTTTCATTCCTGAATGCTCTCATTCCATTGTTGCCCCCAATAGTTGCTGCCTGATAGAACTCAAAATTATCATTGTTGATCCACATCGCATTGCTCGCATTGGCAAATACAAAAACTCCTTTCTTATCGATCCTGTGGTCAATAGCGAACCTTCCTTTTACTGTCAGGAAATTTCTGTTGAAATTAGAAAAAGTAGCTTTCCAGTCAGCATTCAGCATCAATTCCATTCCCAAGGTTGGAAAAGCAGGGTTGTCTGCATTTTTATAGCTGAACGTATAATTAGCTCCTAAGAATTGCTGACTGTCAAATACTTCCGGTCTTACATCCGGGGAAGTATTTATAAAACGCCCGTCTTTTCTCTGTACTTTATTATCTTCAAAAGTAAGCTGAATCTGATGATTAAAGTTCATCCAGCCTTTCTTTGAGATGGAAGGTGCAACATTAAATTTGGAAATTCTGGCTCTGTTATATTCTCTTTCCGTATTTTCTTTATCATAAGGACTGTCATTGGAAAGTCCAAAGAAATTCTGGGAAAATCTTGGAGTAGTATAAGCCGCATCAATATTAAAATCCCATCCGGAAATTGCTTTCTTGAAAATTCCTTTATAAATAAGGCTGAATCCGGCAGTAGCAGTATAAAAATTAGCCTTTAAACTATGCTTTTGGGTAAAAGGATCGCGAATGAAATTATTCACAGTATAATTAGCCAAAACGCCTATGATAACTCCGTCATCAGGGTTGTAATCAGCATTAGGATATCCCGCGAATGCATTGTACTTCGGATGCTTGTAATTGTAGGTGTTTAAATCATAATCATCTGCAATATTTTTAGTAGCATTCCCTGCGTTGTAGGTATTCTTTTGGGATTCGAAGTCGTAGATCTTTACTTTTCTTCCATCTGCCACATTATATACATCATGGTTGTAACCGCCAATAAGTCTGATATTCATTTTAGGACGTCCGGTACCCACTACTTCATATATATCATCATCTTCTAACCCATAAATCCAAAGCTCTTTTGTTTTTGAATCATGATAAGTCTTTTCAAAAACCAATTCGTTTTTATCCTTGTTTTTGCCTAATTTATATTGCTGCACAAGCACGGAATGTCCGTTTTTGGTAATCACAAATTTATCAGGTTCCACGGTTCCGGCCAAAGGAACTTTTTCCTGCAGTACATTGTAATAATCGGATGCGTATTGCTGTAATTTGTTTTTTCTTGATTTCAGTTTTCTCTGGATATCAGCGATGGTCTCATCCTGAACTTCTTTGGGAAGATTATGGAATGCATCATCAATATCAGCGTCTGTTAAATGTTCCTGAATGTATTTAGCCTGAGCTTCCCATTCTTCCTGGGTAGAACCTTTTAAAAACACAAGATCCATTGGATAAGGCTCCATGGCCAGCCATTTCACACTGCTGATATCCTCTGTGAAGGTTTTCATATGACGGATGGCCGGAACATTCATAATAAGCTTAAAAGCAGCTCCATCATACTTACTGAAGGCCTGATCTCTATCCTTTGGAATCGGTTTATAAATAATTTTATTACCCTCTTCATATTCTGCCCATTTCCATTGATCAGAATGCCTGTCCCAGTCTCCAATCAGCATATCAAATAACCTTGCTCTGATATAAGATTCTTTGTCTACAGAATATTTATAGTTTTTCGTTAAGTTTTTCAGGACATCATCCGTAGAAACAATATCTTTAGCGTTATTAAGGTAAGCCAGCGTTTTTGGATCAGAAGAAAAACGTTCTTCGATCATATACATTTCATCCCCATAGTTTTGGTTATACTTCCCTAAAGCCTGTTGTTTGGGAATATAATATAATTTTGGATTGCTATGGAAAATATTCAGTTTTTCTGACATATTTCCTATAGTAAACGGTGTAAAAGGGTGGTTGGTAGTATAAAAATCCAAAAGGAATTTCTCTGGAAAGCTATTGGTAAGCTCTTCTCCAAACGTACTCCTTGTGAAGGCCATATTGTTGAGAAAACGGATCGCACTTTTTTTCACCCCACGCATCACGAATTCCTGTCCGTCATTTGTTTTTAATCTCAAACTGTTGGACTGATTTCCGCCTCCTTCTCTGAAAGGAGTATAACCGCCGTTCAGCTCTGAAAGATTAGCTGTAGGAGCTTCAATAGACATTCCATAGTATTTTCTGTAATGTTCTCCCCAAAGCCATCGGTAGACGCCTCCTTTCTGGGTCAGCTGTACCGGATAGATGGTAGATGGTACTGTAGCTGGGAATGTGTTTGGGAAGTTATTTACAAATACATCAGGTTTGGATATCACAGAAATCTGTGACAATTTCTGCAGTTTAGCCTCCTTTGTGGAAAAAAACTCTACATCGGTGCTCTGGTCTTTTCTGATATTAAGAACCGCAAAACCACTTCCGCCGTAGGAAAAATCTGTTTTTTCAGCAATAGTAGCCGGATTTGTTTTAGAGCCTGCACCACTGATGATCTGTCTCATGTTTCCCTCTTCATGATATTGCAGGTTGTGATCGTGTCCAGAAACGAATATCACATTTTCTTTATCCTGAACGATACTTTTCAGCCTGTTGGCAAGCTCTGCATAATGTTGATTATTAATATCTGCAGGGCTTATGCCCGAGGAACTTCTGAGAATGTTTATAGCACTTGCAACTCCAGGTACAGGAATTTTACTATTAAGCGGAAAAAGGTGTGATTTCGCAGAGTGAAATCCTGCATGGGTTC
Organism: Chryseobacterium sp. MYb328; assembly: GCF_037572595.1. Lineage (NCBI taxonomy): Bacteria > Pseudomonadati > Bacteroidota > Flavobacteriia > Flavobacteriales > Weeksellaceae > Chryseobacterium > Chryseobacterium sp. MYb328. The sequence continues at coordinate 354,024 of NZ_JBBGZQ010000001.1, read as the reverse complement.
CACTGCTGATAACAGGATGGTGTAGGGCGATGATGATTCTTTTACCCTGATTTTTAATGATAAGATCTTTAAATTCTGTGTAAAAATCTTCACGGGTTTTGATAGTACAGCCTTTATTAATGCCAGGATAGTTGTCCCAGTTTGTAATGACCCATTCCGTATCAATGGCGATCAGTTTAATATCTTTGGTAATGTTGATATCGTCAATAGGGCATCCGTTTTTAGGAAGGAATGCTTTTTTATCATCAAAATATTTTTTCACCAGTGATTCCTGAGCATTTAAACCACTTAAGCCGCTGTACCAGTCATGATTTCCGGGGATTACCAACGTTTTTCCTTTGAAATTTTTGGTAATGGAAAGCTGATCCTCCAGTTTTTGTTTGGCTAAAGCGTACTCCTTATCTGATTCTTTAGGCATTCCGTTGGGATAGATGTTATCTCCAAGGAAGATCAGCATAGAGTTGCTGTCTGCGGAGTCCAGCTTGCCTTTAAGTAAATCCAGTGTTTTCTGTGCCTGAGGTTCATCTGCGTTTCCGGCATCTCCGATCAGGAAGAGTTTAAAATCATTTTCAGATTTTATCTCAGAATCTTTAACTTCAAATAAGTTTTTGCCTTTTTGTACGTTATATGTTGCGCAGGAATACATGACTCCGGCAGACATTACTGTTCTCAGAACAATAGAAGTATTTTTTAGATGAGTTTTAAAGGATAAATTCATAAATTTACATTAACAAAAATTCAGGAATGAGCATTCTAGACAAAGCTAAAAATTATGTTGAAATCTTATTCAAAGATAAGTTATCTTCAGTATATTTTTATCATAATTTTATTCATACTGCCTATACGGTCAATAAGGCTGAGGAGATTATGAAGCATACCCCTGTTTCTGAAGAAGATCAGGAAAAAGTACTTGTGGCTCTATGGTTCCATGATACAGGATATATAGAATGTGCTATGAACCACGAAGAGAGAGGGGTAGAGATCATGAAGGGTTTTCTTCATCAGGAAAATTATCCGGAAAGCTATATCTCTGAGATAGAAAAGCTGATTCTGGCTACTAAAATTACTTATGTTCCTCAGAATATACTGGAGAAAATTGTAAAGGACGCTGATTTCAGTCATTTTGCAGGCCATGATTATAATGATATTTCTGATGCTTTAAGAAAGGAATGGGAACTTACCAATGTAAAATGTTTCTCTAACGAAGAATGGAATGCAGGGAATCTGGATATGCTTAAAAACAAGCATACTTTTTATACCGATTATGCAAAAGAAACCTGGGAACCTTTAAAAAAGAAAAATATAAAGAAGATCGAAAAGAAGCTGGAGAAAGAAGAGGAAAAAAAGGAGAGCTCTGAGAGTAAGCCGGACAACAAAAAAGATAAAGAAAAATCAGACAGAAGCGTAGATACTTTGTTCAGAGTAACGCTTAATAACCATACAAGATTAAGCGATATTGCAGACAGTAAAGCCAATATTCTTCTATCGGTAAATGCTGTTATCATTTCAGTTTGTCTTTCTGTATTGGTTCCGAAGCTGGATGCTCCTAAAAATTCACACCTGATTATTCCGAGTTTTGTGCTGCTGTTATCCAGTGTGCTGACTATTGTATTTGCTATTCTGTCTACAAAACCGAATGTGACGAAAACAACATTTACCTCTGAGGATATTGTAAACAGAAAGGTCAATCTCCTGTTTTTTGGAAACTTCCAGCAGATGATGTTTGATGATTATCATAATGCAATGAGAGATCTGATCAAAGACAGAGATTATATTTATGATTCTATGGTAAAAGATCTGTATTATCTGGGAAAAGTTCTTGACAGAAAGTATAAGCTTTTATCCATTACCTACAAGATTTTTATGGCCGGAATTATTATTTCCGTGCTGTCTTTTGGATTTGCTTTCTTTAGTCTTTAATTAAAAATAAATAATGATTTTCAGTCAATCTGTATATTGGCTGAAAATGTTTTTATTTCAAAAAATATTTTCGGGGACCTGAAAAACAGACCTTACTTTACAGAACGTTCTGGCTGATTGAAACTCTCAGTGCAAGCAATCCCGTAATTCCCTGGAGGTCTTCTACCTTTAAAAACTCTATATCATATTCCAGGATACCTTTTTTCTGAAGCTTGGTTACGTATTCCAGGTATTCTTTCTGATTTTCCATACCAAAGTACACGATAGTAATCTTTCCGGGAGCCGTAATCCGCTCTGAAGAATCTTTTACGTGGGCTTTATCCAGACGTTTTTTAATGATCTCGTAGTAGGAATTATAGGCCCCGTCTACATCAAAACGCTTTTCATCCATTCTGAAGCGGATGTCTATTTTTTCATTATATACAAAGATCAGGGAAGCTATATCCAATGGAATAGGGAGTTCCTTTTTAAAAGACTGGAATTCAAGTTCCATTTTGCAGACAGTCTTTAATTGCAGGTACCTTAATTTATGAACAACTTTTGAGGTGTAATGCAGATCCGGAGCAATGGTATGCCCAATATACAGGTTATGCTCCACACCATCAGATTTAAATCTTTCATAATAATGCGGGAAGATCTGTTGAGCCTTGACCTGGCTTTCATCCAGCATATCTGCGAGCTTTCTGTTAACCAGAGTAATAGAGTCATCCAGATCCTTTCTGTGGTTATAAAACAGATCTGTTTGTGCCAATACCAGTGCAAAGTAGTTTTGGATCTTTGATTTTATTTCCTGTGATGTTCTGATTTCCAGTTTTCCCTGTAAGAAAGGATGTATTTCTTCTCTCAGTAATCTTTGAAGGCGCTGTTCCGTATCTGCTTTGATTTCATGATTCAGTTCGTTTTCAAAAATATCAAGAGCCAGCAAAAACTTCTCTGAATCAGAATTGGTTAAAGTCAGAATATCCTTAAGCCACTCAATTTGTTGGTTGAGGTCATTAAGCATCAGGTTAAAGCGTTTCTCAGAAGAGGAACGTATGTCTGAAACACCAAATAACGGGGTAAGGTTTTTAAATGAAATCTGCTTTAAGGTATATATTTTCTTACCAAGAGATGCCGTAAAATATTTTTCCGCTTCATTTCGGAATTTCCATACCACACTGTCATGAATGGTAGTATATTCCCGCTGTATTATGGCTTCTATCTGATAATTTTTCTCAAAATAAAATCTGCTGAGAGAGAATAGGACCATATCGGTAAAAAACTCAAGTTTTTTGAGTTTTAAACCATTGAAACTGCCTGCGATGGGAGAAGTAAACTCCATAATAGCAAGAAGCTCATTATCTTTCATGATAGGAATTACCATGAAGCTATTGACATTATTATCCTTTAAAATATTGAAGGACGGAAGCTGTCTAATATTCTCATCAAGATTATCCACGTTGGACACTACAATTGATTTCGAATTATGGTTTAAATTATTAAAAGTCGTTTTACGGGTTTCTTCGTCAAATGTATTGATCCAGAAATCCAGAATATGATTGGTAAGCAAGCTTTCATAAATCGGGAGTTTATCAAGCTTTTGCTCTTTTTTATTAAAGGTCATCAGTCCGAAACTGAGCTCCGGAACGTCAAAATATGATTTGAAAATCTCTGTCAGGTTCTCATTCGGATTTAAATTTTCAGGATCAATTTCGATCATGCTTGATTTAAGATCAGAAAGGGCTACCTCAGAGGTACAGTCTACCAGCGAGATAATGGTAAAGCCTTTCAATATCCAGGATTGTGATGGAAAATATTTTTGCCACAATTTAAAATCATCCAGATTTTCCAACAGCATATCCATGATCTCATCAGATGGAATTTTTGCCTCTTCAGTAGGATAAATCTCTGTAAAATCTGAATTTACTGTTATCTTATAGTGTTTCATGATTCCCAGTTTATTCGGGATATCATAATAAAACGGAATAGTGCTTTTGATATCTTTTTTAAAATAGCTCTGAAGAATCAGGCAACAGCAAAATACATAAAATTCGTTGTCACTAATGTTTCTCAGCTCAATTTCAAAATCTTTTCCTGCATCTTTAAGAATATCTTTAAACCTCTCTGTATAGTTGAACGTGATATTAGAAAGAGGAATACTTGCTGCTTTTATTTCATTTCGCGTAAGCCCTGTAGGAAAAAGGTCGTTGAGAAGAGATCTTATAAGGTCTTCATTTTTTTCCAGAATGCTTATATCCTGAAAACCTTCTTTCAGTTCTTTAAAATTCCGTGTTCTCTCAATCAGGGATTCAGCATAGTTGACCCTGTATTCCAAACGGTCATTATACCGGATATGTTCCAGTACATCCAAATATTTTTTGAATGAGATATAAACCTGGAAGGGAGAGTCTTTTTTGTAAAGATTAGCCAACTACTGAAATTTAAAGTAAAGTTATGAAAAAAAGACTATTTCCAACTCTGTTTAGGATTGGTAAAAATGATCTTTTGCTGTTGTTTTATTTTGTTTTTCTGAAAGAAGTGTTGAAAAGGATATTACATTAAATGATTCTTCTTTTTCTTTTTGAAGATTTTCTATACGCTTTTTTTTTGTGATATTCTGAACAAAAAATTGCCTCCGAAGAACTGAGGCAATTTTCATATCTAAAAATCTATTATGACTAAAATTTGATATTATATCCCAATATAAACTGTGTTCCAAAAATACTGAAATGCTGGGCATCATAACTGGATTGCTGATACCGTCCATTGAAAGTAACAGTATTGTAAACTTCGTCATATGTCTTATCTGCAGTCAGATTTCGTAATTCCCATTTTGGTAAAATATTAAAGATGTTCAACACCCCGATATTAATCGTGTTTTTACTGTTGATGTTGTAATTGATGGTAAGATCTGTTGTAATTCTGGGCTTAAATCTTAAATAGGATTGTGAATCAGCAGCAGGATCATTCCAGGCAAGGTTAGCGCCCGGCATACCGCTGTTGGCATAAGTAGCCTTGCCAAATAGTGTATTATTAAGCGATATATTCCATTTTTTAATGGCGTAATCTATTCCGAGCACAGCTTTTAATGAAGGCCTTGAAGTAGTGGCTAGAGCTTCTTCAGTTCTGTTAAATGGAGCCACAAGATTAAGACCATTCAGTTTATCCGAGTTTTTCGTTATTTTAGACTGATTCATATTCATGGCAAGATTTAATGCAAGCTTTCCCGTAGCCAGATCAATATTTCTGTAGTTAGCCACAAGATCAAGACCTATAGTTCTGGTGTCTACGCCATTGGTAAAGAAGCTGGCTGCATTAACTGTTGTTACTCCTATACTGCTTAAAGGATCCAAAATAGTAGCTTTATCGCTCATTCTGGAACTTAACAAAATCCTGTCATATACCTTGATCAGATATCCATCGAGTGTTATTGAGAAGTTTTTATTAGGTTGAATACCTAGTCCCAAAGTGAAATTAAGTGATTTTTCTGCATCTAACTTTGGGATACCAATAGCCTTAGCTTCTTTGCCTACATTGTTGAATAGTCCTTCTGATACGATCTTTCCATTATTAAAAACATTCTGAATCGTCGAAAGATAAACCTGCTGAAGACTTGGTGCACGGAAACCTGTAGATACAGATCCTCGCGCTACCAGCTTTTTTCCTATAATATTTTGTCTGGCACTCACTTTCCAAACTAACGCATTCCCAAAATCGCTGAAATTCTCAAAACGTGCTGTGGCATTGAATGTGGTTGCTTCAGAAATGTCAAAAGCTGCATCGGCATATACTCCGATGTTATATCTGGAGAAAACACCTGAATTTTCCTGTGATAGCCCCGGAAACGAAATGGAACCCGTCTGATTATACGAAGCCGGATCACCTGCATAGATTTCATATTCGTCTCTTCTCGCTTCAGAACCAAATGCAAGGGCAACATGGTCTGATAATCTTTTGGAAACATCAATATTTCCAATAATATTATTGAATCTGAAACCTCCGGGTTTAAAGTTAATAGGACTCGATGCTCCCAATGCAGCATTGAAAGTATTTCCGACAGTATATAGAATTTTATTTCCTCCAAAAGTGGTACTCAGATCAATATTCCAGTCGCTTTCTGTTTTTGTTTTATATCCCAGGGTTGCTCCATAATCTGTGAGGTCTCCAATAAAGGTCGGTGTAAAGCCGTCTGGAGAGTTAAGTGCATTTTTAGGACTCACCCAATAAGGTGTTCTGTGATTGGCAAAACTGCTTACTTTTTTAACAGCAAGCGAGGCATTGGCATAAAGACTTGACCGCTCAGAAACCGGTATTGAGGTATTCACCAAAAAACTTATGCTGTTCTTTTTAGGATAAGCATTTTTATTTTGGGCATCCGGATATTGAGCTAAATAAGCTTCCACTTCATTTTGATTGGCTCCAAAGGTTTGAGCTTCCCAATATGAATTTACCTTTCCATTTCTATAAGCATAATCATTGTTTTGAAAGTTGGTAGAGAAAGTAAGAAAGCCTCCGTTTTTAAACGTAGATCCTGTAATCAGGTTAAAATTTTGTGAAAAGCCATCTCCTTTGGAATATAATCCCAGATTGGCATTAGCTTCTGTAAAGTTGATTTTATCTTTCAATAGAATGTTGATAACCCCGGCAATAGCATCCGAACCATATTGTGCAGAAGCACCATCTCTCAGAATTTCTATTTTTTTGATTGCAATAGAAGGAATAGATGAAAGGTCTGCTCCTGTTTCTCCTTTACCAATGGTGTTCTGTGTAAATATAAGGGATGATTGATTTTTTCTTTTCCCATTGATTAAAACCAAGGTTCTTGATGATCCCATATTTCTGATTTCAAAAGGATCCAGTAAAGAGGTAGCATCCTGCACGGCGGCACTGGTAGAGTTGAAAGACGGGATTCTGTACTGTAAGGCTTGTCCTACGGAACTATGCCCGGATGACTGGATAATAGCGGCGTCTATATTATCTATGGGTAGGGGAGTAGAAACACTTGATCTTGGAGCGGTTCTGGTTCCTACCATCACGACCTCGTCAAGTTTCTTTGAGGTTGCTGAGTCTTTTTCCTGCGCCTGTACTAAGCCTATGGTGCATAATAAAAATGCCGCAGCGGCATTGCTGTTTGTCTTCATCATTGTGTTGTTTTTTATTGTGTGTTTTTCGAAATAGAAGACAAATATATTGAATGTTATTTTGTTTATGTGTTTGTTTTTAACTTTTTTTAAGATGTTATTTTTATTAAAATTGATATTTGTTTATTTTATTTTAATTTTTAATCAATTAAGATTGCATAGTTTATAATTTTTAATTTTTGCTTTTGTGGGTTGATATTTTTTCCATGCATAGGATAATGATTTTTTACTAATTCCTATGCTTGTGATTTGTTTAAATTGAAGTTTCATTACGCATTAACCTCATTGGTAATAAATCTTTAATGTAATAAATAAAACATTATTGGATAGGGGAATGTACAAAATGCCCCATTCCTGAAGAATGGGGCATGACAATAGACTAAAACTGTGATAGATTCATAAAAAAACCTTTCAGATTATCTGAAAGGTTTTTGATATTGTGTGGATAACTTTTTACAATCCGAACATTTTTGCAAACAGATCCGGGAAGATACCCAGAACGATAATCGCTACGATTACAAATACTGCAACAACATTGTAAGTAAGTGTTACTTTTTCTGATGACTTGAATGTTGATTCTTTAAAGAAGAACATCGCGATGATCAATCTTAAATAGTAAGCGATAGATAGGGCAGAACCTAACACAGCTACCAATACTAAGAATGCTGCACCGTTCATAGCCTGGGAGAATAAAGCAAATTTCCCCATAAAACCAGCTGTTAACGGAACCCCTGCCATTGAAAGCATAGAGATCGCTGCTGCTGTTGCCAATAAAGGTTCTGTTTTTGCCAGTCCTTTGAAAGCTCCGAAAGAAGTTTCCCTTTTTAATTTCTCTACCCAGATCAGACACATGAAAACTCCTACTGTGGATAAAGCATAAGCGAATAAATAGAATGCTAAGTTATAAGTAGAAAGGCTTGTCATTCCGAAGAACACCAATCCGATGTATCCTGCGTGAGAAACTGAAGAGTAAGCCAACATTCTTTTTGCATTTGTCTGGGCAAGACCCATAACGTTTGCTAATAGTAAAGTGATGATTAAGAATACTCCCAAAACGTTGATCCATTCGTGAGTCACTCCGGCAAATCCGATTGTCATTAATCTGAACAATGCGAAGAAACCTGAAATCTTTACCACACTTGCCATGAATGCTGTAATTAATGAAGGTGATCCTGCATATACATCAGGGCTCCACATATGGAAAGGAGCTAAAGCTACTTTAAATGCCAATGCACAAAGAATAAGCAATACTCCTAAAATGAACATTACGTTTGAAGCATTAGCTACTCCAAAGTCGTGGATCTTATATAAATCAAAACTTCCTGCGCTTCCGTAGATGAACGCGATTCCGAAAAGTAAGAAACCTGTCGCGAATGCACCCATTAAGAAATACTTGATTGAAGCTTCGTTTGATCTTAGATCAGTTTTGTTGGCACCAGCCATTACATATAATGGGATAGAAAGAATTTCAACACCTAAGAACATTGTTACCAGGTTCTGGTATCCGAAAAGTACGATTCCTCCACATAATGCAAATAACATCAATGCATATAATTCTGACTGGTGGCTTCTGTGATTGCTGAATGCAAAACCTCCCAGGAAGAATAACAATAAGGTTGTTACAATGGATAGTTTAGTGAATAATGCAGTATTGGCACTGTATTCATACATATGCTTGTAGTGATCGAAGAACGAACATTCAGGCATAAAGCTTACATACAATGCGATGATTAAACCTAAAATCCCAATGTATCTTGCGAATTTTCCCTGTTCGAAAACTCCTGAAAATAACGCAATAACTGCCGTTAGGAAAACAATAATTAAAACACTCATAATATAGATTTGAGATTTGAGATTTAAAGTTTAAAGTTCAAGGTTTAGAGTAAAAAGTTCCGGGTTCAAGAGTTTCCGTCCTTTATCTCTTCGTCTTTTATCTTTATGCTCTCTAATCTCTTATTTTTTTAATTTTTAAATCTTTTAATTTTTTAGTTAGCCATTGCCGTGTAGATAAACTTCACTGAACTACTCACCATTTCTATTACCGGTTGTGGGAAAATACCAAGTAAGATCACAAAAACCGCTAAACTCGCCAATACAGAGAATTCTACACCAGATAAATCTTTTGCTGTGCTTAACACTTCTGCATTTCCTTCTCCAAACATTGCTTTTCCGTAGAATCTCAATAAGTATACTGCGCAAAGAATTACCGTAAGACCAGCAATTACTGCTGCTGTTCCGTTGAAATCATATACTGCTTTTAACAGGATAAATTCTCCGATGAATCCATTCGTCAATGGAACTCCCATTGAACCTAATATAATAATCAGGAATAAAACAGCAAACTTAGGCGCTACTTTAGCTAAACCACCCATTTGTCTGATATCTCTTGATTTAAATCTCTTGTATAAAATATCACAACAGTAGAATAATCCCACTACGTTAATACCGTGAGCAAAAGTCTGTACCAATGCACCTTCAGCACCTTCAACATTGAAAGTTCCTCTTAAAGTAACTACTGCTGAAGCGAAGATACCAGCTACCATCAAACCTACGTGAGAGAAAGATGAATAAGCAATGATTCTCTTCATATCCGTCTGGATGATCGCGATCAATGCTCCGTGAACAATTCCCACGATGGCAAGAATAATTACGATCTGTCCTGAAATTCCTGCAATAGGAAGTGGAGTGATTGGAAGTAGATAACGCATTACACCATACACAGCCATTTTAAGCATGATACCGGATAACAACATCGATCCCTGAGTAGGAGAGTAGGTATACGTATCAGGCTGCCAGGTATGGAAAGGGAATACCGGTAATTTCACTGCAAAAGCAAAGAAAATGAACCAGAATACCACAGTCTGCTGTACTTCGTTCAGTTGCGCATTGTATAGATCTGTTAAAGCGAATGATGCAGAGTGGTTGTACACATAGATCAATCCGGCTAACATAAATAAAGATCCAACGAATGTATATACGAAGAATTTCGTAGTGAATTCAAACCTTTTATTCTCTTGTCCCCAAAGTCCGGCAATAAACCAAATTGGAATCAAAGTTACTTCCCAGAAAATGTAGAACAATAATCCGTCTAAAGAAGTAAATACTCCTACAAGACCGAATTGCATCAACAGAATCAATCCGTAGAATGTATTTCTGTAGTTTACACTTTCATTGAAAGAAGATAAAATGATGATTGGCGCTAATATGTTAGTCAGCAATAAAAGAAGCATACTCATCCCATCGATACCGAAGTGAAGAGAGCTCTTCATAAATTGTGACCACGGATAATTGATCTCATGCTGCAATACGCTGTCTACTGTCGGAGTAAAATCAAAATCCGAAAGTATATAAAACGTAAGAAGCATTTGAATCAATGCAATTCCCAGTGCCAAATATTTGCTGGAATTACTCTTCCATGCAAAAACTAATCCCGAACCTACTAGAGGTAATAGTAATAATGTTAATAATAAACAAGACATTATTATTGTAATAAAAAGTTAACAATTAATATAATTCCCACAGCTAAAGACATGATAAGAATATACGTCTCTACATTTCCGTTTTGAACACGCTTCATAGCTTTTCCGCTGTCTTCAGCACCATCACCTACAAAGTTTACAAAACGGTCTAAGATACCCTTATCAAACATCTTTCCTCCGCGTCCTAATCCTTCAACAGTTTTTACAATCAATGCGTTGTAAAGTTCGTCAACGTATAATTTCTTAGCAGAAAGCTTTTCCCATCCGGTATAGTTTTCTTCTGCAACAGCCATTTTCTTCTTACTTACATAAGTATTTCTAACGATAAACCATACCGTAAAGAACATAATCACTGTAGCTGCTAATAAGATCATTTCAGTATTGAAATCTACTCCTGAAAGAGTAGCTTCCATCTGGCTGTAGCTTTGTTCCGTAAGAACAGGCTTTAACCATTCCATCAGTTTAGCATAGTGTCCGTGACCAATGAAGTGTGGCAGGTTGATAAAACCTCCAACTACAGAAAGAATAGCCAATACGATCAATGGTAATGTCATATTAGACGGGCTTTCATGTAAGTGGTGCTTTTGTTCTTCAGTACCTCTGAACTCTCCGTGGAAAGTCAGATAGTATAGTCTGAACATATACGTTGCAGTCATTGCCGCTAAAACAAATAAGATTACCCAGTAAACCGGATTTTTAGCGAAAGCTGCTACTAAAATTTCGTCTTTAGAGATCATCCCTGATAATAGAGGGAAACCTGAGATGGCTAATGTCCCGATCAGGAAGGTAGCATGGGTAAGAGGAATATATTTTTTAAGACCTCCCATGAAACGCATATCCTGTTCGTTGCTCATTGCGTGGATTACAGAACCTGCTCCTAAGAATAGTAAAGCTTTAAAGAAAGCGTGCGTCATTACGTGGAACATTGCTGTTGTATACGCACCAAGACCTAAAGCGATAAACATAAATCCAAGTTGTGAAACGGTAGAGTATGCCAACACTTTTTTGATGTCGTTCTGACGTAGTGCGTAGAATCCTGCTAAAGCTGCAGTTAAGAATCCAATTAATAAAATTCCTCCTTGTACAGTTGGTGCTAAAGTAAATAAGAAGTTAGATCTTACTACTAAATAGATCCCTGCTGTTACCATCGTTGCCGCGTGAATTAACGCAGAAACAGGAGTTGGCCCGGCCATTGCGTCCGGTAACCATGTATATAATGGAACCTGAGCAGATTTACCGGTAGCACCGATGAATAAACTCGCTGTGATAAAGATGATCACTGTTCCGTCTAATTCAAATTTTGAAGCGTTTTCAGCTACTGAAAGGTAATCTACAGCATTGGTCTGAGCAGCAATCATAAAGATACCAATCAATAACGCAAGGTCACCAATTCTGTTCATGATGAAAGCTTTTCTTGCTGCTTTACCGTATTCCTCGTTGGTATACCAGAAACCGATCAACAGGTAAGAACAAAGACCTACACCTTCCCATCCGATGAATAGGATAAGGTAGTTGCTTCCCATTACTAAAAGTAACATTGAGAAGATGAAAAGGTTCAGATAAGTAAAGAACTTATAGAATCCTTTGTCATGACTCATATATCCGATAGAGTATAAGTGGATCAGTGAACCGATACCCGTGATGATCATTACCATCATTAAAGAAAGCTGATCAATCTGGAATCCAAAATTGATTTGAATACCATTAACTCTAAACCATTCAAAAGCTTTTACGATTACAGGCTGGCTTTCAGAATTGAAATTCATGAAAAGACTTACAGCGATACAGAATGATCCGAAAACCATTGCCGTAGCCAAAGAACCAACCACTATTTTTGGAAGATTTTTTCCGAATAAACCGTTTATAAGAAACCCTAAAAGTGGTAAAAGTACTATTGCATATACTAAATTCTCCATTCTTATCCTCTTAATTTATTAAATATACTAACATCTACAGAACGGGTATTTCTATACAGCATAGCAATAATTGCCAGACCTACCGCTACTTCAGCAGCTGCAACCACCATAATGAAGAACACTAAAAGCTGTCCGTCTCCATTCCCTTTGTATGCTGAAAAAGCAGCCAATAAAAGGTTTACAGAGTTAAGCATAAGCTCTACACAGCCTAGAATCACAATAGCATTTTTTCTCAGCAAAACTCCCATTACTCCTAAGCAGAACAATACTGAACAAAGGATAATGAAGTAATTCAAAGGGATGCTTTGTATAAAAGTATTTACTTCTCCCATAATTTTATAAATCTTTTTTACCGATTAATACCGCGCCTACAATACCTGCTAAAATCAGGATAGAAGCAAGCTCAAACGGTAAAACATATTCATTAAATAAAAGTCTACCCAGATTTTTAGTAAGACCAACACCTCTGTCTACATTCTCTACTACAATTTGGTTTTGCTGAACTCCTCTGAATACTCCTAAAACTCCAACTAAAAGAAGACCTGCAGTAAAAACTCCAATAAATTTTAAAGTATTACCCTTCTTACTTTCGTCTGCTTTATTAAGGTTAAGCATCATTAAGATGTAAAGGAAGAGTACCATGATGGCACCTGCGTACACTATAATCTGGATAATTGCAAGGAACTGAGCATTCAGAAGAATGTACATTCCGGCAATTGAAAACATCGTAACAATTAATGACAAAATAGCATATAAAGGATTCTTCGCAAACACGAAGTAAACTGCACTTGACACTGCTAAAAACGCCACCAAGAAAAATAAAAACTGATCCATTATTTTACCGCATTTTTTTGTTTCTCGGATTGTCTTGTCGTGATGTCAATCCTTTCGTTTATTTTTTCAACTAATTTATCTTTTCCATAAATGAAAGAACCTCTGTTGGTTTCCACATCTACTAATCTGTCTGTAAGATAGATTGCAGATTTAGGACAAGCCTCTTCACACATACCACAGAAAATACATCTTAGCATATTGATTTCATATACTGAAGCATATTTTTCTTCTCTGTAAAGGCCTTTTTCCTCTTTAGTTCTTTCAGCAGCAGTCATTGTAATGGCTTCTGCAGGACAAGCTACCGCACAAAGTCCACAAGCTGTACATCTTTCTCTGCCTTCCTCGTCTCTTTTCAGAACGTGCTGACCCCTCCAGATGGTAGTTCTTGGCTTCTGTACTTCCGGATACGAATATACTGCGGGAGCACCCTTTATCACGGTTCTTACAGCATGCTTAAATGTAATCCCCATCCCTGTGAAGATCGCAGGCAGGTAGATTTTTTCAGCAAGGGTCATTTCTTTATTGGAAACAACTTTTGATCTGTTTGTAAGTTTCATTTAATTATAGATATTAGATGTTAGACACCAGATTTTAGACTAATCTTGTCTGCTATCTTAATTATTTAATATTGATGATTGAATATGATACGCTAAAGATAAAACTTTGATTTCATTATCAAATTTTCAAATCAGCTCATTTTCAAAATTTCTTAGTTTGCAAATGCTAAAATTACAGCTCCTGTAATTAATAGGTTTACCAATGCCATTGGGATTAATGTTTTCCATCCTAAGTGCATTAACTGGTCATATCTGAATCTTGGAAGTGTCCATCTGATCCACATGAAGATCAGAATTCCGATTACTGTTTTCGTTAAGAATGCTACGATACTTAAGATTCCTGCAACGTTTTCTCCCCAGTTCTGAGTTACCCATTCAATACCAGGATAGTTGTAACCTCCAAAGAAAAGAACAACCATGAAAGCATTAGAGATAAACATGTTCACGTATTCCCCGAACATATATAAACCTAACTTCATGGAAGAGTATTCTGTAGAGTATCCTGTTACCAGTTCAGATTCACATTCAGGTAAATCGAATGGGTGTCTGTTGGTTTCAGCTAAAGCCGCGACAAAGAATACAAGGAAAGCAATTGGCTGGTAGAAAATGTTCCAGTTCATACCGGAAACCCAAGGAATAACTCCCCATAATTTTCCAGTAGTCTGGCTTTCTGTGATTTCTTTTAAGTCTAAGCTTCCTGCCATCATAATAATAGAAAGAAGCGCTAATCCCATTGCTAATTCATAAGAAATCATCTGAGAAGAAGCACGGATAGCACCTAGTAATGAATATTTGTTGTTCGAAGCCCAACCTCCGATCATAATTCCGTAAACCCCGATGGAAGCCATTCCGATGATGAAAAGTACACCAACATCAATGTTAGCCACCTGAAGATCAAAAGAAGTACCTGCAATATTTAAACTTTTACCCCAAGGAATAACTGCTCCTGTGATTAATGAAATAAACATTACTAAAGCCGGTCCCAATACGAAAAGGAATTTTTCAGCATTGGCAGGTGTAAAGTCTTCCTTGAAGAAGAATTTTCCACCGTCAGCAAGAGGTTGCAGTAATCCGAAAGGTCCAGCTCTGTTAGGACCAATTCTATCCTGCATGATAGAGGCAACTTTTCTTTCTGCCCAGGTAGAGTAGGCTGCAATCGTCAACGATAGCAGGAAAAGCGCTAGTACAAGTATAAGTTTAAATGTAAGTAAATCCATTTTTGTTTTAAAGATTTTTAGATGTGAGATGTCAGATACTAGATATGAGGTTAAGTCTGATGTCTTGTGTCTGAAATCTAATTGTCTTTATTAAAATTATTTTTCGTCTTTTTCACTGATTTCCTTAGCACCAGGATTATCAATCATTATCAATTCGTCTTTTGGCTTCTGGTAGTGATTCAATGAAATTACAGAGTGTCTGTCGATATGTCTAGGACCTTCGATATTCCAGTCTGATAATGCTTTTCTTTCGAAACGACATGTATCGCAGATGAATTCTTCAACTTCACCCCACTGGTCTTTTCTTGCAGTAACTCTTACGATTTCGTCACCTTTCATCCAAACTACAGTTTTTCCTGAACATTTATCACACTTACAAGAAGCGTTCATTGGTTTTGTAAACCATACTCTGCTGGCAAAACGTGAAGTTCTGTCTGTTAATGCTCCTACAGGACAAACGTCGATAACGTTTCCGATGAAGTCATTATCTAAAGCTTTATTTAAATAGGTAGAAATTTCAGCATGATCTCCTCTGAAAAGGATACCGTGCTCTCTTTCACCTGTTAATTGGTTGGCAGCTAATACACATCTTGCACAAAGAATACAACGGTTCATGTTCAATTTGATGTTCGGGCCAAGATCATCAGCTTCGTAAGTATTTCTTTCGAATTCTGTTCTAGTCTCAAGGTTTCCGTGCTCATATCCAAGATCCTGAAGATGACATTCACCAGCCTGATCACAAACAGGGCAGTCCAGCGGGTGATTGACCAATAAGAATTCGGTAACCGCTTTTCTTCCTTCCTGAGCTTTCTCAGAAGTAAGGTTTTTAACTTCCATACCGTCCATTACATTTGTTCTGCAGCTTGCTACCAACTTCGGCATAGGACGCGGATCTGCTTCAGATCCTTTAGAAACTTCTACAAGACAGGTTCTACATCTTCCTCCACTGGTTTCTAATTTGCTGTAGTAACACATAGCAGGAGGTACAGATTTACCACCGATTTGTCTTGCAGCTTCCAAAATAGAAGTACCAGGCAAAACTTCAGCAGTCTGTCCGTCTATCGTTATTTTGAATTTTTTAACTTCTTCGCTCATATTGTATGCTTTAAGCTTTATGCGTTAAGCAATAGGCTTTGTTATTTATATTTCTTTGTATTAAATGTATATCCAATTCCCCCCATTATTTGTCCGAAAACAAAATCCTGTTGAGCTTTGTCTGGTTTGTTATTCAATGTGGTTTTGATATCCCACATATTGATGTAACCTGCTTTTCCTTCTAATCTTACCATTACATGGTTCCAAAGTACTAAGTTAAGACTGGCTCTTACATCGGTTCCCATACCTGCAACATGGAAACGGTCACTTCTTTCGTTTCCGAAAAGTTTCACATTACTTTTTGGGAACATAAATCCGATACCGGCACCATAAGACCAAACCAAATCAACATTTTTCTTGTTGATAAGGCTTTTATACTTTTCAAGACCTAAGTTTTCATAGTTAAGTCCATCTGTATGTTCAAAAGTAAGGAACCTCTCATCTGCAAGGTTCACTTGCCCGTTCTGTACCATGGCTGCATATTCAGGATCTGAAATATGTCCTTTAAAGTTAACGGTTTGATCCTGATCCATCACATATTTCATGTGGTCAATTCCTAAAACAAGCGCTAAATTATCTTTAATAAAATATCCTATTCTGAAATTATACTGTGTTACAGTAAACCAACTTGGATCAAAATAGACAATTCCGAATTTGGTAGGTCTATCCTGAGCCGTTACATTATTCAGCTGGAAATCATATCCATTTCCTTTAAAACGGATATCCGAATTACTGAACGCTGCTCTGTTCCACCCATAAAAAGCGAACATCTGACCTTTTTTGCTTAAAGGTTCCGGTTTCTTGGAAACAGGAGTTTTAAACAGGTCTGCATTATTTTCTACTAGTAAAGAATCTTTTTTCTGTCCGAAAACAAAACTCGACATCATTAAGCCGACAACCAATAACTTTTTCATTTTACCTATGCATTCTTTTCAACAGCCGGGATAGGATCTGCATAATGTGCTAATCCATAGTTTTGAGTCTGAGATAACTCAGGGTTTTTCACGTGCCACTCAAATTCATCTCTGAAGTGACGGATTGCTGCTGCAACAGGCCAAGCCGCTGCATCTCCCAATGGACAAATCGTATTTCCTTCGATTTTTCTCTGGATATCCCAAAGTAGATCGATATCTTCCATTTTTCCTTCTCCTTTTTCAATCTTCTTTAAGATTTTATGCATCCATCCTGTTCCTTCACGGCAAGGTGTACATTGTCCACAGCTTTCATGGTGATAAAATCTTGCTAAAGTCATTGTGTGATCCACAATACACTGGTCTTCATCTAAAACGATGAAACCTCCTGAACCCATCATTGTTCCGGTAGCAAAACCACCATCAGCTAATGATTCATAGTTCATATATCTTGGCTCTCCGTTCACTGTTCTCAGCAATAGATTAGCAGGAACAATCGGAACAGAACTTCCTCCAGGAATGCAAGCCTTTAATCTTTTTCCGTCTTTAATACCACCACAGTATTCATCAGAGTAGATGAATTCTTCTACAGTAATGGTCATATCAATTTCGTATACTCCCGGTTTGTTGATGTTTCCACAAGCAGAAATCAATTTCGTACCTGTAGATCTACCTACACCAATTTTAGCATACTCAGCACCTGTAATATCAATGATTGGAACGATTGCTGCAATAGATTCAACGTTGTTTACTACCGTTGGTCTTTCCCAAAGACCTTTTACAGCCGGGAATGGTGGTTTTAATCTTGGGTTACCTCTTTTTCCTTCAAGAGATTCCAGCAATGCAGTTTCTTCACCGCAAATATAGGCTCCGCCTCCTCTCTGTACATAGATTTCAAGATCGAAACCGGTTCCTAAAATATTTTTACCTAAAAATCCTGCTGCTTTAGCTTCTTCAATTGCTTCTTCTAAAATATCAGGAATCCATGAATATTCTCCACGGATGTAGATATAAGAAACATTTGAACCTAAACAGAAAGATGAAATCAGCATTCCTTCGATCAATAGGTGAGGAAGGAACTCCATTAAATATCTATCCTTGAATGTTCCAGGTTCAGATTCATCTGCATTGACAACAAGGTGTCTTGGAACGCCTTCCGGTTTTGCCAAAAAGCTCCATTTCATCCCTGTTGGGAATCCAGCTCCACCACGTCCTCTTAGTCCTGAAGCCTTTACTTCTTCAAGAATTTCATCAGGAGTCATTTTCAAGGCTTTCTCTGCCGCTGTGTAACCTCCCTGTTTACGGTACGTTTCAAAGTAGCGAATACCTTCTATATGTGCGTCTTTAAGTAAAAGTTTTTTACTCATTGTTTATTATGCTTTTAGCGTTCAGCTATTGGCTCGTGGCTTTTAGCTTATGGCTATTTTTAATGTGTTAAAATTTATTTAGTCTAAAGCAAGTTGTCCCTGTCTGCAAAGATCAAGGATTTCGTCTACTTTTTCTATCGTTAAATTTTCATGAAAGAACTTTCCAAGCTGTAGCATTGGTGCATATCCGCATGCTCCAAGACATTCAGCAGGCTTTAAGGTAAACATACCGTCTTCAGTAGTTTCCCCGTCTTTAATGTTCAGTTTCGTTCTGATATGATCAAGAATCTTTTCGCTTCCACAAACCATACAAGGTCCTGTTCTGCAAACCTCTAAAACATATTTACCTACCGGCTTCATGTTGAACATGGTATAGAAAGTAGCCACTTCATATACTTCGATCGGTTTGATACTTAATAGTCCGGCAACATAATCCATCACAGGAACATCTAACCATCCTCCGAATTCTTTCTGTGCCAAGTGAAGTACAGGAAGAAGAGCAGATTTCTGTCTTCCTTCAGGATATCTTGCGATAATTTTGTGTACCTGTGCTAAACTTTCCGGTTTAAAAGCTATTGTTTCGCTCATTTTTTATCTAAGATTAAAGAGTAAAGAACAAAGAAAGAAGATTCCTAAAGTCCGTTATTCTAAATTCGTTTTATATTGGGTGAAGAAAGTCTATTATCTTTTCTTCTATTATCTTTTAGTCTAATGTATTATGCGTCTAATTCTCCCGCAATAATATTCATACTACACATCGTTACAATGGCATCTGAAATTACAGAACCTGTAATCATTTCAGGATATGCCTGATAGTAGATGAAACATGGTCTTCTGAAGTGAAGTCTGTAAGGGCTTCTTCCTCCGTCGCTCACAAGATAGAAACCTAATTCTCCGTTTCCGCCTTCTACTGCATGATAAACCTCTCCTTTCGGTACATCAGTTTCTCCCATTACAATTTTGAAGTGGTAGATCAAAGCTTCCATTTTCTGATATACATCTGCTTTTTCAGGAAGATAGAAATCAGGAACATCCGCGTGGAATGGCCCTTCCGGAAGGTTTTCGTATGCTTGTTTGATAATTTTTAGGGATTCCCAGATTTCCTGTTGACGAACCATGAAACGGTCGTAAGTATCTCCTGAAGTTCCTACAGGAATAATAAAGTCGAAATCCTCGTATGAAGAATAAGGCTGTGCAACTCTCACATCATAATCTACACCGGCTGCACGTAAGTTTGGACCTGTGAAACCGTAGCTTAATGCTCTTTCCGCAGAAATTGCTCCTGTACCGATGGTTCTGTCCATGAAAATTCTGTTTCTTTCTAATAAAGTACCGAATTCTTTAAATCTTGCAGGGAAAGTTTTTAAGAAGTCCTGTAACAACTCATGGAATTTAGGGGTGAAATCTCTTTCAAATCCTCCGATTCTTCCCATGTTCGTTGTCATTCTTGCTCCGCAGATCTGCTCATACATATCATAAATACGTTCTCTTTCGATGAACATGTAGGTAAGACCTGTAATCGCTCCTGAGTCCATTCCGGTTACCCCGTTACAGATCAGGTGGTCACCGATTCTTGCCAGTTCCATTAGGATAACACGCATATAGTCTACACGCTTTGGAACTTCAACGCCAATCAGTTTTTCTACTGTCATATGCCAACCTAAGTTATTGATCGGTGCAGAACAGTAATTCATACGGTCTGTAAGGGTAGTGATCTGAGAATAGTTTCTTCTTTCAGAAATTTTCTCAAATGCTCTGTGGATATATCCTACGGTTTGCTCAGCATGAAGGATTCTTTCTCCATCCATCGTTAAGATATTCTGGAAAATCCCGTGAGTAGCAGGGTGGGTAGGTCCTAAATTGAGGGTATATAATTGTCCGTCAATCTGTTCCTTACTTTCGTACTGGTTTAGTATATTAGATAATGAGTTATCTTTCATAATATATGTAGATTTGAGATCTGAAACTTGAAATTTTAACTTCAAATATCAAATATCCAATTTCAAATTATTTATCTTCCGAACATATTATCGTCCTTATCGGTTCTTGTACCGTCTTCAAGTCGATATTCCTTCAACATTGGGTGGTATCCAAGATCTTCCATATTCAGAATAGGTCTAAGATCCGGGTGTCCTTTAAATTTAATCCCATAAAAGTCAAACGTTTCTCTTTCCATCCAGTTAGCACCGGCATATAGATCAGTAAGAGAATCCACTTCGATATTTTCTCTGGGCATAAAGATCTTCAGACGTAATCTGAAGTTGGCCATCATATTATGTAAATGGTATACAACACCTATTTCCTTATCCGGAAATTCAGGGTAATGAATACCACAGATATCTGTAAGGAAATTAAATTCCAGTGTTGAATCTTTAAGATAGTGAATGATCTTCTTGATATCTTCTTTCTTCACTTCAATGGTCAGCATTCCATAAGGCTCTGAGCTTGAAATAACAGATTCCGGAAATTCTCTGGTGATTGCTTCTAATACAAATTCGTTTGTCATTTCCGTTTAGTTGCTTATGTTGTAAGAATCTAATAATTTCTGATATTCAGGCATATCTCTTCTTCTGATGCTTTCGCTTTCTGCAAGAGCCTGTACCTGCATTACTCCTTCAATGATCTGTTCTGGTCTTGGAGGACATCCAGGAACATAAACGTCTACCGGAATAATTTTATCAATTCCCTGAAGTACAGAGTAAGTATCAAAAATACCTCCGCTGGAAGCACAAGCGCCAACAGCCACTACCCATTTCGGCTCTGCCATCTGAGTATATACTTCTTTAAGAACTGGTCCTAATTTCTTTGATATAGTTCCGCAAACCATCAACATATCCGCTTGTCTTGGAGAGAAAGAGTTTCTTTCCATTCCAAATCTTGATGCATCATAAGTAGGGTTCAGGGTAGCCATAAACTCAATACCACAACAAGAGGTTGCAAATGGCAATGGCCAAAGTGAAAACTTTCTTGCCATCCCGATTACACTGCTCAGTTTTGTTGCGAAAAACCCTTCTCCTTCATATCCTTCGGGAGCAGGTGCATCTGTTCTTATTACTGGTTTTTTATCTGACATTTCTTAGATTTTAGATTTTAAACTTTAGAATAAGATGTTTATTACTGTCTCTTATCTAAAATTTATAATTTTTAATTTATAATTATCCTACTTGTCCCAATCTAGTGCTCCACGTTTCCAAACATAGAAAAACGCCACGAAGAAGATCGCAACGAACGTAAGTACAGCCAGGAACCCTTCCATACCGAATTCTCTGAAATTTACCGCATAAGGATAAAAGAATACGATTTCAATATCGAATAGTACAAACAATACCGCAGTCAGGAAGTACTTGATAGAAAATGGCGTTCTTGCATTTCCTTCACTAGGAACTCCACATTCCCAGCTTTGGTTTTTTACAGAGTCTCCTTTTTTCTGCTTAGGACCTAAGAAATGTGCTCCAAGTAAAGAAACAGCGACAAATCCTACTGCTACACCAGCCTGGATAAGGATTGGAATATAACTTTCAGGTAAATTCATTTTTGCATTATTATCTCAATTTGCAAATTTAACGAATAAACAATAAAGCATGAAATTTATGAGCTTAAAAGTCGGATGAAAATAGAGAAAAGCTACAATTTAGAATCAATAAAAATAACGGGTTATTTCTTCATTTTTTTAAGAAGAGAGTAGGCCATAAATGCAATATATCCAAAAAGAACACTTGCAAAAACAATATTAATTACTGTATTTGTCCTTCCATCCTGAGACTGAAAAAAGAAATTGTAAGCAATAAATCCTGCGATTAAAACAGCGAAAATGATAAGTTGTGGTTTCATGAGGTGAAAAGGGGTTAAGAGTGGAAGAGTTTTTAGAGCGAGGCTTTAATTTTATCTCACCCGTTATTTATCATCATCGAATATGTTCTTCTTCTCTTGTGGTTCACAGGATTATAGTCCTGCCACAGGAGCTGAACACTTTTGTTTTCCTCCAGTTCCGGATTGGTTTCAGCAAAATCGATTCCCATACTTGTAAACCGGACAAAGATTTCTTTAAAGATAATAGCAGTTACGCCACGTCTTTGGTATTCAGGATGAATCCCGATCAGGTAAAAATTGGCACGGTCATTTTTCTTGCTGGCCTGTAAAAAATGCCACCACCCGAAAGGAAATAGCTTTCCTTTTGACTTCTGTAAAGCCTTCGAATAAGAGGGCATCGTAATGGCAAAAGAAACCAATTGCTGGTTTTCATCCACTACACAGATTACATAGTTTTTATCAATAAACGGGAAGTATTTTTCCTTGTAGGTTTTGATCTGTTCTTCTGAGATTGGCGTGTAAGTAGAAAGATGCTTATAGGTTTCGTCCAATAATTTGAACATAGGTTCTACATAAGGGAGAATTTCTTCCTTTGATTTAAATTTGAGAACACTGAGCTTATATTTTTGAGCAATTAATCCACTGAATTTTTCTACTTTTTCAGGAAGTACCTTCGGGAAATTCATTTCATATTCTACCCATTCTTTTTCCTTGGTTAATCCAAGATTTTCAAGATGTTTTGGGTAGTATGCATGATTGTAAATTCCAATCATTGTTGCCAGTTTATCAAATCCCATTGTCAGCATCCCTGCTTTGTCAAGATTTGTAAAACCCATTGGGCCTTCAATCTTGTCAATCTTGTGTTCTTTAGCGTAATCAATTGCAATTTGAATTAAAGCTTTGGAAACTTCAGAATCATCAATGAAATCTATCCAGCCAAATCGTACCTTTTTGATGCCTAATTCCTTTTCTTCCTTATGATTGATAATTACAGCTATTCTTCCAACTACCTTATTGTCATTTATGGCCAGATATTGTTTAGACTCTGAATAATCTAAGGCCGGATTTTCCTTTGCATCCCAAATTTTCATTTCATCTTTAATAAAGGATGGAACATAGTATGGATTATTTTTGTATAAATCCATTGGAAATCTTACGAATTGCTTGAGCTGACCAGCTGTTTTTACTTCAATAATAGAAATTGTAGACATGTTTTTTGAGGTAATTTAAGGACAAATATAAATAATAATATCGGATACTTTGGCACAGTTTTTATATCATTATGGTTAAAAATTGATCACAAAATCTAAATAAAAATGACGGGTTATTATATCATTATTGGGATTTCAATGCTGGTGAGCTGGTGGGTTTCGTCCAGGCTGAAATCAAAATTTGAATATTATTCCAAAGTACATCTCCAAAATGGCCTTTCGGGGAAAGAAGTAGCGGAAAAAATGTTGAGAGATAACGGAATTAATGATGTTCAGGTAATATCAGTTCCCGGGCAGTTGACGGACCACTATAATCCGGCAGATAAAACAGTAAACCTTTCAGAAGGGGTTTATATGCAGAGAAATGCAGCAGCTGCAGCTGTAGCGGCTCACGAATGTGGGCATGCCGTACAGCACGCAGTAGGATACTCAATGTTGAATTTACGTTCCAAATTGGTTCCGGTTGTAAATATAAGTTCCAACCTGATGCAGTTTGTTCTTATTGCAGGTATTGCGATAATGGCAGCTACGAGAACAGTGGACAATCCTAACGGAAATACAGCCATTCTGGCTATTGGTGTAGCTATGTTTGCAGTAACCACTCTGTTTGCTTTTGTAACATTGCCGGTGGAGTATGATGCAAGTAACAGAGCGATGAAGTGGCTTAAAGATACAGGTACTGTAACTGCTGAAGAATTTGTAGGCGTTCAGGATAGTTTAAGATGGGCAGCGAGAACATATGTTGTAGCAGCTTTAGGATCTTTAGCTCAGCTGCTTTACTGGGGATCTTTGCTTCTAAGCGGAAGAAGGGATTAATCATTAAATTCAAATGAAACATATTGCATCTCGGATAATTTTTCTGAGATGCTTTCTTTTTGGGCCAGTTTTAATGAGGCGGTAAGGATGCAGTTTTCATTGGCATCAAAGTTTACCACCTTAGCCTCAAATTTTGAAAGCAGGGTAAAGATGGTATTCTGCTGATTGAAGTTGAACTGGATCTCAATTTCTGTTTCCAGTTCTCTTGTGATAATATTGGCTTCTTCTAATGTGATCTTTGCAGATTCTTTGTAAGCTTTCACTAAACCTGAAACGCCTAGTTTGGTTCCACCATAATAACGGACTGAAATAACTAAGACATTAGTGATCTCATGGGCTAATAATTGATTGTAAATAGGTAATCCTGCACTTCCTGAAGGTTCACCATCATCATTAGCTCGGTAATTCTCACCATTTAATCCCATTCTGAAAGCATAACAGTGATGGGTCGCTTTGGGGTGTTCTTCTCTGACCTTTTCCAATGCAGCTTTCAGTTCCTTTTCATTAGTGACCGGGAAAGCAAATCCGATAAACTTGCTTCCTTTTTCTTTTAATAAGGTGTTTTCTATAGGTTTTTCTATGGTTTTGTATTCAAACGTCATTCTGTATTCCGGCTTTGTATTTGCAAAAATATTAAATGCTTTACAACTGGAGAAATAATAATAAAAATGTCGCCAAATAATGACGACACTTGTTTATACTTTATAGGTTATTCAATTGTTATACACAATAAACATCTCCACCGCCTCCACCTGAGTTTCTCCAGTAGCATTGTCTTGTGTTGGGTGGACATCCGTAAATGACTACGCAGTTCTCCATTTTTATTAATCCACCATTGATGGTTTTAAGATTCTCTCTTTTAATTTGCTTTAGGTTTTTCATAGTAATAGTTTGGTTAATTTGTATGTGTTAATGATATTAGCATGGGAAGCTTCCTACTTCCCAAGGTGGTGGGCAGCTCATGCTTGATGGTGTCGGGCAGCAATGTTGCCATTGAGCTGGATAATATGAACAACATTTTGGAGCGATACCTCCACTTACTTTTTTCAGGTCTTCCCTTAAAACTTTCTTTAAATTTTTCATGATATTTTTTTGGATATTACTAAGGTAAAGAAATTATTTCATTTAAGGGTGATAAACGGGCTTTTATTTTAATTAAAAAAAGGAAATGGTATTATTCCTATAGTTTTCTGTTTTATAAGGAATATGATTGAATTCCGGAGCTTTTGTGCCATTTCCTAATTTCAGGTTTTCATTTTTAATGATGATAGCTTCGTCCCAAAGATCAGCATCAATGAATTGCTGTAAGGTGAAACGGCCTCCTTCAATAATAACAGACTGGATTTGTTCCCTGTATAAGGATTCCATCAAATCAGACAGGAAGTTCTCTTTTTTGATTTTAATGAATTCTATATGATCTTCTTTTCCTTCTTTTACAGCATTTAAAACTAATGTTCTGGCTTCGTCGTTGTAAATTTTGAAGTCTTGAGGAACCTTTAAATCAAAATCGATTAAAATTCTGACAGGATTAATTCCTTCAACGTTTCTTACAGTCAGGCTTGGGTTGTCATTTAAAGCAGTTTGTGTTCCTACTAAAATAGCATGTTCGTCTGCTCTTAGCTGATGGACGAACTGATTGGCTAAAGCATTGGATACAGCAGTTGGTTTAAAATCTTTATCTAAAAATCCATCACCGGATTCTGCCCATTTCAGGAGGATATAAGGTCTTTTCTTTTCATGGTAAGTGAAAAATCTTTTGTTCAGCTCAATGCATTCTTTTTCAAGAATACCTGAAACAGCTTCTATTCCTGCATCCTGAATGATCTTTTTTCCTTTTCCATTGACTTTATCATGAGAGTCCATAGCACCAATGACTACTTTTTTAAATCCTAATTCTTTAATTTTTAAAGCACATGGGGGCGTTTTTCCATAATGGGCACAGGGCTCCAGCGAAACATAAATCGTTGATTCAGGAATGAGATTTTTATCTTTCACTGAATTGATCGCATTGATTTCTGCATGGTTTTCACCTGCTTTATGATGGTATCCTTCTCCAATGATTTCTCCATTGTAAACAATTACACTTCCTACAAGGGGATTAGGGTAGGTGTTACCAAGGGCCTTTTGAGCCAGCTCGATACATCTTTTAATATATAGTTCGTCGTTATTCATATTGTATAAAAAGAAAAAGCGAAGACAAATTGCTTTGCTCCGCCCTTATTTATTGTATTAAAATTTATTCTCCGGCAATAATGTTGTGGAGATTTTGTCTTAAAGTTTCCAGATGAGCTTTCTTTTCATCAATAGTATTGTAAGTGTCTCTTAGAAGAGGATTTTCCCTTGATGGTTTATTGAAGAATGCAAGGTTATTTTCAAGCTTAACGATTTCAGCTTCAAGATCAGAAATTTGATTTTTGATCTTTCTTGCTTTGTCAGTAAGCTGGTTTTCTGATAATCCTTCTTCTTTCAATTCAAGTTCATTGATCTTATTGATCTTCAGTTTTTCTCTGAGAGTCTTATTGAATTCAGTGTTGATAGAAATTTTATCTCTCGGAACTTTTCCAATATTATTCCATGCTGTTTTGATCGCTTCAATTTTCTCGATACTTCCTTCTTCGTTGGAAACCAATTTCAATTCATCGAGAAGGCTTTTTTTGTTCTTATAGTTTTCTTTCCAGTTATCGGTAGAAGTGTTACTTTTTTCTCTGTAATTGTTAAAGAAGGCATTACAAGCGTCACGGAATTCATCCCAGATTTTATTGGTCATGCTCTTTGGAACGTGTCCGATTTTTTTCCAGTCTTCCTGAAGCTTTTTGAATAATGGAACAGCGATATCCCATTCTTCATTACTCTGATTATCCTGGGCAGTCTGGATTAATTTTAATTTTTCTTCCAGATTAGCCTGTTGAGAACCTTTTAAAGATTTATAATAGTTATTTTTTGTTGTATTAAAGCCTCTAAGGGTTGTTTTGAAATCATTCCAGTTCTGATTAGACAGTTTTCTTGGAACACTTCCCGTTTTCAGGAAATCAGAACGAAGTTCTTCAACTCTTTTGATGGAATTCTGCCAGTAATTATGATTAGGGGTTTCAGAAGGTTCTGAAAGTTTCTTGATTTCAGCGATAATCTGATTTTTCTTTTCAAGATTGGCGGTCTGTTCTTTTTCGATAGATGCTGAAAGTTCAGATTTTCTTTCGTGAATTTTATTGGAAATTTCTTTGAACTCTTCCCATGTTTTTTCGCGGAATTCTTCTGCTACAGGCTCAGCTTCTTCTTTCCAAAGCTTATGAAGATACTGAAGCTCATTAAGTGCTTTTTGAATTACTGGTTCATTCTCCAGTTCCTGGGCACGGGCAATGATGTGCTGTCTTTTTTCAAGGTTATGGCTGTATTCCTGTTCTAAAAATTCCTTATTCAGATCCAGCATCTGATAAAACTGGTTCAGGTGATGAAAGTAATTATTGTTAAGGATCTTGAATTCAGATTTGGCAACCTGTCCGGCTTTTGACCATTCTTCTTTAATCTCACGAATAGATTTAAAAAGATTGACTCCCGGTTCAGAATTGGTATATAGATTTTTTAATCTTTCAATAATGTTCTGACGGTGATCCAGATTTTTCTTTTGTTCTTCTTCCTGTCCCTTCTGAAACTCGTCATGTTTCTCTCTGAAAATATTAACTAAAGCAGAGAATTTAGCTTGAGAAGGATGTTCATAACTGAAATTTTCAGAGGTATTTCCAGCTTCTGCATACTCATGCTTTTTATCTTCCACTTCATCATGGATGTGGTGACTTGCTTTTTCTTTCAACTGATTGAATTTTTTAGAATTCTCACCGGCATCGGGTGCATTGATGAGTTTTTCCATTTCTTTCAGGGCATCAGCCAGAGAGATCTCGACATCTTCATGTTCTTCCAGGTGTTCAGTATCATCTTCATGAGAATGGGCATCATGAGAAACAGTGTTTTCCGATGTCTCCTGAGATACTTCGTTAGGATTTTTCTTTTCTTCGTTTTCAGAAAGATTGTTTTCTGTAGTCATAGCAAATCTTTTATGTGAGTGGCGTTAATATCCTTTAAATATAGTTGTAAGGGCAATTAAAGTACTAATTTATGTTATTTTTTTTGAAAATTCCAAATTTCCCAAGCTTTTTCTGCTTGCTGTTCAAGCATATAATAACCGTTTACCGTTTTGGCTCCTTTTTCGGAAGCATTGATGATAAATTGAGTATAGCTGGGGTTGTAAATTAAATCGATAACTAAATGCTCCGGAGAAAGTGCGTCAAAAGGAAAAGTCAGACAGTCTTCAACATTCGGAAATGTACCTACCGGTGTACATTGGATAATAATCTTATGTTCGTGTACGGTTTCCTGATTCAGGTTTTCAAAATTGATTTCTGTACTTCTTGAAATAGTTTTGGATGGGATGTTATGTTTGTCCAAAATATATTTTACAGCTTTTGCAGCTCCTCCGTTGCCTAGAATCAATGCTTTGTCCTGCGTTGGCTTTTTATGAAGGAAAAGAGTTTTTTCAAAACCGAAAGCATCTGTATTGTATCCGGTTTTTTTGCCGTCTTGAATTAAAACACAGTTCACCGCACCTATTTTTTCAGCTTCATCACTTAATTCATCAAGATAACTGATGATTTGTTCTTTATAAGGAATGGTAACATTAAAACCTAACAATTCTGGTGAAGAAAAAAGGTCCTCTACTTCATTGATTTCATTCAGATCAAAAATGTCATAGGAAAAACCTTTAAGCATAAGCTTTTGGAACTTATTTTCGAAGAATTTTTTAGAAAAGGAATAGGAAATATTTCGTCCTATCAATCCTAATTTTTTGTTGGAATCCATATGATCAAAATTATAAAAAAAGACCGGATAAATCCGGCCTTTAGTTTGAAATATTTTGTAATAATTATTCTACGATAAATTTAGTAGAGAAATTATCTGTTTTTAAGATGTAAGTTCCTTTTACTAACCCTTTAAGATTAATTTTATTTGAGTTTTTGAAAGGATTGGAAAGTGTTTCAATTGCTTTTCCTGAAAGGTCATAGATCTGAGCTTTTGAAATTTTGTTAAGGTTTTCTCCTTTCATAAACAGTTCATTGTTTCTTACCGGGTTAGGATAGATACTGAACTCTGCTTTATCTTTTTTAGTTTCAGAAGTTGCTAATGATCCGTTGTAACATGTCCATTTAAGGTCATCGATAGCAACTCTATCATTGTTGTTAGGGTTTACAATTTTAATAACAGCATTTCCTGTAACGTTTACATTGATGAAGTTAGTTGCTACTGATGCGCTGTAAGGAATTGTTCCTGCTAAATTATTATTTACAAAAACATTCAGGTTACCATCTCCTCCGTTAAATTTACGTTGAGTAGTTAACGTTAATGTCTGAACTCCGCCAGGCACATTAGAACTAGTTAGATCACCTCCTTGAAGCGTTATTGCTTTACCATTAATAGTTTGGTCAGTTCTTGCTAATGTTGCAGTCCAGCTTACATTATTATTTGTCCATGTTCTGGTTTTATAATCACTTGCATTCGCAGGAATATTGCTGAAATTTTCATCACCACAGTTTCCTACATTAACTGGTCCGTCAAGAGTAGTTCCTGCTGCAATATTACTTTGCGGTGAAGCATTTCCAAATGCATCTTTAGCAATTACATAGAATGTATATGGAGTAAGTGGAGCTAACCCTGCTACTGTGGCTGTTGTTGATGTTCCTGAAACGCTGGTTTTTAATGTATTCCCAACATAAATATCATAACCTGTTACTCCAACATTATCTGTTGATGCAGTCCAGCTTAAGCCCATTGTATTTGAAGTAGGGTTGTTAGCGATCAGGTTGGTAGGTGCTGTTGGAGCTTGGTTGTCAATTACAGGAGTTCCCCAGATTTGATCTGCGTAAGCTGGATTATCAATGAATGGATTTCTATTCCCCTGAAATGTAAATGCTGCATTATTTCTGTTTATTTCTTCCGGAGATACAGGGTCCATAGCATTCCATTGTAAATACTGAGTTAATGCCCATTGTGTTAACCCTGGAAAGGAAGAGCTTCCAAGCATATCACCAGAACTGAACCCTGAAAGTTTATCTTCATATCTTGTTACAAAATAAAAGATCATTCTGGCTACATCTCCTTTGAAAGCATCGATAGGTTCAAATACAGTTCCGCTATATCCTGGTGATGCTGAATTTCCTAATTTAGATTGGTTTTGAGAAGTGTAAGATGCATTTCCTACTTTACCGAAAGGGTAATTGGATCTCATACCATTTACTTTTCCATCTGTAGGACGGATAAAGTGAATGTCTGCAACCATAGGTGATGCTTTACTGAATAAACTTTGAGGAATAATATGTTCTCTGTTGTAGCATTGTCCTTCATCATTATAGCTGCCACATTGACTGGTTCCTACATTGAAATTATAAGGATCTTGTCCATTAGGGTTTTCAGAGTAAATGTCTAATATTGTTCCATCGTTTTCAAAGTTCGTGTTTAGGTCACGATCCGTTGTTTGATAAGCTGTCCATAAGCCTCCATAGCCTTTGTCTATGTGTCCGTTGGTAATGATACCTTTAAGGGCTGTTTTAAGAGGAGCACCTGTTAAACCGTTTGCTGTATTATAATAACCAGCCGGGGCTTGTGCCATTGCATTGATGAATGCAAAACTTAATAGAAAAAAGGATAAAATTCGTTTCATTTTTTTTAAAATTGGGGCGTAAAGGTACGAAAAAATGAAACCCAAAAAGGTTTTAACTGTTAAATGTGTAAACTTAATATATTAATTTTTAGTAATATACTCTTTGCTTATTTTTGAGAAGAACCATGAGATTGCAATTCCAAAGACGGATGCTGTAAGAGCAACGATAATATAATTTTTTCCAACTATTTTTACAGGAAATGGCAATACCTCATTGGCTCTGAAGAATTCTGTGTAAAGTTGGAAATAACATAATACTGTTCCGAATATCAATCCGGTAATAACTCCGGAGATGACAATAAGAATTCCGGTATAGAAATAGGCCATTCTCAGATGGCTTAAAGGGAAGCCTAGAGAAATAAGAGATTTAGCCTGTTCTTTTTTATCAAGTTGTAAGATAATAATGGCACCGGCAAGATTAAAAGTAGTAATGAAAATAACCAGTGCAAAAATCAGGTAGATGAACATCTTTTCTGTGTTGATCATCTTCCAGAAAGCTGCATTTTCTTCTTCCTTGGTTTTTATTTCAATATTTTTGCCAAGAGAAGAAAGAAGACTTTGTTTTACAGCATCAGCATTTTCAGTGTTTTTTAATTTAATAACGATCTGATAAGCGGAATTTTTTGGAAGACTTAATAATTCTTCAGTAAGCTCAATAGGAGAGACAATATAGTTGTCAAGTTGATCTTTTCCCGGGAAAACTCCTGTTACTGAAATGTCTCTTTTATTGTAAATATCTTCTTCTTTACTGATGATTCCGGTTCCGGGCTTTGGCATAAAGACTGTTGCGTAATGATTGGAAGAATCTACAGGAATGGATAATCGGTTATCAAGGCTGTTTTCCATCAAAACTTCGTTGGAATATCTGAAACTCGGATAAGTTCCGTAGAATACATCTTTATTGATAGGGTTTACCTTTATATAGGCAGAATCCACCCCCCGTAAGTAAGCAATATCTCCTTTTCCATTAAAACTGATATATACTTTTTCCTCAATAACACGGGAATAACTGCTGATCTCTTTATTACTGCTTAAGACCTTGTTAACCTGATCCAGGTTTTTAATGGTTTTACCTGATGCACTTTTTAAAGTCAGGTCAGCGTGAAGATTGGAAATTAAGTCTTTGTTTAGGTCTTCAAGTCCTGAGAAAACTGAAATGATGACGAACATTGCAACCACAGCAACCGTCATAGCCCCTACTGCCAGCCACGTAATAAATGTAACAGCAGTACTGCCTTTTTTTGCCAAAAGGTATCTGGATGCTATGTAAAATGCAATATTCTTCAAGATCTACAAAACAGGATTGTCGCCTTCGCCTCTTAATTCTCTTTCCAGTTTTTCAACGTCATCAAGAGCCGTATCTAAGTAAAAGTTAAGTTGCGGAATGATACGTACCTGTTTTGCCATTTTCTGGCCGATAAAGTTTCTGTACTGAGGTTTGTTTTCTTCAATCTCTTTCATTACCGCTGTACGGTATTCCTGAGGGAAAATGCTTAAATAAATTTTTGCAATACCCAAATCTGCCGTTACTTTTACATCTGAAACGGATATCAATATACTTTGTTTGCTCTCTGAAGCCTGTTTGCGGAAAAGTTCAGCGAAATCCTCCTGGATAATCTGTGCTACTTTTCTTTGTCTGTTACTTTCCATAATTTATGCAAATTTACTACTTTTGTTTGAATTGATACTTTGAAATTCAGCTACAGTATCAAATTTACGAATTAATTATATTTATTAGTAGTATATGAAACTAGAACATATCGGTATTGCAGTAAAGTCTTTGGGGGGGTCTGATGAACTTTTTACTAAATTGTTAGGAAAAGAATCTTACAAGCGAGAAACAGTAGAAAGGGAAGGAGTGGTGACTTCTTTTTATGAAACAGGAGAGAGCAAAATAGAGCTTTTAGAAGCCAGCAATCCTGAAAGTCCGATCTCAAAATTTATTGAAAAGAAAGGTGAAGGTATCCATCATTTGGCATTTGGGGTTGAAAATATCCTGGAGGAAGTAAAAAGATTAAAAAAAGAAGGATTTCAATTTATCTCCGAAGAACCGAAAGAAGGTGCTGATAACAAATTAGTTGTATTCCTTCATCCAAAGTCAACAAATGGTGTACTGGTAGAACTTTGCCAAGAAAAGCAATAAAAAATTTTGTAGTGAAAGAAATTTTACTATTTTTGCAAACACAAAATTTAACCAAGTTTTGAGGTCCTATAGCTCAGTTGGTTAGAGCACCTGACTCATAATCAGGTGGTCCCTGGTTCGAGCCCAGGTGGGACCACTACAAAAACTCGACAAGCCCCTATTTATGGGGCTTTTTTATTTCCCAAAACCACAACGCTGAAATATACGCTTAAACTTCTCCGCAAAAGCCTTGCTGGATTGACTTTGCAAGAATATGATTCTATTTTAAAATAAAAATTAAAATGATTTTGTGATTATAAAATTACAGAAATTATTCTCCTATTTTATATCTGTGTTGCCTTTGCCTAAAGAGTTTTCAAAAGTTTCCATTTTCGTCAATCTCCGATATTCCTTCAGATTCCACCAAATATTTTTATCTTAGTTCTTCCGAAAGTCTTATTATGTTTTTAACCATCAAAAAATATAAAAAGTAATTGAAAGTTAAAAAATGAAAGATGATAACCATTCCCAATTAGTTTTCCTTTTCCGTTCTATTTTTAGAGGACGCGATGATGTGTTTGCCATACGATGGGAGAAAGGAAACAAAAACGGCTATATGCCTGCTTACACATACGATCCTTATCATTACCGTACACACAAAATGAATGGAGGAACTTTTCAAAGCTATCCCAATAAATCTTATTTATCTATTTCTGATACGGAAATTCAGAAACATTTGGATGGGATTCAGCAGATTGGCATCTATCCTTTGTTAAAAGATGATACTTCTTGGTTTTTAGTGGCTGATTTTGATAAAAAAAATTGGAAACAGGAAGCAACTGATTTTATAAAAGTTTGTAAAGAGAAGAACATTTATACTTATTTGGAACGATCTCGTTCAGGAAATGGAGGACATGTTTGGATTTTCTTTGAAGAGCCATACCCTGCAATAAGAAGTAGAAAAATTTTTATTTCTATACTTGAGAAGATAGGGTCTTTTTCAATATTTGATAAAAGTTCTAGTTTTGATCGTCTCTTTCCTAATCAGGATTTTTTATCGGGGAAAGGCTTAGGGAATCTTATAGCATTACCATTATATAAGGAAGCATTAGATAAAGGAAATAGTTGTTTTGTTGATTCTGAAACCTTTGAGCCTATCTCCAATCAGTGGCTGTTTTTAAAAAATATTAAAAGAAATTCTATAGAAAGACTTGATGGACTTTATAAAGAACTCTCTGCTTCATCAGACTCTTACATTTCAAAATCATTTGGAGAGAGTTTAATTATAACTTTAGATAGTGAACTAAAGATCACTAGAACAGGCTTGACCACTCTTTTGATTAATTTCATTAAAGAAGAATTAAATTTTGCTAACTCTGAATTTTTCATTAAAAAGAAATCAGGAAAAAATACTTTTGGAACAGAACGATATTTTAATTTGATTGAAGAAACTGAAAACGAAATTATAGTTCCAAAAGGGTTTGTTGGTAAATTTATTCGCTTTTGTAGAGAATCTAAAACTGATTTCAAATTTATTGATAAGCGGTTACAAAAACCACCTATCAATTTTGTTTTCACAACTCAACTACGAAGTTATCAACAAAAGGTGATTTCGGATATCTCCAAAAAAGACTTTGGAGTTCTAGTTTCGCCACCTGCTTCAGGAAAAACAGTTATCGCACTAAAAATTATTGCAGAAAAGAAACAACCTACATTAATAATTGTCCATCGTAAACAATTATTAGAACAGTGGTTAGAAAGAGTAGAAGCATTTTTAGGAATTCCTAAACAAGAGATTGGAATTATTGGGCAAGGAAAAACTAAAATAGGAAAACAAATTACTGTTGCAACGATTCAAAGCATTCATAAACAAATAGATACTCTTCAGAATTATTTTGGAATGATTATCGTTGATGAATGCCATCATATTCCAGCAGAAACTTTCAGAAAAGCGATTGGAAATTTTAAATCATTTTATTTGTATGGATTAACAGCAACTCCCTTTCGAAAGCATAATGATGATAAATTAATTTTCGCTTATCTTGGAGATATTATTGCAAATATTCTACCTATTGAAATTGAAGATTATAAACAAGCAAAAATTATTATCAGAAATACTAATCTGAATGTTCCCTTTAATTCAAAAACAGATAATTTTGAAACTTTATCAAAAATTTTAATTCACGATTCTTCAAGGAATAAACTGATTTTAAACGATGTGAAAACAGAGGTTAATCAAGGAAAAAAGGTTGTGATTATTACCGAAAGAAAGGAACATCTTGATACATTATATCTTTTCTTGAAGCCATTTTATGAAATAGTAACATTGAGCGGTGATGATACTGAAAATAATAGAAAATATAAGTGGAATATTTTAAAGGATGGTACTTTTCAGGTATTAATTACTACTGGTCAATATTTTGGAGAAGGAACTGATTTACAAAATATAAATTGCTTGTTTTTAGTATATCCTTTCTCATTTAAAGGAAAAGCTATACAGTATATTGGAAGAGTACAGCGCTCAGAAATTAATCCTATTATTTATGATTATCGTGATATAAAGATTGATTATCTCAATAAGTTGTTTTTGAAACGCAATACTTATTATCGAAAAATAAATAAGCAATCTACCTTATTTGATGAGCCAAAAGAAGAAATTATCCCTTCAAACCCAGTCATCAGCGTAGAAAGGAAAATAAAAGTATTGATTGAAAACTTAGATTTTCATTATGGAAGTGTAACTTTTAATTATTTTGTTGAAGAAATAAACACAAATCTCGAATTTAGTATTGAGAATTTGGAAATTTTACCAGAATTTGAAATATTAAAACCTTATTTTATTAAAGCTTTAAAATCTAAAACTATTTCAATTGTATTATTTGCAGAGTTTGAGAATGGTAGATTGGTTTCACAGCTTGCAACTTCTGATGATATAGAAAGAATTAATAAAGAACTTATTGAAGGAGTGAAATTTCAATTTTTAAACAAAAATCTAATTGAAAAACCTTTTTTTAAAGGGAAAAATGTGTTGACCGCTGACGAACTCCAAAACCATCAGGGTATTTACCCTAATGCAGAAAATATTTTACAAAACATTTTAAATAGTAAAAATTATAAACATTCGCTTCAAATACAGTATTTGGCAGATAAACATGAAAGTAGTGTAATGAAAATACGTTTTGTATTAAGTCCTTTTTCTTTTGTATTTTTAATTACAGGAAAACACTATTACCATATAGTATTAGAAACATTAGATACCGAAGAAGCTTCTTACATTTGGCATGTAATAAAAAGCAAAGAAGCATTAATTAAGACTGTTGATAAAATTGACTCTCAGCTAAATATTATTAAAGAACATGGCAGACAGATATTTTTAGAAACTAATCCTCAACATTTCAGTAGAATAATTCATAATTATTCTGAGGATAGAAAAGGTTTTATAATGTGGAAAAATAGCTTGGAAGAATTAATTATGTAGAAGATGAAATTTCCGTTTTCGTCAATTTTTAATATATCTTCAAACTTCACCAAATATTTTTATCTTAATTCTTCTGAAAGTCTTTATATGAAAAGAAACGATCTTATTACTATTGAATTAACTGATTTACCATTAGAATCGCTTCCAAAAATATTTACATTTTTGGAAAATACCTTAGAAGAATTTCTCGATTTAGATGTGTTTGATCTGAAAATAAAGAGGTTTACCGTTTTAGAACAATATTTTATTTGTAAATACGGTGTTGAATATTATTCAAAACCTAAGCTAACCTCGTGGTTAGATAAACAAAAGGAAGATCACGGAATGGAAGATGAAACTGTAAGAAGAATTCAGGAAAACTCGATAGAATTCTTATCCAGTGTCGAGGGAATGAAGAATTCTTTGGAGAGAATCGCCAAAAACCACAAAAGAAAGTATAGAAACTTTAAGGATCTGCAGTTTCCTTATGAAGAAGAGATTATTGATTACAGAATACCTCTCTATTTTGTTCCTCAAACTATAGAAGACTTCGAAAGCAGACATAAAACATTTTCACAAAATAAAAACAGATTCAAAGCGGAAGTATTTGAAATTTTCAGAGATATTTTTTCCGATCATGATTTAGAATGGTTTTTTAACAATTCTTTTGATTTTCAGTTTAATCCTTACTCTGTTTCGTTGCTTTATATAGAGGTTCAGGATATAGGAGATTTCAAAAACAGGGTTTATACGCTTTATAACAGCTATAATGAATTTTACAAATCTGAAAAAGCAAAATATGAAAAGTATTTTGCCAATTACTGTGAAGATCTTGCTAAGGAATTAACAAATGGTAAGATTAAAGAAAAACGTACTGACAATAGAGGGTTATTAATTGAAACAGGAAGGATAATAGAGCTAAATGAGGACCGTAAAAAGTTTTATCCTAAACCCGAAAAGTTGGAAGAATTGAAAAAATCTTTCTTATTGAGTGAGGTTGGCAAAATAGATTTTATAAAAATTCTGTATAACTCATTTCCTTTCATCAGGGAGGAGTATATTGAAAAGAAAATAAAAAATGGTGATTATACATTGGATAAGTTCCTGAGTAAATTTTCTACAAGTATTCGTCCTACTAAATCAACCCCTGATAACTAAAAACTTATTCTTGATGTGTAAAACGTATAAATACGATTCAGATTTTACACATCGTACTTCATAAAATTCTTCGCTATTCTACTTTTGATCCGTCAAATTGAGACAGGATCATGGATAACAATGCACTAACATATCATGTAACAAAAGTTTTTTCGGAGCTGGAGGTTCGGATAGCAGAGAGAGTATTATCTCTGCTGACGGAACAAGGCATAGCTGCAGGAGTGTCAATAGGCTCGGAGAAATTTTTAACAGATAAGCAGTTGTGCGAATTCCTCCAGATCTCGACTTCACATCTATCCAACTTTAGAAAAGCTAATCCCGATTTTCCTTCTTATCCGATCGGCAAGAATGTACGGTTTAAGCTTTCTGAGGTGGAAGAATTTCTAAAGTCTAACAAAAAAAGTAAAAAATAAAATAGAATGGAGAACAAAAAAATAGATATTCCATTTGAAGTTACCGATAAGGGTAAAGTAAGGTTTGATACGTATGGTTATATAGAATATGCCGAAGATTTGGGATACAGAAGAACCAAAATATTTGGAGTTGAGCATCTTGTCAGAATTCAGGGTAATATTGTTCGGATCGTCAGTAAATCGGATATTATACAAACAGCACTTGAATATCTGGATGAAAATTTCGATCAGGAATCAGAACTCAAGTACGGAGTAACCAAATATGAGATCAAAAATGCTTGGATCAATAAAGCACGGCAGATTTCAGAGGATGCGACATTATCATTTTTGCGATATGAAGAGCTTAATCCACTTAGGGATACGCAGGAAATAAGCTATTTCTGTTATAAAAACACAGTAGTTAAAGTGACTAAAGATATGATCTGTCCTTTAAGTTATTCAGATTTGGATAGCCACGTCATGGAAGATCAGATTATCCAACGAAATTTCATTATCAAAGATCATTTGCTGACTTCTTTCATTCCTTTTCGTCAGTTTGTACATAATGTTGCAGGAAATATAGAAGAAAGAATGATTGCCTTTGAAGCGATGATTGGTTATATGCTCCATACGTTTCAGAATTCTGCACTAGCAAAGGCGGTGATATTGCTTGATAGCGTTGTTAATGAAATCGGACTGATAGAAGGAGGAACAGGAAAATCACTCCTAGTGAGAGGATTGAGCTATATGAGATTCCTGTGTAATATTTCCGGAAAAGATTTTTCCAGTAGTTCCGGTTTTGCATTCCAAAGGGTAACACCTTTCACCAGTATTGTCGCCATTAATGATATTAAAGAAAATCAGAACTTCGAAGGCTTCTTTGGCAGAATAACAGACGGGTTTACAATAAGCAGGAAGTACAAACATGATATTTTCATCGCATTTGCTTACGGTCCGAAAATGATTATCACAAGCAACTATTATGTAAAATCTCCTTCAGGAAATAGTACAGAAAGAAGGAAACATGAAATTGAACTGTCAACTCATTACGGTAAGGATTTAACAGTTTACGATGATTTTGGGCATCATTTCTTTGATGATTGGAACGAGGAGCAATGGTTAGCGTTCGACCACTACATGTTGTATTGTGTTCAGTTCTATCTTGAGAAAGGATTGATAAAAGCTCCTTCTATCAACTTAGACTTAAGAAAACTCATCAACGAAGTAGGCGTGGAACTAATGGAGTTCTTAGATCAGGTATTGCTTAGTAAAACCAAGCTTCACAAAAAAGAATTATTTGTCGAATTCAGAAAAGAATCAATAGGATCACGGTATCAGCTGGGTTTGAGAGGATTTACCATAAGGCTTAAAAAATATCTCGAATATAAAGTTATAGGCTATGTAGAAACTCCAAGTAACACTAAGGTTTTTATTGAAATCATTACCGAAGAAACAAAGGAAAAGCAGAATCTTTTGACAATCAACGACATCAAAACTGATTACAAAACCGTAGATACTCCTAATAAAATGACACGGTTAGTCAATCAGTTACAGAAATTTTTCAATACAGGAAATTAGAATTTAATAATATGACCGAGATAAAAATAAAAGAGAAAACCATAGCGGTAGACTTGGAGACTACAGGATTAGACCCATTTACACACCATATAGTAAGTGTTGCTATATCCGTTGAAAAAGGAAAGGGATTCAACATTGTTCTCCCTTTTTATAAAAATAAAGCCAAAGTGAAAGAATTCTTACAGCCAATCCTCCCAATACTCGAAGATGAAACGGTTGTCAAAATCTTTTCCAATGCTAAGTTTGACTTAAAATTCTTTCATCAGTACGGAATTGAACTTAAAGGTGAAGTCAGGGATACCATGATTTTAGATTATCTCTTGGATCCCAACCGTAAAACCCACGGACTAAAGGAAATTTCAGAACGACATCTGCAATACCACCAAATTTCCTTTGAAGAAATGTTAAATGATAGGGTTATTACCGAAGTTCCGAAAGAAGAACTTACCAAGTATGCCTGTGAAGATGCAGACCTGACCTTGCAACTATATCATTATTTAACTCAACAACTAAATCATAACTAAAATGGATATAGCTATTAATCAGTTAGAACACGATTTAGTACGTGTTCTCGCTAAAATCGAATTCAATGGTGTGAAAATAGACATCAAAAAATTGAACAGTGTAGAACATCTGTTATTGAATCGACTACTGACGACCACCGAAAAAATAACGGGAATTGCAGGAACGCAAATCAATCTTAACAGCAATGAAAAGTTGAGTACTCTGCTTTTTGAAACATTAGAACTTCAACCGAAAGTTACTTCTAAAGGTAAGTCTGGATTTATTTCAGTTGATAAATCACACCTAGAGAAACTTAAAGAAGATCACGAAATTGTGCCACTCATCTTGGGTTATAGGAAAATTAGCACGCTGTTAAGCTTCTGTAATCAATTGAAAGAAGTTCACCCGAAAACAGGGCGACTACATTGCAACTTAAATCAGATAGGAACAGCTACAGGAAGATTTAGCTGTAGTAATCCGAATTTACAGAATATCCCTAACGTAAAACTGAAAGATAAGGACAACGAAACTGATGAGCTTAAAATTATTGCTTCCAAATTCAGAGAGGTTTTTATTGTTGAAAAAGGCTGTGTATTGATTGGTGCGGATTATTCGCAGATCGAGCTTAGGGTAATAGCGGAAATGAGTCAGGACAGCTTTTTACTTCATGC
This sequence comes from Chryseobacterium sp. MYb328, assembly GCF_037572595.1. Classification (NCBI taxonomy): domain Bacteria; kingdom Pseudomonadati; phylum Bacteroidota; class Flavobacteriia; order Flavobacteriales; family Weeksellaceae; genus Chryseobacterium; species Chryseobacterium sp. MYb328. The sequence continues at coordinate 313,183 of NZ_JBBGZQ010000001.1, read as the reverse complement.
CTACAATAATGGTGTAGATATTCACGAATTAACCGCTTCTAAAGTGTTCAATTGTAAGATTTCAGAAGTAACGGAAGAACAGAGAAAAATTGCAAAGACAATCAACTTTGGATTAATCTACGGGATGTCAGCGGTAGGTTTAGCAAAATCTCTTACAACTATTACGAAAACACCTCATTCTAAAGAAGATGCCGAGAAAATGATGTCAGATTATTTTGCTCAGTTTAAAGGAGTTAAATCCTGCTTGGAGGGATTAATAGATTACGCCGATCAGTACGGTTATTCCAGAACATTGTTCGGGAGAACCAGACCAATCCCTGAACTAGCTTCCAACGATCTGAGGATTCGTGAAAAAGGAAAACGTTTGGCAATGAATTCTCCTGTACAGGGAAGTGCAGCTGATATTATCAAAATGGCAATGGTAAACTGTAATAAAGCTATTGTAGAGAAAGGTTTGCAGTCAAAAATAATTCTTCAAATTCATGATGAACTGCTGTTCGAAGTTCCTGAAAATGAAGTGGAAATCATGGAAGAGCTTATTAAGTATGAAATGGAAAATGTAGTTAAGCTGTCTATTCCTCTTACAATAGAACTCGGCAAAGGTGCTAATTGGGCAGTTGCTCATTAAATTAAGAACGTATTTATTATCAAATTTAAATCTAATACAATGAACAGTAATTTATATAAAACACAAGTAGACTTTATATCTATAAAGGTAGATGAACAAGAAGCATTAAATTTGAACTGGGATAATCTTATTGATCATCCTACTTTACGTAACCAGTATACATTAATTGAGAAAGTTAATCCAAATTACAAAAACTTCTCTCTTTATGTTAAGAGATCTGGAGAGGTTCTGATTAACCTAAGCATTCCATATTTTTTATTCGGACATAATTACCATACAGTAGAAAATGAAGAATTGCAGGATTTTTATTTTATCATTAAAAAGATTCTCAGGATAGATATTAAAAAATCAGAAGTCATTGAACTTGAGTACGGAGGGTACTGTAACTCAGAAATAAGTCCTGAAGAATTTCTGAAGAAAATTTTGAGGATGCATAATCATGATCTTATTTATTCAAAATCTTATATGAAGATGTTTGAAGATAAAAAACAAGGTATTTGCTTCAAAATATATGATACTGTTGAAAATGCGAAGCAAAAAAGAACTTACACTGCCCAACGTTTTATTAATAAACATATTATCAAATATGAAATAAAAGTGAAAAAACCTGAGGTAATTTTCAAAAGTAAATTGTTGTTCGAAACTCTACTTGTAGAACCAGCTCAAAATTCAGCTTTAGTTCAACTTAAGAGAATGCTTACTAAATTAAAAAATCAATTGGTTCTACCTTACGAGAAAAAAGTAGAACCTGTAAAGTATGATTTGATAAATATTATTTATACAGCATTGAAAAATATTGAGAATCATCATCCTGAAAATATATCAATATTTAAGCAACTAATGGATGTAATTGATGAGAGCCCTTTGTCTTCTTCCCAAAAAAGCAAGAGAAGAAAAGCTATTCAGAAGTTGGAAGAGGAATATGACTTTTTACCATTCTAATAATAATTTTAGCCCTAACCGTTGTAGCACATTAGGATTTAGGGCTAAAGTTACTACAACAAAACTATGTCGCAAAATTCACAATTAGCAATTTTAAAAATTAAAGTAATGGCAACATTTAAATTTATCCTGAGTAAGCTTGATTATCAGAAGAAAAAGAAAAGTCCTGAATCTCTTCTGATGCTGAGGTATACTCATAAAAAGAAAACAACTCACTTTTCAACTCAAAAGAATATTGACGAAAAATACTGGGATGAAAGAACACAAATGGTAAAGAGAAGCTATCCGGGTTCCGATAGGTTTAATATCTACATTAAGGGAATCCGTCAGAAAGTGGAAGATATTGTTAATGGTATGCTGATCGAGGGTAATGATCCTACCACAGATTATGTAAAGTCTGTTTATAATGCTGGTAAGAATGGAACGGAAAAAAAGAAGCAATATAAGTTCTTTGAATATGCTGAGAAATATTTAGAAAATGGTAAAAATCGTCTTACAGCAAGTACTATTAAAAGCTATCGTACTGCTTTACATAAGCTTGAAGATTATCAGGACTATAGCAGAAACAAATTAGACTGGATGAGCTTTGATATTGATTTTTATTATGACTTCATGGATTTCTATACAGGAATTGAAGGGCTGACTAATAACGGTTTTGGTAAAATTATTAAAAATCTTAAAGCGATTTTAAACTCAGCAACAGAGGACGGCTATAATACCTTTACGGGTTATCAACACAAAAATTTTAAGACTGTAAGAGAAGATGTTAACAACATTTACCTCAGTGAAGAAGAAATTTCAAAACTTTTAAAATTGGATTTAAGTGGTGATAAAACAATGGAAAGAACAAGAGACTTATTTGTGTTTGGCTGTTATACAGGGTTGAGGTTTAGTGATTTCAGCCAAGTGAAGCAAGAGCATATTGTTGGTGACATTCTTAGAATCAAAACTATAAAAACAAGTGAATGGGTAAATATTCCGATCCTTCCGGCGGTGAGGGAGATCATGGATAAGTACAAAGATAATCCGAATAATCTTCCGAAGTCCGTATCTAATCAGACAATGAATAGGAATCTGAAAGATTTAGGGGAAATGGCGAAAATTAATGATAAAATTCTAAAAATTAGAAATAAAGGTAAGGAAAGGATTGAGGATAATCTTTTAAAATATCAGATGATTTGTACTCATACTGCTAGGAGATCTTTTGCAACGAATATGTTCAAAAGGGGTGTTCCTACTCGGGTAATTATGAATATCACAGGACATAGAACTGAAAAGGCATTTAACAGCTATATCAAAATATCACAGGATGAGAATGCGGAACTGCTGAAAGAGTATTTTAGTAAATCAGCATAAATTAACTATTCGTATATAAACAAACTAATCCCTAAAGTAGGGATTAGTTTTGCTGTAACTACAAAATTATTACTCCTTTTGATAAATATATATAACTCCAGCGAAAGTACTTACGAGTATTGAAAATAGGATGAGTTTTGGAATTTCATTTTCAGGTGTACTTATTATCGTTTTGATAATTCCATTCTCAATAGATACATTGTAAACTGCTAATATTAGAGTTAAGGAAAAAAAGTATTGGGTATAATTCCTGATGGTGTTGAGTTTCTTTCGACTTTTAAAATGTTCATATTTCACTGAATTATTTTCTTCTAAAGCCTCTTTGAGTAATTTGTCAATATTATTAACTATATCAAGGTCGTGACCTGTCTTAATATCTTCGAAAAGATTGAATTTATATTTAAGATGTAATATCATCATAATAACAAAGTTGTATATAACAACAGTACAAAAAATTAAAAAGATATATACAGCTATAATTGATAGAAAATCACTCATTCTGAAGTTGTTAAAAGTTGTGATGAGTGGTTGTTTTAACAGTTCATTACTGGTTAGATCTGATGTTAAAATAAATGAGAATCCAATTACAGATAAGTAAAGTAGATTCTCTAGATCATCGAAGTACTTTGAAATTGATTCGAACATAGTATAAATATTTAAAAATTAATTTACAAAATACCAAAAAGTTTCTTTCAGTGTCTTTTTATTACAGAGGAAGGCACTCAAAGAAACGTGGGTTTATTTGTTTATCATGTAAACATTACACTTAGAAAGAAATACGACATAACCTCTTGTTAAATATCGTTTGCAAACATTTTAGCATTTAACATGGCGAAGTCCCTCAATAATTTTTGATGATACAACAGGAATTAGCTATAATCCCATGTGTTTAAAAATCGAAGCAATAAATCATGAAATTTTCTTTGTAGTAAATGTTTTCGGAGATGTTCTACTTGATTAATGGCTTAAGTTGATATAGATTCCCAATTGAAAATTTCTAAGTGGAGAACATTCCTCAAAATCGTTCTTAATATTTTGTTTTTTAAATTTCTCATTGATTTATAATGAATCAAGAAGAATTACTATTTCAGCTTCAAAGGATAATTTTAATTTATTCAAAGGATTGTTAAATGATGATTGATGAATGTCCTTTTAAAAAAGAAAGCGAAGCGGTTTACCGCTTCAGGCTATCTCTTTAATTAAATTACTTAATTGAAGTCTTTAATTATAAGTGCAAAATTGGTGATAATGAAATGCAAATTTGGTGAGATAGAAGTGCAAAAATGGTTAGATTGAAATGCAAAATTAGGTGAATTGAAATGCACATTTGGTGATAAAAAAGTACTGTTACTCTCTGAAAAATGTAGTCGTGGTAGTAGTTTTCTTGGAAGGTGGTAGAGGGTACCTCCAGATTTCAACAGAGGAATTTAGTAGTACGAAAGTGTAAAGAGGACAAAAAGTAGTAGTGAAAAATTAGAGAGCAGTACAATGAAAAAATATACCAATAATAATTCAACAAATCCTTTAATCGAAGGAGCTTCAAATAAATTAACCGTAGAAATTCCCTTTGAAATCTTATCCAGTTCGGAGCTATCTCTCAACGAAAAATTAATATTTGGGTTGGATTTTTCCCTGAAAAGTAAGCTTGGATTTAACCAGATAACGAGTAAAGATGTAGGAGTACTTTTTAACTTACACCCCAATATTGTTGGAGATTACAGGAAAAGCCTTTTGAAAAAGAGGTATTTAACCAAAGAAGGGCGGAAATATTTTCTGACCGACCACTATAAAACAGCTGAAAAATCCGAAGAAATTCAGGAAAATAAAGACCGAAGAAATATCAAAATTCCTTTTGAGCTTTACTCGAATAAAGCGTTAAAAACAGGAGAAAAGCTACTTTGGGGAGAGTACAACTCAATCAGTAAAGGAGTAAAGGAGTATTTTGCATCGAGGGAATATACAGCAAACCGCCTGAATGTAAGTGTTGAAAGCGTCACCAATTGGACGAAATCCTTAAACGAAAAAGGATTGTTCAGAAAATATGAAATTGTTGTAGGATACTACAAGCATCAGAGGAGGATCGTTACTTGCCGTTTTGATGAAAAATAAAATAAATTTAAAATGTGAAACTGGTGCTTTGAGGTACATTTTGTATAACACAATTTTTAACAAAGTAGATAAATTCTAAATCACTTTTGACATCAAATACCCAAATTGAAATGATAAACGATTTTTGAATGGAGTTTACAGCTTATTTTCTTTCTATTTCATTTTCTAAATATTGTTCAGGAAGAAAATCTTTAGGTGAACATTCAAATATTTCTGCAAGCCTGTTAATATGGGAAAGATTATACTTTGCTCTTGATTTATAGCTTTCCACATCTCCAATAAATCCTATGGATAAATCCAAAGAATAAGCAAGTTCTTTCTGAGAAATCTTTTTTTCTAATCTCATTTTTCTAACTACATCAATAACATATTGTTCGATAGGCTCTAAAAGTGAATTCTCTTCCATTCTATACATTTAGAACAAAGAGAACAATTGCTGTAAAAATATTCACTCGTATATATGCGAGTATTTGTGTTTTTTACAGATATTTGTAGCAAATTAAAAATTACAAACAATTATGAGAAAAACAACTACAAAATCTTTTGTTCTGCTGATTGCTTTAAATCTTCTTTCCTGTAATTCCAAAGGAAACGATTCACAGACTATCAAAAACAGTCCGTTTAAAATTACCAAAACTATTAAAAGTAGTTTTGAAAGACACGGAGATTCTTACAAATACAATTTCATAGGAGAAGCCCAAAATAATTCTACCAATATTTACGATGATGTCTACACCACTTTAGAGGTTCAACTTGAGCTGGAAAATGGGAGCATTATTACTGAAAGAGATTATGATAGTGGACTCATGACTAGTTTTGGAGATACTGAAAAAGTATGGAAACCCAATGAAGTCAGAAAAATAGACGACCACGGAGGTTTAGATTCCGACTTTATCCCTGCTCATTACAAAGAATATAAAGTCAAAAAAGTACTAGCAATATTTGATTTTAGTACAGAGGACATTGTTAACCATACCAAAGATACTTTTACTGATACCATTGATATTACAAAAAAATGGAACGCCTTACAATAATACTACTAACAACAAATAAATTATGAATCTTAAAAATTACACTATGAAAACAAAAACTATGAAAGCCATCATCTTGGGATTATGTACACTTGTAAGCAGCTGTTCAAAAAATACTGATGAAGAAATCAATGATCCAAAGAATTTAAATCCAAACGAGAAAATATTTGCATTTAAATATGCAGATAACGGAACAAATAGTGTTGTGCAGCTTAACCCTAATAATGGTAGTGAGATCAAAACAATAGCAAATCTGGGAAATCAATATTTAAGAATTGCGAAATATTACAGTACTACTGATGAAATAGTGGGGGAAGTAAACGAAAACAATACTAAAAAGTTCTACAGAATCAAAGTGTCTGATGGAACAGTGTCTAAATACAACTACAATGGATATGATGATTTTGTCATTGGAGGAAATAGATTATATGCTTTTAAATACAATAATAGCAATAACAGTATTGTAGAACTAAATCCAAACAATGGTACAGAAATGACCACCTTGAAATCCGTCGGTAGTAATTATCTTAAAAACTTTGTTTTCTCACAAAATACCAATACCATTATCTGTGAAAACAACACAATAAAATCCCTTTATAAAATCAATGCTACAAACGGTAATACAGAGTCTTTTAATTACTTTGGGTATGATCATTTAACAATTTCAAAAAACGGACAACTATACGGATTTAAGTACACCACTAACAATAATCAGATTGTAGAATTAAATACATCGAATGGTAACGAAGTAAAAACAATTAAATCAATTGGAAACAAATATTTAAAGAATATGTTCTATCTGAATTCTACTAATGAAATTATTGGTGATTTAGTTGATTCATCTATACATAACTACTTCAAATGTAAGATTTCTGACGGTGTTTCAAATGAAAACAGCTTTGGTAAATATGATTATTTTATCTTCTAAAATAAAAACGTACTTTAAAAGTCATTTAGAGAATCTTCTTTTAAAAAAGGAGATTTTTTTGATTAAATCTGTTATCCTAAAATAAGAGACAAGTGTTATTTCAATCGTAGTTTTACTACAATTTTTGAAATAGTGTCAAAAAAGTTTAGTTTTGGCATTATTTTTATCTACATTCAGTGATATAAAAACACACAAATCTTCATGAAAAAAAATAGATCTAATGCCGAGAAAATTTCGGAGAATCATATTGCAGGCATTAACCGTATGGTGAAGCTTGACATTGTGATTGATGGAAAGCCCATTAGCCACTTTAAACACTTCCGATTACAACAGAGTGCCAAAACCCATCATTATTTTGAACTTACTCTAGCGCACGATTCATTAGATAAAACACAAAACCATAACTTAGAGCAGGCAAAACAATTTTTTGGAAAACGACTGACAGTAACTTTCAAATACAAAGATCCGGAAAACGAAAGTCCTGAAAGAACATTTGTAGGGGTTATTATGAAAGTGGCATTTAGTCAGGAGGAAATGAGTCTGGGAAATATAGTCTTGAAAGGAAATAGTCCTACTATTTTAATGGATTCTGCTCCACATACTCAAAGCTTTGGAGGTAGTCAACCTGTAAATACTTCCATTATTGCTGATAGAGTAATTAAAGAGGCATTGGGTACCAATGATTTTGATATTAGAATAGATACGCAAAATAATAGTTACATTAATTACAGTTCACAATATTGTGAAACTCATTATAATTATCTTGCCAGAATTGCAGAAGCTTATGGAGAGCAGTTTTATTATGATGGAGAAGTGCTGCACTTCGGAAAGTTACCACCTCATGAAAAGTCCATAAAGCTTATTGACGGTAGTAATGCCAGTGATGTACAGATAGAGTTAAATGCCGTACATATCAAACCTGAGTATTTTGGCTATAATAGCAGTAATCATGCAAAGATGATTGGGGTTGATAATAAGATCAAACATCTTGGTGAACTATCATCGGAAACTTACGAGCTTAACAACAATATATTTAAAAACCGCTCCCTGACTCCTGCTCCTGTAAATCCTAATATGTTCCTTGATATAGATGATTCTCAGAAAAGTGCAAGAGGAAGTAAAGCAGTAGATGTTTTTAAAGTTTCAGGAAAAACAACTGTACCGTTTCTATATATAGGCTGTGTAGCAGATCTAGCCATGAGAAAACCAGATAGCAACCAAACTTCACACTTCACTACATTGATGATCACTGAAGTAAATCATGAGGTGGATGCAAGAGGATATTATACAGGAGGTTTTGAAGCTATTGCCGAAGGAACTGGCTTTATGCCTAAACCTAATTTTGTAATACCAAAAGCTGAACCACAAATTGCAACTGTAATCTCCAACGTTGATCCTTTAAACCAGGGAAGAATACAGGTAAGATTTGATTGGCAGTTGAATGATACCACCCATTTTATCAGAATGATGAGCCCTGATGCGGGCGGAACAGATGCAATAAGCCAAAACAGAGGATTTGTCGCAGTCCCTGAAATCGGAGATCAGGTAATGGTTGGTTTTGAATATCACAATCCAGATTTCCCTTTTGCAATGGGAGGAATGTTTCACGGTGGCATAGGCTTAGGCGGTGGTATGGACAACCGTGTAAAATCTTTACAGACCCGAAGTGGACATAGATTAGTGTTTACAGAGGATGAAAGTATTTTACTAACAGATAAAAGTGGTAATGAGCTCAGGTTTGATACAGAAGGAAGTAATATCAATATTACCGCTCCTGAAACCATTACTATAAAGTCTAAGAACTTGAGGTTTGATATTGAAGAAAACATCGAGACCAAGGCAGGAAAGAATATGGATACCAATGTTGGGCAGAATATCAAAATTATTGCTAAACAAGAGATTAGTCAGGACAGTGGTAAGAAAACCATTATCAATGCTGGAACCAATACTGAAATATCAGCAAAAGCTCATTTAGATCTTTATGGCAAAGAAAAATTCATAGGTTACACAGATGGGCAGACAGAGTTTGGAGCAAAAGATAGAATGCATGTGTATGGAGCAAACTCATTGTTAACTGCTAAAGATAAGATTGAATACAAAGCTCCACAAATGAATAAACTTCCTGAGCAAGGAGTATTTGATTATGATAAAGAACCTGCAATTGTAGATGTATTTTGGTTGAATGATACAGGTGAAAAAGCAATAAAAAAACTGTATAAGGAAGAAGAAGCGAGTATCGAGGTTATTACCAGAAACACCAAAGAAGGAGAAGAAGTTAGTATTGATGTTGAAGAAACTGATGAAAAAGGAGAAAAAGTCATGAATACCTACTCAGGTGCAGTTGATAAAGATGGAAAAGCTCTATTAAAGAAAATTGTAAAACATAGTTAAAACTTCTTTTATGGGAAAACAATTAAAGAAAGCCACCTCAGTATTTTCGATAAAAAAAGTAACAATAAAGGGGACCGAGAAAAAATTTGAAAATAAGGTACTGAATAATGATATTGGAAAAGAATATATAATAGTAATTGCTCCACAGAAGTTTCAACACGGAAATGATATGTTGAGTGGTATAAGAAATACTATTAAAAATGATGCAGGGTCTAATGGAAAGTTTATGTTTGTTCACCAAGGAATCAGAAGAGTTAAATTGAATCAGGAATATAATTTTAACTGGACAATTCTAATGTATACTTATAGTTATACCGAATCTCAAATAACAAAAACAAAAGAAGCTTTTCAAAAATTAGCTCCTGAATGTAATTTCGTCAAAATAGCTAGTTACCAAGAAGCTATAAATTATATTAACACTAAAAATAAAGATAAGGCAACTGATGATAAAAAACTTCGGGAGAAATGTTTAGTAGAAAGAGTTTTTATATATTGCCACGGATTTGTTGGTAAACTAGCTATGGGATTGACTAATAGGAGTAGTGGTGATGAAAAGCTTGATTGGGATGAAAAAGTTGTTTCAAAATTAGATAAAAAAGCTTTTTCTAAAACGGTTAAAATCTATAGTTTCTCTTGTAAAACAGGATTAGGAAATACAGAATTGGGAGAAGATGCAAATATATATGAGAACATATATATTGGAACTGAACACAGTGGTCATAGTAATTCCGTAGGAATACCTGTATCTCATAAAGTATATGATAAAAAAATTATTGGAACTAAACCTTTACTCGGAGAAAAAAGTTTAGCTCAAAAATTTGCAAACACTACTGGTGCTATTGTTTATGCATATTGTTCGAGGTCTGAATATTCTGATACATTAAATACAAGTGATGAATTAGATTTTTTGCAATACTATGAAGAAGGGAAATTTGGAAAAAAGCTAGAAGAACAAGGAACCAAAAATAAGATAATGTACTCATTAGGTCTCAAAAATAAAAGATATAATAAAAAGTATGAGTATCTATTAAATAGGACTAATATAAAAATTAGTGATGATAAAAGATATGCTGAATTAATAAAAATTGAAAGAAGGAGAGTAATAATAGATGATGGTATGTTTGACTCTGAAGGAGCTCGTTATCCTGTAAGAGGAGGTGATACACCTGTTGGAGTTCCAAATGATATGAAAACATATACAAAAAAACTATGATAAACAAAGATAAAATAATATGGGGAGTATTTATGGGAGCATTAGCAATACTTCCAATACTTTTTATTGACTTCCTATGGATACAAGATACAAATGATATTGAAGAGACTTATACTACCCCGGATCCTGAACTTGGCTTGATGTATATTTCCCTGGCATTATTTTTTATTATTCCTATTTTTTATTTGAAAGTTTTTACAGCGAAAAATAAAATTCCTCTTTTAATTATTATAGGTTTAGGATTACTTTGGGCGCTTACAAACCTTTACTTTCTTTTTAACTATAAACATATTGAATTATATAGCTGTTCTTTTATATTAATATCTATGCTTAATATAATCTCATTTCAAAAGGTAAAAACAATAATATGGAATGTAATTGGCTTATTTCTGATTCTTCTGTTTATAGGAATGGTTTTTTATCAATTTTATATAACATCAATACACTAAAAACATGAAAATTTACTCTTTACTATTCGCAGTTTTTTTTATACAATCTTGTTCACAAATAAATAATAAAATAGATAAAATTATGGAAAGGGATTATTATATTTCAACTTCAAGAGGAATGGTAAATTGCAACGACTTAATACAAAAAGGTTATCGCTATATAGATCATAACCGCCTTGTCAACCCAAAACCCATGACCTTTAACAATCAAGAATTAAAATGGGTGAAAGAAAATTTATATCATTATGTAAAAAAAAGTTATTCTTCGGTTTCCAAAGATGCTTTAGATGATATAAAAAATATAACTATTGAAAAAATAAAATCAAGACCTTACATTTTTACAAACTTTTTTCACAATTTTGATCAAGATGTTTATTTATTAAAAATAAAAGATACTGATAATAAAATCTACAATATCTATATAGTAAAATATGTAGATGTTGATTTTATTGAAGATAATAAAGGAGAGTTGATTGATAGTAAATTAGTGGAAAAAGTTCGTTTCGAAAATGAAAGCTGGTACAGGAATTTTTTTAGTGATGAACAAGAATATTTGAAAAATAAGTATTAATTTATAGCTTTAACTATGGCTAAACATATTACTGATACCACCCAGCTAAAATGTGACAAAGGAGCTTCACCAGCACCAATCACGGTAACAAGTCAATCCTTTATGAGTATTGATGGAAAACTACAGGCTACAGAAGAGGACAAACAGCCTAATACCAATATTAAACCTTTTGGAATTTGTAGTGTTTTAAGATCTTCCTGTACCCCCTTTCCTGTTAAATGGGATAATACCTCTGATTTTGAAATTGAGGGTAAAAAAGAGCTATTAGATAGTTCTACTTGCCAATGTTCTATCGGTGGTAAAATCTCTGTTATACAGTCTGCTCAAAATTTTGTTGAGGAGTAGGTAATATAATTACTTTACAAATCATATTATTCTATTTATTCTATGATATCTATCAAATCAGAAAACTTAAGTGTATTCAATATTTGGTGATACAATGTAAATCTTGAATTTGCAAAATTGAATTGCTCATGTCTTTCAAGATTATGAACCGTGTAGCCAATATAACATTTTTCGTTATCATTAATTTGTGTTACAATAGTATCTATATATGATTGACCAAGTTCAGTACCCATATTATTGAATATAATAATATCGTTATCAGGAATATTAGTGAAATTATCTTTAACTCTAAAAATAATGTTTTTGAAACCCATCTTCGAAAACGTATTTTTTATTTGTTCTTCGGCTTCTCTGGAAGAGCTAATTACAAGAATTTTCTTATTATTCTTTAATTTTTTTTCGTATTCTTCATCTTTGATAATTGAGATTATATCTTCTCTTTTTTGTTCAACAATTGTTTCAATTTTGTCAGTAATCTTCTTGTTGATTTTTTTATTGATTCCCCAAAGGAGATTATATAGATTTACTCCCAAAGCCGCAATAGCAACAACAGTTAATCCTCCTATTAACCAAAAAAGAGATTTGGAGGTTTCTTCTGTATCTTTTTTAAATTCCTTTATAGAATTATCATAATCAATTTTTGCTGTTTTATCAATATTTTCTTTATACTCTTCTAAATTAGACAGCCGTTGATTTAAAGTAGTTAATGTCAGAGTATCATTCTTTGCAAAAAAGAATATGGGAAAAAATAGTAATATTAAGTTAATTTTTTTCATATGTATAAATTTTATTATTGATAATTAAATGAAATTGTAATTGAAAATCATGTTTTGTATATCCTATGATACACAAAACAGGTTTGTTAATAGAAACTTCCTCACTTTCGGAAATTAGTTTCATTGCTTTAATATCCGTACCACTGGGATTTGTTCCTCCATTAGGATGGCTATGCCACTCTCCAACATAATATTTTGATGGATTTGAATCATAGAAAAGTTTTAGTTCCTTATGAAGATCTTTTGTTTCTCTTTCGAAAAATACAGGACTGACTTTGAAAGATTTTGGAGCTAGAATGTCTGTAATAACTAAATCTCTATTTTCATTATTATAAAATCCAATAAGAAGACCTCCAAATTCGTTGGGATAATATTTTCTTGCAGATAATAGCATTTCTTCAATAATATTGTCCTGTATCTGTATTGTTAAATTTTTTTCTTTTAATAAATATTTAGAACTCATTAAGTGCGATTTTCAAATTGTCTTCAAATTCCGTTTCTACTACAAAATTACCTATTGCTATATTTTTTTCAAGTTTAAGATTAATATGTTTAATAGCGGTCTGAACCAATAGATTAATATCATTGTATGAGGCTTTAAAAGTAGGACTCCAGCAACCGGTTGGTTCATAAAGATCTTCAGTGTTGTATTTTAATACATTATTAAACTGTGTTCGTGAAAATAGATAGCGATTACCATCGCAAGCACAAACGAGATGATCAGCTTTATTGGATATTGAAAAACTGAAGAGATCACTTGTTAAATTTAATTTTGAAATCAAATACAACAAATCATTATCTGTTGTACAATCAAAAACAAAATCATAAGAATTAAAAATTTCTTCAAATTCTCGGATTTTTTCTGGTGTGTTTTGAAACAGTAACTTTAATTCTATATCTAAAGCTGGGATATGGACATACGGAGAAATATCATATAAAAGCCCTCTTAAATCTTCAATTTTACTACATACAAGGGGATTTAATGTATATTCTGACCTGCATACATTTTCAGGATATTTTGTATCAAAATCAATGATACATATGTTTTTACAACCTCCTCTGACCAAAGTATTTGCTATCATACTTCCCACAGCTCCTATACCTAAGAGTAATATTTTTCCTTCAGTAAGTCTATCATTAAGTTTTCCTCTTCCAAAAAAATAATCATAACTAATGTTATGTGTTTTTCCCCATTTAATGGTTCTATCTCCGTCAATCTCTGTATTCCATTTTTTAGTAGAATCTTTGACTCCGTATAAAGGAAAGTCCCCAGCCTTCAGAATTATTAATTCCCAATGTAATTCTCCATTTGGAATTTTATATCCTACAATTAAAGGAACAATTTCTCCTTTACCGAAAATATTTTTCTCCCAATAATGAAGAGTTTCTATAAAACTTTTACTTAAGTATGGGTGTAACTGGTCCCATTTTTTTAAAGAAAATTTTCCATATTCTGCGGGAATATTCTCTATATATACATATATACCCTCATTTTTAGATAATGATTTTATTTTCGGATTCCACTCAACATTATGTAATTCTTTTCCTGAAATATTATTGAACGATTGCAGATAAAAATTCCTTATTCTTTTTTCATTGTAAATTCCAGACCGAACTTCTGATAATGAAATCAGTCCAAATTCTCCTTTTAAGAAGTCCTTTTCTATATTATTAAAACAAAGAGAGTAGTAACAATCTTCAAATAGGGCTAATGGAGTTATGATATGTTCATATTTACTACTGGAGTTTCTGGAATTTATATAATATTCCTTTATCCATAATCGGAGAGAATTAAAATCGTATCCTAATTTTTCTTCTAAACTAACAGAATGTGTAGTATGAATACATATGCTCCCATCCTTCATAATATGCCCATATTCTAATAGTTCAGGATTCTTGAAACTTATGGATTCCACGTTCTGAAACTGAAATGGATAAAGTGGATAGATAGAAACCTCAAAATTTAGAATAATTGAAGGCTCAACTTCAATTGTAATTGAGCCTTCAATTAATCCCTTTAATTCAGAGTTATAGGAAAAAGAAGTGAGGATTTTTATATCACTCTGTCGCTGAATAAAATTTTCAATATGTTTTAACTTATTCATTTTAGCGGTTATCCAAAATTGGTTTTAGGAGGAACGGAATATAATAAACCTGATTTAGATCCATATGAATTATTGCTCTCTTTTTCTTCTTCTATAAATTTTTCATTTTCAGGAAAATAAATTTTAATATTTTCATCATTCGCTTCGATCCTTTCAAGCATATTTTTCATTTCATTACTCAAAGTTTCTCTCTCATAGTCTTCGAGTGTATCCATAAGATTATTTGAAGAATTTCCAGGATCTTTTAATGTAAATCCGTTTACAGTAGCATTATCCCGAATGTACTCTAATACGGTTTTTAGCTTCTCCCAAAGGTTTCCGCTTACATCACACTTATCAACAGCTTTGATTATAAATAATTCTAAAAAGAACGATTTATATTTTTTAGAATGCTGGACTTTCCAAATTTTCAATAATCGGATAATCTTTCTAATCTTTTCTTTCTCATTAGTGGCACGATCATTTACATGGCTTTTTTGTGCTTCTATATTGGTTTTTAAACGATCACTTCCTTCTGAGAAAAGACCATAGTTGGAATAGACATACAAGTTAAGATTCTGATCATCTTTATATTGATCCTGATTGAATTCTCTACCCGGCACAACATCAATCTTTACAATATCACCATCGGAATCAGGATAGAATTCAATTCCAATAGATACTTTCTGTTTTTTGATATATGCCGAACCACCAAACTCGCCTTCTAAGAAATCATATACATCTTCATACATTTCTTTCAGAGTACCATTTGACCCGAACGCATTTCTCTTAAAGGGAGAAACCAAATCAAAATCAAATTTTGTATTTATGGCTGTGTTTTTTGCATATGACCCCGAATTGAAAGGGGAGTATACTTTATCTCCATAATGTTTTTCCAGCGCCTCTTTTACCTCTTTGTTCCTGTTTTTGAACTTTTGAAGTAAACTCTCTTCTTTAGTTATTTGATGCGTTTTAATTGCAGATTCTAAATGTTTACTTTTGTCCATAGTGTATGCTTTTCATTGAAATTAAATTATCTAGATTATCTTCGGTTTTACTATTATGAATTGTCCTTAGATATTCGTTATTATTGTTTAGAACATAAGTAACTTCTGCCCCAATATTCCATCCCGGATAGCCCCAATTCAAGGTATAAATCTTCTTCCCATTTTTAATGTGCTTTATGGCATTTTGTTCAGTAGTTTTAATGCCTGGATTAAAACTACCATTTTCCATTACCTTATGAAGTAGTACATGGGTAATTCTGTCTTTGGAATCTTTCCATATTCCTGAAATAAAATAGTCACGTTTATTCATCTTAAAAAAGTATTATTATGCTAGGTATTTCTCTAAAATTATGCCAAATATATTTTACGGAAAACCGTAATGTTTATGATGTAAACATTGTGTGATTAAATAAACATTATTATCTTTGTATAGAAAATAAACCGCATTGAAAGATTCATTATATCCCATTGTAGGCCAAATATTACAAGATATAAGAAAAAAACACAAAGTCAGCCAACAAGAATTGGCTGATATGTTAGACTTAAGTAGAACTTCTATTTCTAATATGGAGAACGGTAGACATCCCATATTTTTACATCATATATATACAATTGCAGAAAAATTTAACATTCCCTTAGATAAATTGTTACCATCTGTTTTTGATATTCAGAATGAAAAAAAAGCTAAAGAAGAAGACTTGAAAAATTCCCTTTTGCAAAAAGGAATAACTGATGAACGTACTATTAATAATGTTTTTTCCGTTATAAATAAAAGTAAATTATGATATATAACGATATAGAACGTATAGTAAATAATATCATAGAAGAAAATAATATTACTGAGGCTCCTGTTGATATTGAGAAGATTTGTCAGTATTATGACATAATGATTGAATCTCTTGACGTAGAAGACAATTTGTCAGGTTTTTTTGTAGTCAATGATAGTAAAATTAAAATTATAGGCTATAATAAAAATCATTCTGAGAAAAGGAAAAGATTTACTATTGCTCATGAGCTTGGACACTTTAAACTTCATTTTCAAGGTAATCAAAAGTTTTTTATTGATAACGGAGCCAAATTTTTTCGTAATGAGAAATCTTCTTCTGGTGAACTTAGACAAGAGAGAGAAGCTAATTCTTTTGCTGCATCCTTGTTAATGCCCATTTTCTTACTCGAAAAAGAATTAGAAAAACTTAAAGAAAATGAAAGTATAGATTCTATAACAAATATGTTATCTTCAATTTTTTTAGTTAGTGAAGAAGCTATTAGATATAGATTAATAAATTTGGGATTGCTTGATCCAAATTAACATTACTTCCAACACGCTTAAACCCATCTACATACACAGCACTCCACACAACTCCAATATTTTTATAAGTAGCTGATATAAAGTAAATATAACTCCATCTATTGCCACATAAATACACGGGGGACATTACAGGTGGGACCACTTTTTGGAAAATCGAACTTTTCCTTAAAAATCAAAAAGCCTCTATTTTAGAGGCTTTTTTCATGTATATATGGTAAATGAATTCGTCATGGTTACCCATATTTCGTCATAAAAAAGTTCCCTATTTTTCTCCCCGAATTATTTTTGCATAGAATAGGGAAGAAAATGAAAAATCCAGTCGTAGAATTTGCTTATCTTTAAATTAAAGCAAAATATTTTATGTAAAATATTGGCTATCAATTTTTTATCTTTGAAATTTGTAATTTTTTATCTATCTTAGCTAATTATTTAATGTTACAGGATATAAAATTGTACTCATTAAAAAATAACGACATGGGAAATAAAGTTTCGGTTAAGCCTATTTTACGAACCGATAAAATTTTGAAAAACGGAAATTCTCCGATTTATCTTCAGGTAATCATTAATTCTGTAAAGAAAACCTTTACTTTAAACGAAAACGTTGCTCCTAAAGATTGGGATAAGAAAAGCGGAGAAGCGAAAGGAAAAGGCTATAAGCCTTTGAACGACAAAATAACCAAAGAAAAAACCGATTTGGAGTTATTCCTCCGTCAGAACGAATTAGCAGGTGTCCCTTTATCCTTTACTTTAGTAGATAATTTTCTAAAAGGTACTGATAACAATGATTTTTATGCTGTATTTGATGAGGTTTTGGAAATGAAGAAAGGAGACGGATTAGCTGAAGATACTGTATATAAGTATGAAACTCTAAGGAAACGGTTAAAGAGCTTCAAAGCTAAGTTATTCACTTCAGATATAGACTCTGTTTTTATAACAAAATTTAATAACTATCTAAAGAAATTAGAAATAGGAGAAGGAGGACTATACAATCATCATAAATGTTTGAAATGTATTATTAACGAAGCTATTGAATACAAAAAGTTTAAGGGTGATAATCCTTATAAGAGTAAGAAATCGTTAAAAGTAAAATCCCCAGATCACAAGACTATATTTTTAGATGAAGAAGAGGTTCTTAAAATTTTAAAATTTAAAACTACTTCTGCTACCATGAAAGCTACTAAATATATGTTTCTGCTATCCTGCTGCACAGGATTAAGGTATGGTGATCTATATTCACTAAAAGTCTCTGATATTGATTGGAAGAATAAAATTATCTCTAAAAAAATGTTGAAAACAAAACATATTGTAGATATTCCTCTAAATAGTCAGATAAGAGCTTTACTTGTAAGATTTCTAACTGGTAAAAAACCGAGTGATAAGGTGTTTCCCGAAGTATCTAATCAGGTCGGCAATAGGATTTTAAAAAAATAGCTGAAGAATGTAATATAGATAAAGAGATCAGCTTCCATGTAGGAAGGCATACCTTTGCTTCGTATCTGGTAAACAATAAAAATGTATCCCTACCTTTGGTAAGTAAGCTTCTGGGGCATAGAAGAATCGCTAATACGATGATTTATACAAATTCAAACGTTAAAAATTTAAGAAGCGTAATGGATGTAAGCCGTTACGGATAATTTTATAAATTTGTAAAATGTTAAAAACAAAATAGAATGTAATATAAAAATAAAAATACTTCAACGATAAAGCGTAAGCTGTTTATTGTCTCATCCGAAAACTGGTAATTTTCTTATACACAGACGAAATAAATAGTGAAACGCCCTGCTTTTGCGTGGGGCTTTCCTATTAGTCTGTGTAGGTGTACCAGTACCTCGGTTGATAATACGGTTAAGTTCCACGCTTTTCTATGAATTAAAGCGACTGTATGGAACTTTGCGGTCATGAAATAATCATGGGAAACTTTTCTTATCTGATTCAGAAAAAATATCGAGAGCTGAATTCAGAACAACAAAAAATCTTTATTAACGAATTTGAAAGGCGGAAGAAGTCTGTAGGAATATCTTACCTGCTTTGGTTTCTTTTAGGATGGCATTACGCCTACCTTAAAAAATGGGGTTGGCTGATATTATATATCCTTACCGCAGGAGGTTGTTTTATCTGGGCAATTATTGATCTCTTCAGAATTCCTAAAATGGTAGAACAATATAATAATGATCTTGCTTTAGAGATATTACGGGATATTTCGATCATGTTTCCCGATGAAGGTCGTAATTCAGATGATAATAATGTTTCTAAAAAGGCTGTAAACGACCTTTACATCACTCAAAAAATGCAACCAGGAGAAAGTTATTCATTTTATATAATCGTTGGTATAATCATCTTGTTTAGCATTTCTGCTTTCTTCTTAAAGCCCAATAATACGGAGATGAAAAATAAGATTGTTGATGATGTTATGGCTTATCAGCCTCCACTTTTCAAAAATATAAAAGATTTTTTTGCTGGTGAGAAGCTCAATGAAAGACAATCCCAGAGCTTTATAGCTTTATTTCTATCAGAAAATGGTTATGAAAATAGTAAGGTATATGATGAAGACCTTGTTTTGCTAAGGAAATTAGTCTATAAAGATGAAAATGACAAACAAAGTCTGATAACGGCTTACGGCTTCTTTGGTTTTACAAAGATTATATATGAGGATGAAAATCTGAAAAACAGAAAGTTTGGAAGTTATAAAAATGAGCGGAAGACAAAACCTTATGAATATAGTATAATAGAATCGACGAATAAATATCAAAAATTTGAAAGACTTAATTCTGAAGAAAACCAATCAAAATCTGAAATGAGAGGAAAAAATAAGGTATACCAGAATTCTGAAGCTGAAAATCAGCAGGGAGATTCAATACAAATCAATTAATCATGAAAAACTTAATCGTACTTATCAATCTGTTCATTTTTTCAGTTTTTTATTCCCAAAACTCCTATGAAAACGAACTTAAGCAGACTAAATTGTTTGTGAAAGAAGTTTTGGAAAATCAGCCCTCAAAAGTTATTGAATATGTTAAACTGACTGATGGTAATATAAAACAAAGTAAAACCGATAACCCCGTTGAAGAATTTGAGCTTAAATGGGATATGTTCTATAAAGTCATAAGAAAAAATAACAAAATTGTTTATATCAGTAAATCTGATGATTTATGGGGGCATATTGGAGATAGCAAAACTTCTTATGATTATTACTTCAATGAAGAAGGAATTTTGGTAGGAGCTGAGAAAAGCCTTGATTTCTTTTTGTTAGATACAACGTGTGCAAACCAAATCAAGTATCACGTTTCCTATATCAATATAAAAGCTGAAAAACTGGAAAAAGTCGAAATATACAAAGATGATAACGGGAATATTATTGATTTTACTTCCAGAAAATGCAAAAATAGCAAGACGTATATTCAGAGTATTACCAATAGTTTAGATAAGATTACTTTCAGAAACTTAGAAGGCTTTATGAAGGCTGAGAAAATCAAATATTACAAATAAGATTGGGAAGGAAAATAAAACAAGTAGAAAGCAAGTAAAGACAAGATATGTTTTACTGAAATTACAAGTAAAATAGACGTGAAAATATAAGTCAGAATACAAGAAGAAACAAGTAAGGGTTTCCTAAAAGTTTCTATGAAGTCGAAAAAGGAAAAAGCCCTGATACTATGGGAAATCCTGCCTTTTAAACTTCTAAGAGATTGAGCAATACAAGTAAAAAGTTTTAAAATATTGAGAACCATATTCAAATTTGAAAAGTCTTTTGTAGGTCAGAATGCCAGAAAACAAAATATATTGGAAGGTATACTATTAAAATAAGTTTCATTTGAATCGTAGTTTTACTACAATTTTTGAAATAGTGTCAAAAAAGTTCAGTTTTGGTATTATTTTTATCTACATTTAGTGATATAAAAAGACACAAATCATCATGAAAAAAAGCAGATCTAATGCAGAGAAAATTTCAGAGAATCATATAGCAGGCATTAACCGTGTGGTGAAGCTTGACATTGTAATTGATGGAAAACCTATCAGTCATTTTAAAAACTTCCGTCTACAGCAGAGTGCAAGAAGGCATCATTACTTTGAACTTACTTTAGCTCATGATTCTTTGGGTGAAGCGCAAAATCATAACTTAGAAGAGGCAAAACAGTTTTTCGGGAAAAGACTAACCGTTACTTTCAAATATAAAGATCCTGAAAATGAAAGCCCAGAACGGACATTTGTAGGAGTTGTTATGAAGGTGGCGTTTAGTCAAGAAAAAATGAGTCTGGGAAATATAGTATTGAAAGGAAATAGCCCAACAATTCTGATGGATTCAGCACCCCATACTCAAAGCTTTGGAGGGGATCAATCTGTAAATACTTCCATTATTGCTGAGAGAGTGATTAAAGAGGCATTAGGTACTAATGATTTTGATGTTAGAATAGATTCGCAAAACAATAGTTATATCAACTACAGTTCACAATATTGTGAAACTCACTATAATTACCTTGCCAGAATTGCAGAGGCTTATGGAGAGCAGTTTTATTATGATGGAGAAGTACTTCATTTTGGTAAGCTACCGTATCATGAAAAATCTATTAACCTTATTAATGGAAGTAATGTTAGTGATGTACAGATAGAGCTTAATGCAGTACATACCAAAACTGAATACTTTGGCTATAGTAGCAGTAATCATGCAACAATGCTTGGTATTGATAATCGTATCAAACATTTAGGAGAACTGTCATCAGAAACTTATGAGCGTAACGAGAATATATTTAAAACCCGTTCGCTTACCCCTGCTCCTTTACATCCTAATATGTTCCTTGATATAGATGATTCTCAAAAAAGTGCAAGAGGAAGTAAAGCAGTAGAAGTTTTCACGGTTTCAGGTAAAACAACCGTTCCATTTCTATATATAGGTTGTGTGGCAGATTTAGCCATGAGAAAACCAGATAGTAATCAAACTAACCATTTTACGACTTTGATGATGACTGAGGTAAATCATGAGGTTGATGCAAGAGGCTATTATACGGGGAGTTTTGAAGCTATAGCCGAGGGAACAGGCTTCATGCCTAAACCTGATTTTGTAATACCGAAAGCCGAACCACAAGTTGCAACGGTAATATCCAATGTTGATCCTCTAAACCAAGGAAGAATACAAGTTAGATTTGATTGGCAGTTAAATGATACAACCCATTTTATCAGAATGATGAGTCCTGATGCGGGAGGTACAGGTTCAGTAAGTCAGAATAGAGGCTTTGTAGCTATTCCAGAAATTGGAGATCAGGTAATGGTAGGTTTTGAATATCATAATCCAGACTTTCCCTTTGCAATGGGTGGAATGTTTCATGGAAAGGTTGGATTAGGAGGTGGTGTGGATAACCACTTAAAATCCTTGCAATCCCGAAGTGGAAATAAGATCGTTTTAAATGATACTGAAGGGCAAGGAAGTATTAGAACAGAAGATGGAAGTACCAATTTTATATATTTGGATGGAGAAGGAAATATCAGAATAAATGCACCTAACAATATCATATTCGAGGCTGGAAATAATTTGGAAATGAATGTCGGAAACAACCTGACGATGAATGTTGTAAATACAGCGTTACTTACTATTCTGCAAAAAATGATGGTTAACTCTCCTATTTTATTACAAAATATAACTGACTTTTTACATACACAAGCAGGTAAAGCTGTATTTAATTCAGAGAACGAGATAAAAATTGAAGCAAAGGAAACCAATGTAGCTGGAACCCAAAAATTGTTTATGCATTCTGACCAAAGTACTATCGTTAATAGTAAAGGTATTGTGGATATGCATGGGAAACAAGGAAATAATCAGACTAACAAACCTCAAAACTATAAATACGTTCCTGTTTATGTAGATGAGAGGTGCTTGGTAAGTTTTAGGCCGAAAAATGATTGGGGAGGAAAAGGATACGGTTTTGATTGGGTCAGAGTTGGAGATACTAAGATTCCTGGAGATGTTTATTATGGAAAAGAAGTCGGAAAATATAGAGATTCAAGTGGCGCATTATTTCAGGTTTATGAAAATGAAGATGGTAAACCTCCTGTAAGTTTTTTCATCAGTGATAAAAATGATTTTATCTCTTTAATGTCCAACTTTAATCCTCATGCATATAGTGTTAAAAATAAAAAAGGGAAAAAAGTGATGGTAAACTATTGTGTACCTTGGATAACTCTTTATCCTAAAACCATCGTGAAAAACATCAAACAACCTAACGGAAAGATTGTTCCGACAACATTAACATCAACCTATAGTAATACTACAGCCACTTTAAGAACCATCATAAATATTCAAAAAAAACCTGAAAAATTAGAATTTGAATATGATGATAAATTACTCAATATAGTTAACAAACCTCTTCCTCTTACGGTTGGTAAACATGAAATAGAAATAACCGTAACTTGTTTAAAAGAGCTTAAAAGTGAACAACCCATTAAAGTTATTGCTACTTATAAGGATTCTAAAGGAACTGAAGAAAAATCATTAGCGGGAAAACTTAGGATTACTCAAAACAAAAAACGATTTAAAGCAAAAGTAGTATTTATACAGGTGTCAACTGATATAGGAAATGGAAAAAGAACAGGACAACCGAAAGGTAGAGAAAACGAATTGAAAAAATATATGAATCAAGCGTTAATTACCCCTTATTTTGAAAATACATTATCTTTAGATTTAAGTACTGATACAGATCCAAAAACTAAAAGAAAACATAATAAGAAGAAAAATTTTAATAGGATTGCTAATATAATTAATAACCCACAGGGAGGAGGTGATAAATGGATTGAAAATTCAATAGGAGATAATTTATCCGACTACCTAAATGATGAACTTTATAAACAGTATGGAAAGAAAAAATATCAGAATATCTACAAAGTATATTTCATAAATGAAGAGAACCCGCACATAGCAGGAATCGGTAGAACCATGAATGATCCTGCTGCAAAAACTATACTTGTTTTTAAAGCTGGATTTAATGATAGTACTATTGCCCATGAAGTATTTCATTCCATGGGACTATATCATAGTTTTGATAATGATTCCAAGTTCACTTTTGAACAATTTATTACTGATAATATAATGGATTATTCTGATTTACAAGGATTACCTGTTATCAGTACCTATCATTGGCAGTGGGCAATCTTACAAAGCAGGTCAGAAAAAGAATAGAATACTATCTCGTATTTTTATAAATTAGATAATGAAAATATTGAACTGAAAAAATTATTAAACAATGAAAAAACTTCTGTACATCTGCTTTGTATTATTTATTTCATCCTGTAATTCTCAGGATAAAAAGGAAGACACAAAAGCAACCAAAACCCCAACCTCAGTAAAACATAATACAATGAATCAAAAAAATAATTATGCCAATCTCATTAATGATAAAATTGAACATTTTAACATAAAAAAATACTATGAAAATAATCCAAATGGTTTAGGGAAAACTTACGAAGATAGAGACATTCAAATTGAAGAAAGTTCAGGTGAAGGAGGAAATTGGTTTATAGCTAATTCTACTGCTAAAAATTCAATATTTTCAATATATAAGGAATTTAATGATAAAGGTATTATACTTAAAAAATGGGTAAATTTTAGAAATGGTGGTGGGCCAGTAGGATTCAAATATGAATATGATGACTCTGGAAAACTTATCAAGAAAACTGATATGGATAAAGGATATACTATAACGGCAGATGATATTATTGATTATTGTAAAAAACATGAAATTGATCTATTCTCAGATTATACTCATATAGATAAGAATTACGATGAAGGTTCTCAAAAACTTTATCTAATTAATTATAGAGGTAAATATGAGGGAAAATTTGGGGCGAGAATAATAATTGTTATAGATGGTAGTAATGGGAACTTATTAAAAGTTACCTCAATAAACGGAAAACATAATGATTCTGCGGAAGTATTGTATGAGAAAAAATAATCTTTATGCCACAAAAAATCACTGATACCGCTAAATTATCCTGCAACCAAGGAACAACACCAAGTAATCTAAGTGTTACCAGCCAGAATTTCTCTACGGCTGAAGGGAAACATATTGCTACGGAGCAGGATAAGCAGGCAAATATCAATATTAAACCTTTTGGGCAATGTAAATTAAAACCTACTTCAGGTGGATATTTACCATGTATTCCTGCACCAGTTGCTTGGGAAAAAACAACACAAAAAGATACTATCAATAGTTATAAAATTCTTACAGAAGATTCATTTTGTATGTGTAGTATAGGGGGTAAAATAGAAATAACTAACAAAGGACATGTAGAAAAGCATGAGGTGTGATGAACCATTTAGTTTTTATTCATTAATCAAAAGAATTTGATATTTTTTCTTATTTCTTTATCTTTGAGAAAATACTTAGATCACAAAAAATGAAATACCCTGTAAAATACACTTTTCTTGGTTTCTACTTAAATTCGATTGTTGATAACGGAGGTTTTGTAGAATTAGATATTATTCAGTCTAAAATTAATGGTAAAGCAGTTTTTAGCTATCTCAAAGAAAAATTCGGAGACGAGCTTGATATTAGTCTTTATACAGAAAATGAAATTATCGAAATAGAAGATTATTTTTATAATCTAGATAATGCGATTGACGCAAGAAGAAAATTCGGAATAGAAAAAAATGGAATCTGTCTTCTTGTAGCTTATTGCTTTGAAGCACTTCAACATAATCCTGAAAATCTATAATATGAATAAAAAAGAAAATTTTTATAAAATAGAAAACATAGAAGTTGGTGATGAGGTTATATTTTATTCTACGAACCAACAAAACAATCGTGATCTATATTGGAAGGTTACAGGAAAAGAAGGAAATAGAATTTACATTGAATTAAAAAAAATGGGATGGGAAGAATATTGGACAATTTCTATTGATGAAGTTAAAGGCCATATCCCATTAAGTAAAAAAGATAAATAACAATCTCCTATTTTAGGATGAATATGACATAGCGGTTTTTATAACCGCTTTTTTATGTGAAAATTTTAGCATTGATTTTCAATGAATTCTATTTTAGGCTCAATATGACATACCCAAAAATAAGTGTTATACAATTTCACCTCAGTTTATTATTATGAATAATAAAATTGTTAAACCTTTAAATTTTTACCAAATGAAAAATAATATAACTCTAACAAAATATGTGATCCGAGAAATCAGAAACCTGAAAAAAGAAAACAGAATTATGAGGGAACTTCTCATGGAAAAAAGTAATTTTAGAGAACAATTTACAGTGAAAGAAATTTGCGCTTTGTATGGTATCGAACGCCAAACAGTTTATGATTATAGAAGTAAAGGGCTAAAGTTTACCCAGCTTAAACCCAACGCAAAAATTTTCATTAAAAAATCTGATTTTGAAAAATTCTTAAAAAAAATAATAATGGTAGATAGAATAAAGTTTAGTGTTGATAATGTTGATATTGATAAAGAAATCTTAGCCAAGAAATTTTATAAATCCAGCCCCAATAAAAAAGGTAATATCACTTATACGTTTAAAAATAATTTTGTAGAAGATGACGAGGAAGAAGATTCAGAGTACGAAACTCCTGATACAGAAAAAAGTCCTTATGATAAAAAGTACAAAAAATACCTGTATATAAAATACATTACGTATAAAATCCCTAAAAAACTATCTACAGAAGATGAAATAAAATACGAAATAAGAAATGAACTTATCATCCATAGAAATATACGAAAAGATCGTTTAGGAGAAGGGAAAGTAGAAGATATATCTTATAATGGTTTTGTAAATAGGATTAATAAATATGCTCGGGATTTTAAAATCGAAGAGAAGAAAATGTGGAGTGCAAGAGTGACAAAGGTAGAATTGGGAGTAACTCTTAGGCTAAAAAAAAATATGAAAGGAATTCTGAGTTGTTTTCAAAGCTTTAAAGACCTTCCAGAAAAAAATATCTATAGTGACAATGGGATAAGTTTTATCGGAAGTAATTATTCCGTCTCATTCTATGACAAAATTGAGAGAATGGATAATAATAACGAACTGTTAACAAAGTCAAAAAATAAAAAGAAGCTTAAAGCTAAAGTCACCGAAAAAAATTATTTTCTAAGGCTTGAATTAAAAGTTGAAAAAGTGAGTGGATTCTACAAACAAAACTTCAGAGGTAAACTTAAACATCTGATAGATATAAAAAATAACTGGGATCATTTATTAAAATCTATTGCAAAATTATATTTTGACATAGGATATATTGATGTTTTATCCCAGGAATCCAGAGATTCAATCATTGGTGAAGAAAGAAGGCCCATGAATAATTACTTAAAGTTTAAAGGCATTCAATTAATCGGAAAAGATGTTTTTTTTGAAGAAATATTGCCTCTGATGAAGGAGGATGGAGTTTCAAAATTCCGTAAAGAGTACCGAAAATTTTATGATGATTATGAACGGAAATTCAAATATAGCTACAAGGATGATTTCAAGGCTAAATTAGACGAAAAAGTGGAACTATTGATGCGGAAGGTATAGTATAAAGAGTAATATATATACTAATATAGGTAACTATTAAATACTAAAGAAGGTTATATACTTAGGGCGAAATTTCTGTTTTTGTGATTCCGAAAGTTCCCCCTATTTGTTAAGACTAGAAATCTTTACTATGAATAACCCGATTACTCTGCAAAAGAAGTCCAATCTGAATGAGCTTGATTAATAAGGCAAATTCCTGCCGTTTTTCACTCGAAGTATAAATTTACTATTTCAGAATTTGAATTGAAATTTGATTAGTAAAAACTCGAATCTGAAAATGGGAGTTTCCCTAGACTTACTATCTCTAAAGTTTTACGAAGCTTCTACTTAACTAAGAAGGTATTTAAACAAGCGAAAAGTTTCTAAAAACCAAAGTACGATAAAAGATAGGATACTGTAAATAAAATACATCAAAATATAATATGAGAATTTCTTATTCTTATTGACCAAAATATTGATGACAAAAAGTGCAATGGTAAGAAAAAAGCCGACGGCAACGGCAAGTATCCCTAAAAGAAAATAGACATCTTCTTCATTAAATATACTGATATCTGACATAGTTTAAATTTTGTATGAGTTTAGATTATGTGTTATAGGTTTTATATAGAAAATAAAGATAACTTATTTTTTCCCATTAATCACATTGAAACCAAATTTATCCACATCTCTCCTATTTTAGATTATTATTAATTAACCCCGTAAGCTCTCTTGGTAAAGCATTGAAAATCGACTATCGCTTATTTTTAGTAGAAGTTTACCTTTCAGGATTATTAATTGATTTTCGCCTTATTAATAGAGCTTACAATTTTATTTTAAAATAATATTTATGAAACAAATTAATGAATTGTCGATAGCAGACCTAAAGGCTGCTTATGATTTTGTGAAAACGTCCTTACATTCGTTAAAGGAAATAGAAAGTAATATGGACGAAGAAGAGATCACTTCAGATCGTATTAAAGCTTCCGAAAGATTAAGCAGATTGGAAAATTATCTTTATCATGAACTCCTTAATAGGGTTATATCTTTAGATGTTTAAAATTAAATCCAATTTACATGTTTCTCATTTTTCAACCAGTGATTTCGATTATAATTTACGTTATTAAATACTTTAATTTAATTGTAAATAATTTAAGTTCACTTTGGTTGAAAAATACATAAATTCCTCTTTGTGGAAATTCCCCCCTCCCCCTATTTAAAGGAAAGTTTAAAAATTGTTAGGTTCTGGAGAATCGAATGATCAGAATATTAAAGTAAGAGTTTTTTTAAGTAGTGACGAAATATAATGAGGTAATATGTAATTTAGACCAATTACAGTTCTTGAACTTTTAACTTTCCCATTACTTTCAGAATACTTAATTTCATGTGAAATTAAAATCATATTTAATGGAAGGTAAAGAGATACCGAATAATATCTTTCTTCTAAAAAGATTGAAGGCTTTAGAAAAGAGAGTAAAATCATTAGAAGAATTTTTAGAGGAGAAAACTTTAAAAGAAACGTTTACTGTGGATGAAGTTCTGAAAGTCTATGGTATTAGCCGATCCACTTTCGATAGGTACAGAGATTCAGGATTAAAAGTGTATCAGCCTAAGAGAAATGGAAGAATTATGGTTAAAAAATCTGATATTGATAAGTTTTTAAAAAAATAAGAATGGTTGATGTGATAAAATTTTATGTTGCAGATGTAGAGCAATGATACTTAATCTGAGGACTCTCATATAATGCTATCAGGAACGATGTAAATGCCTTAAAAATCGATTTAAAACTAATTAGAGCATAATTTAGTCTTGAAAGAATTTTAATTGATTTTTACTGCTTGGAAATATTTAATAATTAAAAAATAGAACTATGAAAAAATCTGAATTGGAGAGTGGATATAATCTTCTGAGCAAAATCGTAGAGGAATTTTACGAAACTCACTATGAATATAAAAATGGAAAGCCGAATAATAAAAAATATATTGAATCGAGACTAAATACTTTAATAGGTAGAGCAGAAAACTATATTACTGAAAATGATGAATTTTATAATATTGTAACGGTAGGTAAAAATGAATATGAAAGAATCGTTTCTATTGAAGGTACATTTACTATTAGAAATTTTTCCAGTGATATGCCTGAAATTTTAGAAAGATTAAAGAACTTTATTGAAAATTTGAAAGAATGAAAATAAATGAGTGTCTTATAGAATCAATAAAGTTTATCAAATCTAATGAAATTGTAAATGATTCCTCAGGTATTGGAGAAGCTATTATGGATTCAAATTTAGAAGATGGAATATTGAAAGATATTCCGATAATTGGAACTTTGATAAACGGACTTTGTCTTTTGGTTGCTTTTTAATTTAATACTTTGAAAAGTGAACCTGAAAATTTATAAATAAACGAGATATTAATTGTTGATAATAGTTATTGTTTCCCTATTAATTAATAATGTAATAATTATCTAAATTAATTTGTTATTTTTCAATAAATATTCCCTATTTTTCTCCCCGAATATTTTGTGAATTGCTAAAAGCCCATTAAATAATGGAAAAATAAGATATTAGTTCGAGCCCAGGTGGGACCACTTTTTAAATCAAGCACTTACAGATTTGTAGGTGCTTTTTTGTTTTGTTGAGTAACTAATAATAACAATTTTGCAGTTACCTTTTGCAGAATTCACCCTTATTTTCTTAATATTATTTCATCAATAAAAAGAATTAAATTTTAGCTGTACTTCTTTTTGGAATCAATCAGGGGGAATCGTGAATGCTTTTAACGTTTCATCGGATAAATATACCTCTTCGTCGATATAGGCTTGTATGCTTACTGTTCACTTTTTATTTTTGAACCATAAATTAAAATCATGAAAAGAATAAGTGTTATTTGTGGATTTTTGATGAGCATGTGTTTATCAGCGCAAAAGATAGAGGTACTTAATTTTGCGACCTTTCATATGGGAAAAACGCCAGACGCAGCAAAAGTAAGTTTTGATCCGCAAAGTGAGAAAAGCCAGAAAGAGGTTTTTGAGATTGCAAAATTGCTTGCTGAATTTAAACCAACAGTTATCTGTGTTGAGCTGGTTCCTGCTGAGAATGAGAAAATCCAGAATGACTACCACAGTTTTTTAAAGAATAAAAACCATAAAGTAGCCTATGAAGGTGAAGTTTCATTATTGGCATATCAGATTGGAAAACTGGCTAATGTGAAAAAAATATATGGAATTGATGAGCAGGAAACAGGGCAGTACAATTATAGAATTGGAGATCAGTTGAAAAATCAGGTAGATAATATCACCTATAAACGTTTTATAACTACTTTTATTGAAGGATTCAAAAAACAGGAAAATCTTTCTGTGAAAGAAAAACTTATCGACTATAATAAAGAATCCACTTTACAGGAGATGATTACCGCTAATGCTGATATTTTGACTCATGTAAGTACAGCAAATCATTTTGAAGGAGCAGATGAAGCAGCTAAATATTACAGAAGAAATCTGAGAATGTATTCTAACCTTAATCAAATTCCACTTTCGGAAAATGACAGAGTCCTTATTATTTCTGGGGCAACCCATGCTGCATTTTTCAGTGAGTTTTTAAAACGAAGTCCTAAATACCAGTCTGTAAATGTTTTTGATTACCTGAAGTAGGGAGAAAGGCTTAAGTAAATGTTGATCCTTACAATTAATATTTCTAAAGTTCAAATATTTCAGAAAATATTATGTTAAACATATGTTTAAAAAAAGCATAAAGAATAATTAAAACTCAGTTAACAACCTTCTTCGGCAGATACTGTTGCTTTGCAGAAAAAAGTAATGATGGAAAATAACAATCTGCTTAACAGAAGAAGGTTTCTTAAGAATTCACTCTTAGCAGCTGGAGGACTCTTTATTGCTCCTCTGATTATAAGTTGCAGTGATGAAGATTTTACTGAAGGTGGAATAGCTCCTGATGATCTGAAAAACTCAGGTTTTGATACCGGAGTGGCCAGCTTTGATCCTACAGCTACTGGAATTATTATATGGACAAGATATTCTGCAGGAGCAGATGCAGAAATAACCTGGGAAATAAGCCGAAACAGTAATTTTTCCGAAGTTTTAAGAAAAGGACAGGCGACTGCTACATCAGCCAATGATTTTACAGTAGCAGTAGATGTGCAGAACATTCCGTCTAACACTAAATATTACTATAGATTCTATAACCTTAAAACTAAGGAAGCAAGCGTAACCGGAGAAACCATTACACTACCATCCAAAACAGATACTGTAAACGATGTGAAGATGGCAGTGGTATCATGTTCCAACTTTCCGGCAGGACTTTTTAATGTTTATGGAGCCGTTGCCAAATCTGAAGCAGATGTAGTAGTACATCTTGGGGATTATATCTATGAATATGCTCCGGGACAATACGGAACCAATCCTTATACCAATCAATTAGGAAGAGCACATAAACCTGCAAAAGAAATCCTGAATCTGAATGATTACAGAGAAAGATACAGACAATACAGAGGTGATAAGAACCTTCAGCTGGCTCATCAGAAAAAACCTTTTATCTGTGTATGGGATGATCATGAATTTGCCAATGATACTTATAAATCAGGTGCAGAAAACCATCAGCCTGATGAAGGTGATTTTGAAGCAAGAAAAAAAGCTGCTTTCCAGGCATACAGTGAATATATTCCTCTTAAAACAGGGAAAGATCTTAGAATTTACAGAAGTTTCAACTTCGGAAATATTGTTTCCCTGTATATGATGGATACCAGAGTAATTGCAAGAGATAAGCAATTAGAATATTCAGATTATCTGGACAATGCCGGGAATTTCGATCAGCTGAAGTTTAAAACAGATTTTTTAGATCCCAACAGAAAACTGATCGGAAGCGAGCAGATGGCATGGCTAGGTTCTCAGATCAACGCTGATTCTGCAAAATGGAAGGTATTGGGACAGCAGATCCTGATGACCAAAATGATGGTTCCTGCAGAACTATTGATGTTACTCAATCAGATTTTAGCGGAAATAAAAAAACTCGGAAGTGCACAACCGGCTACCATGCAGGCTTTACAGACTACAATTGGGCAGCTGATTGTTATTAAAGAAAGATACAAACAACAGGATCCTACACTTACCCCACAGGAAATAGCAAGAATAACCACCACCTTACCTTATAATCTGGATGCGTGGGATGGATATTTCATGGAAAGAGAACAGCTGTATTCCCTTCTTACTGGTAAAAATGTTATCGTGCTGGCAGGTGATACACACAATGCATGGCTGGGGAAACTCACCAATGCACAAGGAAAGATTATTGGAACTGAGTTAGCCTGTAGCTCTGTTTCGTCACCAGGGCTTGAAGGTTATCTTGGAATTACATCAGATCCCACTCAAGCAATTGCTTTGGCCCAGGCATTTTCATCATTAATTGACGATCTGGAATATGCTAACCTTTACAAAAGAGGCTACCTTCATGTAAAATTTACTGCTGGAAATTCTGATGCGGAATGGAGGTTTGTAGATAATGTGGTTTCCGATATTTATACTGTGACTACAGAAAAAAAATACACAATCTCATAGTTTTAAAGAACATATCTTATTTTCAATTTTGTACATAGCTCCAGGGAATACTGGGGCTTTTTTTGTTCTTATTTTTTCCGTATATTGAACAGATGCAAGAGGATTTTAGAAAAGAGTTTTTACCATTAGTTTCAAAACCTAACTGGATAATCACCTGGCTGATTAATATTTTTGGTGGAGCATTGTTACTGGTTATGTTTATAGTGCTTGCTGTATTTCCACTTTTGGTTTCCGGGAGTATACGGATATTGGTTGTGGTAGGCGTATTATATTATCCTGTTTGGGCTATAGTTATGTATCATTTTTTCCGTCATATCAGGAAAAATATGGCTATAGCCATAAAAAAGATAAGAGTAGATGATACAGGTATTCATTTCTATAAAAGGGATGGAAGTATAGATGATGTGCTTTACAGTCAGTTGGGACCATCTTATCTTTCAGATGATTATGAGGTGTATATATCAAAAGAACACAAAACATGGATGCTCGCTGTAGGAATAGATCGTAATGAAACTAAAGTGGTTTTTGATGGAACACACCTTGGAAGTATATATTACATCAAAAATGCAAGAGCTTTACGGGCCAGGTTTATAGAAGGAATTGTTCGTTTCAGACCAGATTTGAAAATAGACCCGTTTGTATTTAAGGAATTCAGTATTCATCCCGAAAAGTTTACGTTCGACGGGAAAAGATATATGAAACATGTTTTAGAAGGTGCAATAATAATAGGCATTATATTACTGATAAGTTTTGGAATAATGTTTCTGGTTGTAAAATTATAGGGCATAAACCGTAAAATGTATCTGTTTTTCCTGAATATGTATCATAAGGACGCCACTCAAAAGATGTAATTTTACCCATTATTGAAAGCCTGTACTATGAGCATGAAAATATTAAATATCCCCGAATTCTGCCGTTACCTGAATGTTGGCCCTCTGAAAAGTGATGATCTTCACATCGTAGATTTTGAGGCAGAAAACGATATCAGGTTAAAATCCGAACCGGTAACCATTGATTTTTATCTTTTGGCCATCAAGCCCTCCATGGAAGTGAAATTTACTTCTTACCAGCTGCTGGAAGATCAGTCTGATTCATCCTATATGTACGTAGATTGCCCACAAAATACGCTGGAATGGGAGATTACAGCGCCATTTTCAGGATTATGCATTATGGTGGGCACCAAATACCTTGAAAAATATGCCAAGGACTACAGCTTTGTACATTATAACAATCACGAAGCTCTTTTCCTCACCAAGGAAGAAGAGAATATTGTTTGGGACCTGTTCAGAAAAGCCAATCATGAATTTCAGAAAGAATACTATTCAAGAACAGTGATCATTTCTTATGTCAACCTCATTCTTACCTATGTTAAAGACTTTTATGATCGCCAGTTCGATACCAGAAGTGAAATTTACCACAGGGTTATTGATGAGTTTTATAAAAATCTGGACTATTACTTCAGAGAAAATGAAAACCTTGCAGGACTGCCATCTGTAGCTTATTTTGCTCAGAAAAGTAACCTTTCACCTAATTATTTCGGTGACCTTATCAAACATTTTACAGGCAAATCACCGCTGGATCATATTCACGACTATGTTATAAAACAGGCCAAAGATAAACTCAAAAATACCAGTCTTTCCATAAGTGAAATATCTTACAGTCTCGGTTTCGATTATCCCAACTATTTTGCCAGGTTCTTCCGGAAAAAAACAGGACTTTCCCCAAAGGTCTTCAGAAATCAATAAATAATTATACATACCATTATAAAAGGCAGCTCAATGAGTTGCCTTTTTATTTTCAGGAGCTTTTTCCGGCTATCCACTTATACTCCTCACGCCAATACACGCCAAGGCTAAGTCCTTCTGTTTTCCAGCCTATGCTGCGGGGTAACCGTTACTATCCGGGCTAATTTATGAGTAATGAATGATAGTAATGTTAAACCTAAACTGAAGCCTTGCCTCCAATACTATCCACAAGCATCTGTGTAAATCTGAGCAATCTGTGGGAAACAAAATTCTAAAATCTAATAAGGATTATGACTAACCACAAAAGTTACAAAAGACTTAAATACTTAAGAGATTTAAAGTTACAGGCTTTCTGCATAAGAAGTACACATAAGTTTTTTGAAAATTTCTGATTTTCTTATCCGCAATCATCTGCAAAATCTGTACGATCTGCGATAAACCTTAAACACTGAACGAGTAACATCAATAGAGGTGGGCTCTAGCCGCCTAAAAATACAAAAAAGTAAAATGTATCTGTTTTCAGGTAATGAGTCTCCGTTTACAGCATATATCTCTTCCTACCTTTGATCTGTCAAAAAGAAAGAAAATAGATCGGAGAAAAGCAATCAAAAATAGAAAAGTGCTTTCCATTTCGTTCTGAAAGATTTCATTCGAATAAATAATAACAAATAAAATACAAAATCATGTCACAGGAAAAAATCAGTATTAAAAACACAAACGCTCAGGAAATTACTTTATCAGCAATCATCAATTTCCCAGAAGGGTTTGATCAAAACAAAAAATATCCGGCAGTAGTTGTATCTCATCCGGGTGGCGGAGTAAAAGAACAGGCGGCAGGTCTATATGCAGGAAAATTGGCAAACCACGGATTTATTACCATTGCCTATGATGCCTCTTATCAGGGAGAAAGTACAGGAGAACCGCGCCAATTGGAAAATCCTTACATCAGAACAGAAGATGTAAGTGCCGTAATTGATTACCTTACGACCTTATCTTATGTAGATACTGATAAGATTGGTGCTATGGGAATTTGTGCGGGAGCAGGATATACAGCTAATGCGGCCATCAACGATCATAGAATTCAAGCAGTGGGAATGGTAAGTGCTGTAAACATTGGATCTATGTTCAGGAATGGTTGGGAAAACAATGTGAAAGATGCCGATGCATTACCTTATTTAGTAGCAGGTTCCAATGCCAGAACAGCAGATGCAGGGAGTACAGAAATTCAGACCATTCCGTTAGCCCCAATGAGGGAAGAAGATGCACCTAATGAAGAATTGAGAGAAGCCTGGGAATATTACCACACAGACCGTTGTCAGTACCCTACAGCACCAGGTTTTGCTACAGCCCGAAGCCTTTCACAGATCATTTCTTATGATGCTTATAATAAAGCAGAAGCCTTCTTTACGCAGCCACTGTTAGCCATAGTGGGAAGTATAGCAGGAAGCGCATGGATGAGTGATGACCTTATAGCGCGTGCAGCCTCTGCAGATAAGAGAAAATATATTATTGAAGGAGCAAACCACATGTCTTTATATGACAGGGAAAACTATGTTAATGAAGCCATAGACCAGTTAGTTCCGTTCTTTCAGGAAAAATTAGCTTAACAGAACCTTGTAAATGCTGCTGTATTTTGGATATGGCAGCACTTATTTAATATTAAAACCAATTAAAATGTCAACAAAAGTATTAGTGTTAGGAGCCGGAGGCGCCATTGCACAACATGTCACAGAATTTCTTAAAGAAAATAAAGATATTGAACTTACCTTGTTTGCAAGGAATACAGAACATTTAAATCAATATCAGTCCTCTGCAAATATTGTAAAAGGAGATGTACTCAATCCAAACGATCTCAACAATGCCATAAAAGATCAGGATGTTGTATATGCAAACCTTTCAGGACCAATGGATAAATTAGCAGGAGAAATCGTAAAAGCTATGGATAAGAATGGAGTTAAAAGGCTCATTTTTGTTACCTCATTAGGCATTTACCACGAGATTCCCGGAAAATTCGGAGCGTGGAATGAAAGAATGATCGGAAAAGACCTCATTCCTTACAGACAGGCCGCTGATATTATAGAAAGATCTTCTCTTAACTATACCATAGTTCGTCCATCATGGCTTACTGATAAAGATGAGGTAGAATATGAAACTACCCAAAAAGGAGAATCTTTTCTAGGAACAGAAGTTTCAAGAAAAGCGGTTGCTGCATATATCGCGAATATCATTGAACACCCTGAAAAAGATAATAAAGCAAGTGTTGGAGTCAATAAGCCTGGGATATATGGTGATAAACCAGTATTTTATTAGATAAAAAGAAACAAATTCCAGATAAAAACAAACCATATTTCTCAAAAAAATATATACATTAGAGGTACACAATTAATTGAAGAACAAATGGTAGAAAATTTTATTTATTATCTCGGGTTGGTTTTGGTGATCATTGGAGCCATTATGCTGGCGAATCGTTTAAGAGTAGCATATCCCATTATATTGGTTATTGCAGGACTGCTTATCAGTTTTATCCCCGGATTACCACCCATTAAAATTGATCCTGAACTTATATTTATCATTTTTTTACCGCCGTTATTATACGAAGCAGCCTTTGCTGTTTCATGGAAGGAAATCTGGAAAATGAGGCGGATCATCACCAGTTTTGCCTTTATTGTAGTATTCCTTACAGCCATATCAGTAGCTTTTGTGGCTAATTCTTATATTCCCGGGTTTTCATTAGCATTAGGTTTTGTACTGGGAGGGATAGTTTCTCCACCGGATGCGGTGAGCGCAGGAGCTATTTTAAAATTTGTAAAAGTACCTAAAAATCTGTCTACCGTTTTAGAAGGTGAAAGTCTCTTCAATGATGCTTCCTCTCTTATCATTTTCAGATTTGCAATGGTAGCTGTAGCAACCGGACAGTTTATCTGGCAGGATGCCGTGGTGAGCTTTGGATGGATGGTATTTGGCGGACTGGGAATAGGTCTTGTATTGGCCTATATCTTTCTCAAAATTGAAAAAATATTTCCCACCGATGTCAATATGGATGCAATTCTCAGTTTAGTGGCTCCTTATGTAATGTATATTGCTGCTGAAGAAGTACATTCATCCGGAGTATTGGCTGTGGTGAGTGGAGGATTGTTTCTGTCCATCAGAAGACATGAAATTTTCCGGACCTCAGAATCAAGGCTGAAGGGTTCCAATGTATGGGAAAGTTTTGTTTTCCTGATTAATGGAATTGTATTTCTATTAATTGGCTTAGATCTTCCGGAAATTATGATAGGGCTTGAGAAAGAGGGAATAAGCCTTTTCAACGCAGTTGGTTACGGATTATTGATCACAGCAGTACTGATTGTTGTACGCTTTTTATCCTCTTTTGGAGCTGTATTCGTTACCCTGATTATGCGAAACTTCATTAATGTAGCAGATAGAGATCCTGGGATGAAAGCTCCTATACTGATGAGCTGGACAGGAATGCGTGGAGTAGTTTCACTGGCAGCAGCTCTATCTATTCCTGTAGTAATGGAAAACGGTCAGCCTTTTCCACATCGCGACCTGATTCTTTTCATTACCTTTATTGTAATTCTGGCAACCCTGATTATCCAGGGGCTTACGTTACCTTCACTGATCAAAAAACTTAATCTGTCCGATACCGGAAGTGGGTATCTTTCTGAAGAAGAATCCGAACATTATTTAAGAAAAGAAATGCGAGGAGTAGCTTTCAGGTTTCTTGATGAAAACTATAAGGAACGAAGAAATGAAAACGAATATTTTAATAAACTAATGGACCGTTGGGAGCAGGAAGATAAAGAAGATTCTATCCATAAACTATCAGAAGACGCCAAAGAAATTTATTTCGAAACCCTTGAGCAGCAACGCATCTGGCTTCGGGAAGAAAACAGACGCAATCCT
Source organism: Chryseobacterium sp. MYb328 (assembly GCF_037572595.1). Taxonomy (NCBI): domain Bacteria; kingdom Pseudomonadati; phylum Bacteroidota; class Flavobacteriia; order Flavobacteriales; family Weeksellaceae; genus Chryseobacterium; species Chryseobacterium sp. MYb328. The sequence continues at coordinate 274,353 of NZ_JBBGZQ010000001.1, read as the reverse complement.
AATATTGACGAAGAATATATAAGACATTATTTAACGAGGCTGGATCTTGAAGAAGAAAGGCTCAGAATGTAAAAAAATAAGGAAATGAATTTAGTAAAACAGCTCGGGCAGTTTCCTGATGAAAAAAGAAAGGAATACTTCAGCACCTTACCCAATTATGCCAATGGGAGATTTCATAATATACTCATCACTCCGCCTTTATTGGAAGGAGAAAGTATGACCAAAGCTCTTCTTAACAGCTTGTGTAAAGTGGAAAACACCTCCCCCAAATCGGCTCTTCCATTTGTCATAACAGACCTGAAAACCCTCGACCCGGAAGAAAATGTTCTGGTATGGTTCGGGCATAGCTCATATTTTATACAGGTGGATGGTAAAAAATTCCTGATAGATCCTGTTTTCAGCGGAAACGCTTCACCTATGCCAGGATCTATTAAAGCATTTCCGGGAGCAGATTATTACAAACCGGAACATATGCCGGATATAGACTTTCTTTTGATTTCCCACGATCATTGGGATCACCTGGACTACAAAACCGTACAAGAATTAAAAGATAAAGTGGAAACCGTAATTTGTGGATTAGGAACAGGACAGCATTTTGAATACTGGGGCTGGGAACCGAAAAATATCATTGAAAAAAACTGGTGGGAAAGTGTAGATATTGCAGATGGTTTCAGAATTACCCTGACTCCCGCAAGACATTTTTCCGGAAGGTTACTGAACCGGAATATTTCCCTCTGGACCTCTTTTGTCCTGAAAACACCTGCCAAAAACCTGTTTTTAGGTGGTGACAGCGGCTATGGAAATCATTTTACGGAAATTGGAGAAAAGTACGGCCCGTTTGATCTCGCTGTCATGGAGTGTGGGCAATACAACGAAAAATGGCCCTACATTCATACATTACCGGATCAATTGATTGGTGAAATTAAAGAGCTAAAAGCGAAAAATTTTATTCCTGTTCATCATTCAAAATTCAAACTTGCCCAGCATCCATGGTTTGAACCGGTGGAATTAGCTGCAAAAAATGCAGAAGACAATAATCAGCCTATTACTTTACCTTTGATAGGTGAAAAAGTAGATCTGGATCAGTTAGGAAATGTAACCTGGAAAAAATGGTGGGAAGAATATTGGTAAGAATAGAATGTATAAATAGCTTAGAACTCAGTGGACAGTTTCTGTTCATTCTATTCAGAATAAAAATAAGTAATTCACTTAACCAATAAAATTAAAACCTGCCCATTACTGAGCAGGTTTTTCTTATTATCAAAAAAAATAATCATTACTGAGGTTCTTTGTGAGAATCCTTAGTATGAATGATGTCATAAAATACGGTTGGGTTAGTTGCATCAGGAGTAATTCTGTAAGTAAACGTAGTTTCGTTCAGTACAAGAATATCTACAGTACGGGTAAAAAGTACATTTCCGTTAGCATCTAAAGCAACAAGAGTTCTTGTTTTTCCATCAGGAGAAATAGTCCATGTTCCTTGGGATCGTAGAACATCATTTAATCCAAAGATTTTAAAAGTTCCGTTAGCTTTGAAGTAAGAATATCCAACATAACCTGCTACACTGGCATTATCCAAAGCTACAGCAGCTCCGGCATTATCTTTTGCACCTGTAGTTTTCCATGGAGTAGAAGCTAAGGTAAGCTGTCCGTTTTTGGGTTCCGTATGAGGAGTTCTCATATGGATAATGTCATAATAAACTGATGGATCAGCAGCGTTAGGACGGATTCTGTAAGTAAATTCATTTTTGTTTAAAACAAGAATATCAACATCTCGGGTAAAAATTGCAGTTCCATCCGGATTTAAAGCAGCAATAGTTCTCGTTTTTCCCTGAGCATCTACAGACCAGGTTCCTCGTGATCTCAATACATCATTTAAATTGTAAATGGCAAAATTTCCGTCTGCTTTGAAGTAGGCAAATCCTACATAACCTGCTACGCTGGCATCGGTCAAAGCTACGTTAGCTCCATTTTTATCCTTTGCTCCGGTAGTTTCCCATGGAGTAGAAGCCAGAACCTGTGAAGGGGTCTGTTGTTCAATAATAATTTCATTATCATCGCTTGAACACGAAATGAAAGAGGCTGATAAAAGTATCGCCGCAGATAGATAACAAAGTTTTTTCAGTGTATTCATAAGAGTATTTTTAAGTATTTGCAAACTTATCCCTAATAAATATCAAAAGTGTTGTATGAAATATCTCTTTTCTTGTAAAAAATATAACCGATGGTAGATTGAGCTGAAGATAACAGTATTACCAACCTGTTATCAAAAGGTTTCTTGCTGCTTTTACACTGCATTTCTGATATTTTGAATAGGTTAGTGCCGCTCTGCTTCTGATCTGTTCACCTGATTCATTATTGAGGTACCCTGTTAAAGCATCATGCAGGATATAGGCTTCAGGAGCCATCAGATGGCTGGTCCACACCAAAGGATTAGCTTTGGTTTCCTGTAACAGTGGTGAGAAAAATCTTTTGCTGTAACAGGCTAAAATGATACAGTCCCTGGTCTGTGTTATTTTTACCCTACAAAAAACAAATTCAGGAGTCTGGTTTCATTATTAAATTAATCGGCATTTTTTTTAATATAATAAACAAAACGTATATAGTAATTTAATTATTATATTTACACCTTAATCTAAAAATACTTACAAATGAAAAATCTTAAAAAAATTTCGAAAAATGAATTAAAAAACATTAGTGGAGGATTAAAAAATCCCAAAGAATATTTAGAAGGTGAAGGAGGGGGTGGAGCTTTTAGTACTTATAGATGTTGTAGTAATCCACATACTTGTGGTGGATGTAGTACTGGTAGCAATTGTCCATCAGGTTACTATTTACAAGCTTGTTGATAAAATAGCTAAAATTATTGAGTCTGTTGAATAATTATTCAACAGACTTTGTTTTAAATAAAAAAAATAATGAATATAATTAGAATCATAATTCTTACTTTAATCTCAATTAATGTTTTTGGTCAAAACAAACAATTTTTTTATGAATACAAATTTATTAGTGATTCTACAAACGTTAAAAATTTAGAGAAAGAAATAATGGTTTTGAATATTGGTAACAATAAATCAGAATTCTATAGTCTTGAAAAATTTAAATCGGACTCAATATTAAACGCGGATTCAAAGAAAGGAATCTTTTCCGTACCCCCTAATAAAAAAATGAATGGAGATAGAGTAGTTAGAAATAGTAATACTCAAAAAATTGAATTTATTACACCTATTGAACTTTATAGATATTCAGTGAGTCAGAATATAGATTTAAAATGGAATATACTTGCGGAGTTTAATAATATCTTGGGGTTTGATGTGCAAAAAGCAACCACAGAGTTTGGAGGTAGAAAGTGGATTGCGTGGTTTGCAAAAGAGATCCCGATACAAAGTGGTCCGTATAAATTTTTTGGACTTCCAGGGTTAATACTTAAAATAGAGGATCTTTATAAAAACCATACTTATGAACTTAAAGGAATAAAAGAAACAAAAGGAGACTTTAATTATCCTTACGTGAATAATTATAGAGATATAAAAATTACCTATTCAAAATATGTTAAAATTTATAAAAATTTCAGAAAAAACCCGATGGCAGGTTCAGTTGGAACTTTTCCAGATCAAACAGATGCTAATGGCGTTTTTCATTCCGGAAATGAAATTTTTCGTGAATTTGAAAAAAAAGCGCTTGAAGACTTGAAAAAAGACAATAATATTATAGAATTAGATTTATTAAAAAAATAAATTGAAAGGAAGGTATCTAAATTCAGGGATTCCTGACCTTTGGTAAGACCAGCGAGGTTGGTTATCTTATCTTTTGATTTATTTTGATAGACAGAAAAAAGAGAATAGTAAAACAAATAGAAATGATCTAGGTATTTTCATGATTTTGTGCATTTTTCTTAAAAGTACAACAAACTGGAAGTACGGAACAATGATTTCCTGAATTTTAAAGGTAAAGTATTCGGAAATCTATTAATTTTCAAAGAATAATTGTGCTTTTTCTTCATAAGCCTTATCACTACAGATTATTTACAGGTCAAAAAAGTACATTTTAAATCCTCTCTCTCATGTCTCTCAGATGATTGTGCAAAATCTGCGAGAATTTTATCTCTAAAAACTCTATTTTTGAGTATGAATAACAGAAACCGCGGAAAAAACACTGGTGATGATACTTTGTTCGGTTCAGAAAAACAGGTCAGCAAGCTGAGACTGGCAGTTCAGGATATGCAGTACCTGCTGACAAGAGGTTATGCAGAAAAAGCTGGATCTGATCTTGTCGGAAACAGGTATAGACTAAAGACGAGACAGATACAGGCATTGCGCGGAGCTTCAGCATCTGACGGGCAGCTTCAGAACAGGAAAGAAAAGCAGTTGGAAATTTCAGATATGAAAGATAAAACAGTTTATCTTGACGGTTTCAATGTATTGATCTTATTAGAAAGCCTGCTATCCGAAGCGTATATTTTTGAAGGCGTCGATGGCTGTTTCCGGGATCTTTCCGGTGTTCATGGAACTTATAAACGGGTGAATCAAACGCAGAGGGCAATAGAGCTTGTTGCTGTTTTTTTTCAAAAGGCTCAGATTCAGAAATTAGTCTGGATTTTCGACCAACCGGTTTCCAACAGTGGAAGAATTAAACAAATAGTCCTTGATTTTGCTGTGGAAAATCAGTTCAACTGGGAAGGCGAATTACAATACAACCCGGATAAATTTCTGGCTGAAAGTTCCGGGATCGTTATTTCCTCGGATGCCTGGATTCTGGATCACTGTAAAGAATGGTTTAATCTTATTGATTATCTTATCAAAGAAGAAAACCTGTCCACTAATCTGATACAATGTTATGATGAATAAGTTTGAAAAATACACTCCTTTACTTTCAGAAGACTGGAAGGAAAAATATCAGGCTGTTTTAGCGGAAGAACATTTACAGGATTTAAATAAAAATATTCAAAGGTTCCAGGAGAATACACTGGAATGGGATCTCCCTTATTTTAATGAAGAAATAAACATTGACCGGGAAAAAATCTTTAATCAGTTTGTTCATGTTTTGATCAGTAACGATACTGATGAGGGGAAAGCAAAGCATTTGGAAGAAATATCTTTTGAAGATTGGCTGATTGTTTTAGGACAAAGGTTGACCTCAGCCAGCATCCGTGACGAAAGGGCTGTTCCTCCACTGACTTCTGTGTTGATTGAAGCTTGCCAGAAACCTTTTAATGAAGAAATTACCATTACACAGCGCGCCTGGGAAAAGCATATCGGACGAATGGATGATAATTTTTGGGGTGAAGTGAAAGGAAATAACCAGCAGAAGCAGGAAAAAGTAATGCAGAAAATTCATTATATCCTTGAAAATAAAACCTGGTGGAATGTCTTCTTTCATTATAAGCACGAACTTGTCTTTGAAGTCAGAGAAAAAGAAGGTCATGGCATCCGATGGAGCCATAGCGGTACAAAGCTGATTGGATTTCTTGAAAAATTTATCAATGAATAAAGTATGGAAGCTGGAAGAAGGAGGCTGGAAGTTACTCTTTGCTGTGAAACTTCTAATCATCTTTTTATTGATCTTAAGGATATAAAAAAGAAATAGAATTTATCTTTATGACCTTTATAACTTCCTTCTTCCAGCTCCCATCTTCCAACCTATTTAACTAATATTTTCATACTACGCAAAAAGATTGCGTTTCTGAGGAATAACTTTGCCCTCGTAATTCAGAAGTGATCTGAGCTTAAAAATAAAAATGATGTTGAATAAAATAATAAACTTTTTTAAAAATAAGACTCCCGGAGAAAATCCTCTCTCAGAGGACAACATACAGAAAGCTGATGCGAACAGTATTCCGGAAAATTCATTTCCTCAGCAAGAAACAGAACAGATTAAAGAGGATGCTTCCGCTTATTATAAAAACGCAAAAAGTTACAAAGAATACTGTCTGGAAAATACAGGAAATCCACATCTTTTAAAAGCATCAGACATCAGAATTACAGACAAAGACGGAAGTACAGAAACTTTTAAAGTTTCAGGAGATGCACAGGTCTTTCATAAAGAGGAAAAGCCACTGCAGATCGAAAGTGAATACTTTGTGAAATACGTTCAGCACGAATATAATCCCATCACAAAATTCATGAAAAATGCATACTACTATTGATCCCATACAAAAATATAAGATTTTCGCTGAAGAAGATCTTCAGGTTATAGATCCTACCCAGGAGAGTACAGTTGAGGTATATGCCAGACATATTACATGGAATATTGATGAGCTTAATGGAAATCTTGTGTTGCGTGGATCAAATTGCCATTTTCCTAATCTGGTAAAGGTAAAAGGGTCACTTTCTGTAGATGCTGAAAACTGTTCTTTACCCCAATTGAAAACTGTTGATGAGAACTTTACGCTCCATTGTCAGGCAGAAATAAATCAACTGGAAACGGTAAAAGGACATTTTAAATGCATCATTGATTTCAACTTTGAAAACCTGAAAAATATTGGCGGAAGTATTTCTTTAAAAAAGGCGAAGGTTTTTGCTGGAAATCAAAAACTGGAAAAGAGAAGCGATGTTATTCTTATTTACCATCAGCATGAAGCAGATCAGCTTCCGGAAAACGGGATGTTTAATGTCGATATTTTTGGTGATGATATCGTGATTCAGAATCATGAAATCTACGGGAAGATCAACGTTCTGGGGAAAAATGTTTCTTTTCCTAATCTTGAAATTATTCAGGGTGATCTCAGTATTAAATGCAGGGATAAAGATGGTTTTCATTTTACGCATGATTTTTCAAGACTGAAGAAGATGATGGGGAACATTAAGCTTGAAAAAACAAAAGCATTCTTTCCTCTGCTGAGGCAAAGTAAGAATATCACTCTGCAAAATAACTCTTATGCCTCTTTACCTCTTTTGGAGAGATCGGGAAGTATTTTGGTAGGTATGAATTCTGCTGCAAATATTCCTGTTCTGAGTGAAGTAAATGGATATTTTAATAATTATGGTTCTGAGACTTGTCACCTTCCAAAACTGAAAAAAGTAACAGGTTTATTGAATGCTACGAAAACCATAGCGTGCAACCTTACAGAAGTAGGAGATATTATTATAAACAGACAGGCTGGAGGACATTTTGATAAACTGAAACGTATCACGGGGAAAGGGCCTTCTCATGATGTAGATTTAAAATCTTTAGAATATCTCGGAAGATGGGGCGGCCATGTCATAAAACCTTCATACTCATTTCCGGTACTGAAAAAGATTAAAGACTATTTATACAATAAAGATGAACATCTGGAATATCTGGCAGACAATGTTTATTTTAAAATTAATGAATGGCTGTACATTACCAAAAATATATTTATCATTTCAAAGAATGGTTTTTATTTTATAGATAAGTGCCAGCATTATAGTATCAGGAAGTTTATTGCTGTTCTTAAATTAAAATATAACAGTTTTCAAAGCTTTATGATCCGGGAATATCCAAAATGGGAAAACTATGAAACGCCTCTTTTTGCTGAAATCCTGGAGAAAATAGATCTGCTTTGGGATATGGTAGACCCTGTAGCTGCTGAAGACTTCCTTCATTCAAAAGATCGGTATTTTCAGGCATTATGTTTCCTGTATGCAGATGCCGGTATTGTGATGAAACATTTTCAGGAAAGAAAGATCAGCGATAAAGAAATAGAATTGACCCATCATGAATATGACGAACAGGGAAATAAGGTACAGGTAAAAAGACTCAACTGTTATGAACTTTATGAACTGGATAATATTGCATTAAGATCTTTAAATAGTTGGAATACGGAACGTTATTCTTATGTCTTAAAATGTTCATGTCCTTCTACAGAAAAAGAGCACTGGCACTGGATAGAAAAAGAATATAGTGGAGATGCGCTTACAGCTGCTGCATCAACCTTTAGAATTCATGAAAATATAATTCCTCACATAAAATGTGTGAAAAGGCAGGGAAATATTTTAATCTGTGAATTGAAAAAAGAAATAATACCCCAAGGATTTCCAAGAGTTCTTACCCCAGCCGAATATTTTGGATTTTTAGAGGTAGAAATATAGAATAAGAAACAGTAGCTTAATCGGAAAAGCATACCAGAATGATGGAGAGTCACAGGTTCGATCCCTGTCTGTTTCTTTTTAAAATAAATAAAACCTATACATCACATCTTATGAAATATATTTTACTTTCAATAGTCACATTGGCATTGTTCTCCTGCAAAGGAAAAGAAAACGGAAAACCTGTTGGGAAGAAAGATTCATTAGCGACCGTAAAACCTGTTCCTGTTTCAGAATCACAAAAAAACTTTGACATTCTGAAAGTATTACTGGATGAAGAAGTGGGTGATGAAAAACCTGAAGAAATAGATTATAAAAATTATACTGTTTCCTTCCGCAATGATGACGATCCATATACAGTGACCTTTCATAAAATAGCTTCCGATGATTTTAATAATGATGGAATTACAGACTATATCATAGAAAGAAATTCCGAAGGAATGCTGGGTGGAAATGCCAACACCAATTCCGAGATTTTATATATCATTATGGGAAAAGACCATAAGATCAGTGAAAGACATGAAATACAGGAATCAGCTCCCTTTTCATACAATATTTTGGATGGAATCTCTTATGAAGGCGGAAAACTGAAAGCAACAGCACAGCAGAACTACCGTTCCTACAATAAACCGACAGACAGCTTTGAATCTACAGATCTTTCTTTTGTTTACAAAGACGGAAATGTTTTCGAAGAATCTTATCTCACCAGCTGTACGTTGGCTAAATGGAAAGATAAAAAAATCTTTAATCCAGATTCGGAACACCACAGAAGTATCGACAGGCATAATTATACGGAAACAATAGAGGAAAAATATGCTTCTGATGGTTTTAAAGCTTCAGCAGAACTGTCCGGATGTGATAATCTGGAGATTATTTTTGAAGGTACCTATAAAACAGCAGACACAAGTTCAAAATCCATTGGCGAAAAAGCCAATCAGTTCCTGAATTTTTTAGCTAAAAATACAAGTTCCATTCTTCAGAAAGACCTTTCTGCTATTCAGAACTATTATCTGAATCATAAGATGTCTGAAGATAACATTAACGTAGGAAACCTGTCCTTTAATATCTTCAGCAATAAAAATAAAGGCGAACTCAATTTCAGACTGGTCATGACAAGAGAATCTAATCCTAACCAAAATGAAAACTGGGAAATTGTAACCCGGACAAAATAATAACTAGTTTCAAATAAGAGGCTGAAAGATGGAAGAGTGAAGCTGGAAGTTGTTTGTAATCATATGATTACTGAGGTCCACGGTAAAATAAATATTAATAGCAATAAAAAAATAATAGCCATTTTTTATGACCTTCATAACCTCCATCTTACAACTCCCATCTTCCAGCCTAATAATAACACAAAAATTTTAAAACAAATGAATACATACATTGATATTGGTATCAATTTAACCAATAAACAGTTCTACAATGAACACGAAGAAATCATTAACCGTGCTTTAGATAATGGAGTAGACTATATGATCCTCACTGGAACAAGCATCCGTGGAAGTAAAGAATCAGCGGAAATAGCAGAAGATTATCCTGATGTCTTATTTTCAACAGCGGGAATTCATCCGCATGATGCAAAATCTTTTAATCATGAAAGTATTAACGAGCTTAGAAAGCTGTTGAAGAAGGAGCATGTCATTTCAGTAGGTGAGTGCGGATTGGATTTCGATCGTGATTTCTCACCAAGACCTGTTCAGGAGAAATGCTATAAGGCTCAGCTGGAACTGGCAATAGAAGTTGATAAACCTCTTTTCCTTCATGAAAGATCTGCTTTTAAAAGGTTTAATGAAATAACGGATGATTATCTTTCGAAGTTACCGAAAGCCGTCGTACACTGCTTTACAGGAACCCTGGATGAAGCAAAAACATATCTGGACAAGGGATTTTATCTCGGATTTACCGGAGCCATCAGCGATGAGAAAAGATTTAAACATTTAGAAGAAGTGATCCGATATGTTCCTCTGGACAGAATGATGATTGAAACAGATGCACCATTCATGCTTCCGAAGAATATGCCGAGAATGCAGAACAGACGAAATGAACCCTCCTTTCTCCCTTATGTGGCACAGACCATTGCCCGCCTGAAGAAGATCAGCATTTCTGAAGTTGCAGACGAAACCACAGAAACCGCCAGAAATTTTTTCAGACTATGAAAAAGAGCTCTACTGATACAGTAAAGCTCTTTTTTTATATTGTTGAAAAGGTAGCCTTTTCTTATAAACTTTTGATTGCAGACTCTAATGCCAATTCCATCATTGGTTTCAAAGCTGTTTCTCTTTCGTCAGCAGAAATTTTCTCATGAGTTGGGATAATGTCAGTTACTGTAAGAATAGTCGCTGCATTTTTACCTAAGTGCTGAGCATTTGCAAACAATCCGAAAGCTTCCATTTCTACCGCAGGACAGTTGTATCTTGTAGCAATCTCTGGAGTGTTAGGATCTTTTCTGTAGAAAATATCACTACTGTGGATATTGATTGCTTTAGCATCTAGAGATAGTTCTTTAGACGTTTCATTGATCGTATTGAAGATATTTCCCTGGTGAGGAAGGATGTCTTCTTCAATTCCCCATGCAAATTTAGCATAGGTACTTTCGCTGGCAGCATTTTCAATATTTAAAATATCAAAAAGCTTAAGGTCTGTATTGTAAGCCCCACATGTTCCGATTCTGATGATCGTATCTACTTCATATTCTGTATATAACTCAAAAGAATAGATCCCGATACTAGGGAATCCCATTCCGCTGGCTCCTACAGTAATCTCCTTACCTTTGTAAAGACCTGTATAATAAAAGATACCTCTGGTTTTGCTTACCAGTTTTGCATTTTCTAAATAATTTTCAGCAATATACTGTGCACGAAGCGGATCCCCCGGCTGCAATACTACTTTAGCAATTTCTCCTTTTTTAGCACTGATGTGAATACTCATAACTTTATTTTGAATGGCACAAATATAATAACTTTTATATTGACCTTACCATTGTGGAAAGTGAAATGATAAAGCTGGTTTATCAGAAAATAATGTATAATTTGTTGTAAATAAATACTTTGTTTACGGACTTTGAAGGTGAGATTTTGAAACTTTATTTCTTTAGGGTAAAAAAATAAAATCAGTAAATACAGAACAAAGATAGAATAACAGAGAGCGGACATGCCATAGTTCCGGCAGTTACTTTTGCAATTATTAATATTCTTAAAATTTTAAAAATGAAAATAGAACATGTTGCAGTCTGGGTAAAAGACCTTGAAAGATCCAGAGTATTTTATGAAAAATATTTTGGAGCCGTTTCCAATGGAAAATATAATAATCCTGTCAAAAATTTTCAATCCTACTTTCTAAGTTTTGATAATGGGAGCCGTCTCGAAATCATGACCAGGCCAGACCTTATAGAAAATAAAAATTCCTATGAATTTCAACAGTTTGGAATCATCCATCTTGCATTCTCTGCAGGAAGCAAAGAAAAAGTAAACGAGCTTACAGAGACTTTAAGAAAAGATGGGTATACGATCGCTAGTGAACCCAGGACAACAGGTGACGGATATTATGAAAGCGTCATCCTGGATCCGGAAAACAATATTATTGAAATAGTAGCCTAATCCGTCATTACAAGGAGCGCTGGCGACGAAGCAATCTCTTTTTATAAAATCTCTATTGTTATAAATGAAAGGGTACAAAGATTTTAAATAATATACTGCTTTTAAGATACAGGAATATCAAAAATTTTCAGCAAGCAGACTGTTTTATGCCACGAATTCACGAATAAAATCATTCGTGAATTCGTGGCAATAAACTATACACTCACAAGTTTTATCACAGAAAAAATCCTGACGCCTTAAGAATATATCAAAATGGAAAAACTCGCGCCTTTGCGTTTTCCAACATAACCCGGTTTTAAAAGTGAAATTTCTGCATTATCAGACATAAAAACGGCGTTTTTTCATCATCAGCATAATTTAATATCAATCCTTTCTTTAAAAATTTTATTCTCAACGAAATAATTCTATTTTTGTTATATGATGGAAACCAAATCACCATTTTTAGACACTCTCTTTCTGCTAAGGAAAAATGAATGTATTACTCTTTTTTCGAACATCCGGAACATCTCCCCAAAAGAAGAGGCGGAGGCAGAGGTATATTTTGAAGCAGAGTTTGAAAAAGAAAGGCTTGAATTTCTGTCTGATCAACTTATCTGTAATACATCAACAGCTGTCTGGGCCGCAAAAATACTCTATCATAGTGCACAACTGTATTTGATAAGGGAAAATACGGCTGACAATCTGGAAAATTTTATTCCAACATTTAAAGGGACAAAAGACATTTCCTCTATGCTGTCAGCCGATTTATCATTAAGGTTCCTACCCGATGTGATGATGGCCCTGAATTCAGTAGATCCGGAAGATACACTCCTTAAAATGCTTGAAGATATCCTTACAGAGTTCCATTATTCAGGAGTCGGGTATGAACTTGATCTGAAAGGGATGAACTGGGAAGAAGAACTGAAAGATAAAACCTACCGGAAATTATATCTGGAGAGAATTGTTGAAAAAAAAGATTACAGACTGGCGGAAATTCCGTTCATCAATAAATTGCTTATTTCAGAATTTGGAATGTACAAAGATGCATTCTGGAGAGAATTAAAAATAATAACTGAAGAAAATCAATGACGCAGAATATTAATAAACTTAATACGGTCCTGAACTACGTAAAAGATACTTTTGTAGGTAAAAATGACGTTGTAGACCTTCTGGGAATCTGTCTTTTGGCCAGAGAAAATGCCTTTTTATATGGTCCCCCGGGAACAGCGAAGTCAGCCATTGTAAGAACATTGGCAAAGACCGTAAAGGACGGAAAGAATTTTGAATATCTATTGACCCGTTTTACAGAACCCAATGAGATATTCGGTCCTTTTGATATCAGAAAATTAAAAGAAGGAGAACTTCTTACCAATACCGAAGGAATGATGCCTGAAGCTTCCATGGTTTTCCTGGATGAGATCTTCAATGCCAATTCCGCGATTTTGAATTCACTTTTGATGGCACTTAACGAAAAAGTATTCAAAAGAGGAAAAGAAACCAAACATCTACCCGCTTTGATGTTTGTAGGAGCAAGTAATGTTCTTCCGGAAGATGAAGCTCTGAATGCGTTATTCGATCGTTTTCTGGTAAGAATCAATGTAGATTATGTCAATCCGGAACTTCTGCAACAGGTACTTTTAGCTGGAAGAAAGCTGGAAAATGAAGAAGAAACAGAAGTACCGGAAATTCATGCCAATGAGATCAGAGAATTGCAGAACCTGTGCAGAACGGTAGATTTAAAACCTATTTATGAAGTATATCTGAATACCATCATGAGTCTGCGAAACACAGGAATTGCTATTTCGGACCGTAGAGCTGTGAAACTTCAGAACCTCATTGCTGCAAGTGCATTAATTTGTGGAAGAAACGAAGCCGTTCGTTCAGACCTTTGGGTGTTAAAGCATATCTGGGATACAGAGGAGCAGATTGAAACACTGGAAGGGATCGTCAACCGAACTATTGAGAAAGACGATCATCCGGATTCTCATCCACAAGCTATGCATAACAAAACGCCCAATTCGGAAGAGGTGATGAAAGATGTGAAAATCCTTGTGGATAAATGGAATCAGGGTCAGCTAAGCTTTGAAGAGCAAAACGTGATCAAAGATAAACTGAGATACCTGCAGACCCGCTGCGACTGGATTAGAAACCCGGAACAAAAACAATATATTCAGCAGGAAATTGAAAGCTTATGGCAGAAAATTCTTCAGACCCTATAAAAGAATTTTGGGCAGAACTTCCCCATGCCGATCAGGACTATCTGGGCTCTATCAGAGACTGGAAGAATGTTCAGATCGCAACGGAGGATGAAACCATATGGCTCAAAGGTTTTACTGAAGAACAGGTTGTAGCCTCAGAGCTTCATCAGTTGCCTAACCTTTTGCTGTACGAATTCCGCGATGGCCTGCTATTTAAAAAAGAAGCATTGGTTCCCAGTAAAAAAATGAGAACAGCATTGCTTTGGATGTCTATTGATAAGGCATTACGGCTTACTTTTCCTGCATCCAATCAAAACTATTTCGGAATCAGTGAAAAAGTTCAGATCAGATTAAAGGAAAGTGATGAAGAACATTCCGTAATAGGTTTGTTGAGTGATATAGAGGATATAAAAGATAGTATTGCAGCATTGCCAAAATTCAGACTGGAGAAAATAGAATGGACTGTGATGGGAGAGAAAGCTCTTTTTTTAGGAACTCCATTATTAAGTCTTCCGGGAAAAACATATTGGGCTAAAGACGGGCATCTTTTGCCTTCCGGTTATGATTTTGAGTTTAAAAATCTGAGTACATTCTTACAGCAGAAATATAATAAAACGTCAGATGGATGGCTTTTATGGGATGAGAACGGAAATTATCTTGTAATAAAAAACACAGATTTCCGGCCATTATCTGTAAGCTCATTCCGTCTTACCGAAAAATCAAGAGAATGGAATTAAAGGCTTATTTCCAATCCTATGAAAATTACTTCTGGGAATGGAAAACCGATGAAGATATTCCCGGAGATTCCGGATATAACGACAATAACCTCCTCTCCATACCGGGAGTAGGAGCTATTGCTTATAGACCTTATATCATGGAGATACTGAAAGAGCTTTGTGATCAGGGATGGCCGCCGTTTGGTGCTTTACTTATGGTTTTATATGCAATGCAGGATGGTTATACAGATTTTGCAGGCCCTTTAAGATATACTACGGATTTTTACAGTAGTGGAAATTTTGAATTCAATGCAGAAAGAGAAATCGAATTTCTTGAAAAGATAAAAGCACTTCCGAAAGTTTATAAACAGAAGCAAAATAAGATTATCCTGTTGCAGACTTTGTTTAAAGATAGTCACAACAGAATATCTTCTTCACAGGCTAAAACGTATTTGAAGATTTATGCCAGAATGCCACAGGATCTGTCTGTAAGTGCAGAAAAACAACATGCAGGCCCATCTGTTTTAAATAAAGATCTGGTGGCAATGGATCTCAACAAAAAATTTCCAACTGTACAATCCATCATTGATGCTATGAAAGGGCTCATTGAAGAACCGGAACTGGATGATGAGGTTGTAGAGGAAGAAGCTACTGCAGATACAGATAAAGACTTTATCAGAGAACTGATAGAAGAACCCAAAACATTCCAGGTAGGAAGCCTTATCAAAAGAATCTGGAGTGGACTGAAAATTCCGATGCGTCATCTTTCCCCTGGAGAACAACCTATCGGAGGAATTTCTGATATGACCAATAAAGGAGATTTTCATAGAATGCTTCTGTCTGAGTTTGCCAATGAAGACGATGTATTCATGAGCCGTGTAGCCAATAATGAAGCTTTATACATTCAAAGAGAAATTCCACCTGAAGAAAATATTTTTGAAAGAATTATTCTCATTGATACTTCCCTGAGAAACTGGGGAACTCCAAAAGTGCTGGCATTTGCATCAGCCATTGCCATCATTAAACATCCGAAAGCCCATTCAGAATGTACAGTGATGGCTTTGGGACAGGCAGCCATTCCTATTTCCTTGAATAAAGTGGAAATGGTGATTGAAAACCTTAATCAGGTAAGTCCGGTGCTGGAAGTTTCAGAAGCATTGGAAAAGTTTTTTAATGAAGAATATTCTCAAAAAGATATTGAAGTATTTTTCATCACTCATCAGGAGAATCTTGAAGATGAAAATATTCTGAGAGTAGTTCATCAGAACAGAGACAGGCTTAAGTTTTTGGTGACCACCACGTCAGATGGAGAAATTAATTTTTACAAACACCATAAAGGGACAAGGAAACATATCCAGAAAATAAAACTTCCCCTCCATGAACTGTGGGCCAATCCGCCACAGCAGAAAATGACAGTAAATAATTCGAGCGGAAAGAAAACCGATCTTCCGTTGAATTATCCAATCCTTTTCCCAACACCTGTTAGTAAGATTGCACAGTTTTTATATGAAGGAGAGTTTTTTATACTAAGTTCAAAAAAGCAATTACTGAAAACCTATCTTTCGGATAATTATTATGACAGGAACTCTTATGATTACTATAAGACTTACCATGGTTGCGAAGTGATGTTTGAAGACATTTCTGTAAAGCCAACCGGACAGTTTGCACTGGCAAAAAATAAGCAGCACCACTTTATTATCTGTCAGTATCAGCCTGCTAAAAAATTAATATCCAAGCTTAATCTGAATACAGGAGAGTATTCCGATCAGAATATCACGGGACTAAATATCTCCGATGCTTATGAACTGATCTATTTTGATCAAAGCTTTTATCTTCATCAGGCAGCTAATCCTCAGTTATATAAGATAAATATAGAAGGAAATACTTCTGTAGAACCTTTTGATAACAAATACAGGGATATAGACAAAAATACAGCAAAAGTAGAGACTGAAGTCGCCAAACTGAACCGAAGCGGATTGAAAATTATCGGTAACTTTAATAAGATCGGGATTAACGTGCATGATAACTTTGTTTTTTCAGGATGTGAAATAAGCAGTGTATATGAGAATACCCTGAACCTTTACAAAAACAGATACGAGATCAGGGTTTTTGCAGAACAGAATAAAAATAAATATACCTTCCCTGACGGAAGTGAGGTCATCACAGATTCCCGTGGGATGCTGACATTCAGAAGCAGTAACAAAGGAATAGAGGAGTTTTACATTCCGACTACAACCTATGGATTTCTTGCGCTGGCAACTCAGACAGAATTTGGCGGATCAGAATATTATCTTCCGGAACAGAACTTATTGAAAGTGAAAACGATGGAAGAAATGTATTATCAGTATTTAAAGCCGTTTATAGACCAGGTTATAGCATAGATTAGATTATGGAGCTTAGAATAAAACCTTTTCCGAAAAATATATATCCTAAAAGAGGGCTTTTAATAAAAGGTTCCTCACTATTGATATGGCTTCAGGAAATGGAAAACCTGGGAATAAACTTAGATCAGGTAAAATGTTATGCTATTCCAGCCAATAATCCCAATATATTGTATGGATGTTTTCTTGTGTTTTATGACCCCCCCCCACAGGAGATTGGAAAGAATTTTTATTTTCAACGGGTGGATAACAAACTTTTTATCCCCGAAAATACTACGTTTTATCCAAAGGTTAATCCGGAGGAATGGGAAGGGGTAGACTCAGACTTCCTCATCATGCATCCTGAATTTGGATTGGTAAAACTATCAGAACAGATCAATTGGATCGAATTGATTCAGGAACCGGAAAAGATAGAAGAAACAATCAGAAAACCTTTGAACGGGGTTAAAATTCCACAGACTATAGAAAGCTATACGGTGGAGATGGATGATGAAAAAATGCTCGAAGCATTACAGAAGCCTCAAACTGAAGAAGAATGGATGAACAGCCTGCCGTTTGACCTGCAGAAAGTAATGGCCGGAAACAAAAAAGAAATTGAAAAATATTTAAAATACATTGAACAATATCCTGAAAGAGCTATAGAACTCGGAATTCCTTTAGATATCATGGGGACTTCCAGAGGCGACGGTTTTAATAAATTCACCTGGCTTGAGGGGCTGTTTGGTAGTTCCAGTGACAGGCAGGAAAGTACAGGTACCAAAAATTTCCGCAGAATATTTTGGATGGTTATAGTAATTGCTATTGTGCTAAAAATAGCTTTGCCGTCAGATAAAGATAATGCAGGAGAGGATGGAAATGTGGTTTCTTCCGGAAACATTGTAACAGATGCTGTAAAAGCTCCTTCAGACATGATTGCGTTTCATTCCGGTGTATCTGAAATAGATCAGAAGATAGACTCGATGTATTTTGATCAAAGGAAAGTTCTTTCCAATGAACTATTGAATGCAGGTCTGCAGGAAAGTAAAACGAAAAAAGAAAAAGAAGAATATAAAAAGAAAGGAGGCAGAGAGGTAAGCGCCATTGGTCATGATATTCAAAAGCTTAGCAGTAAGGAACAGCAAAGTCGCGATTCCCTTAAAACCATTTATACCAAAAAAATAACAAAACAGATTAAAGAAAGAAGTGAAGTACTGAAACGTAAAATTTCAGACTCTTTAAAGCAGTATACCAGAGGGAAACCTGTGAATGGAGATGTCGTAAAATACCTTTTAAAGAAAAAACAGGTTCTGATGCAGGACTCTTTGGGTAAATTGTACGGAACCATTGATCTAGCTGATATGTCACCTCCGTCACCCATCAAAGATTCAAAAGTAAAAGGGATGGAATCAGGTGGCAATTCGCTGAAAGAGAATACTCCGGTTTCAGATATTCTGTACATGGTAATTCTTATGATTGCTGGTGTTGGATTGTATTCCTTCCTGTTTAAAAATAAATCATTGAATCTGGGTGGAGATAATGTTCCGGCATGGGTGAAATTCTTTCTGATTGTAATCCTGATTGCCATGTTAGTATACCTTTTTTATCCGTTGGTCAAGATGTTTGGTTACAACTGGTTTGTATGGATACTTGCTATTGGGGTAATGGTACTGCTTTACCGACTGTTCAGAGATGATAAAACCATTTTAAACTCTGATGATGATGAATAAACAAAAATTTATAGACAAGTTCATGGCTGCTTTTGTACTGCTGGCCATGTTTAAAGTCATTGGGATTGTAGCGCAGCTGTTCCATGAAAGCTTCTGGAGTGTAGTCGGAACTCTGGTAATCTTTTTAATTGTAGCATTCATTATTCTGATGGTCATTACCGCTTTGAAAGATAAAGAACAGAGTGAGCACAACTCAGGAAAAGGAGGAGCCGGAGGAGGGAACTTCTATTTAGAAAATTCACTGTTTGACAGAATCCGAAGCAAATATGAAGAGCTGGCTCAGAAATACATCGACGAAAAAGATTATAAAAAAGCAGCAAAAGTGTATATGAACCTGTTACAGGACTATTACAGAGGAGCAAAAATGTTGGAAGAAGGTGGATTCTATAACGAAGCAGCAGCAGTATATCTTAAAAAATTAAATAGCAAATCTGATGCAGCCAATTGCTACGAAAAAGCAAAACAGTACAAGAAAGCCATTGATCTGTACAAAGAAATGGAACAGAAAGAAAAAGTAGGAGATCTTTATAAAGAGATTAATGATCTGAAAAATGCTCATATCTATTATCAGATGGTGGCGGAGGATTATACAACCAATAACCAGATGGTAAAAGCTTCACTCATATACCGGAAGAAAATGGAAAAGCCGGAAGAAGCTCAATCCATATTGCTAAAAGGCTGGGAAGAAGATAAAGATGCCTTTAACTGCCTGAATAACTACTTTGCCAATATTTTTGACGTTAACAAACTGGAAGTGGAAATAGAAGAGATATACGGGAAAACTCCGGCTTACAAAAAGGCCACTTATCTGGAAGCCATGAAATATGAATTTAAGAAAGACCCTAAACTACAGGCTGTCACAAGAAAAATAGCATATGAGATCATTGCTGAAAAAGTAGAAAACCGCTCAGAAATAATAAATGAGCTCAAACACTTTAATCCTGGTGATGAGGTAATACTTAAAGACATTTCAAGATTCAAGACCGGAAGAAACAAAATGTTTAGAAACTAAAGAATAAAAAATAAACAATACCGTAAAATGCCTTGATTTTAAATATGACAATAAAAATCCCTTTGAAATTGTACAGGAAACAATATCACAGGGAAAGCTTCCATTATTTGCAGTAAAAGATATTCAGGAAAATTTTCTGCATTCTCATTAATGGAGTCTAAAGAAGTAGTTGCCATAGCTGCTTCAGAACATAAAAGTCTTTACGATTATCAGGGGGGACTGCTCAGTCAACTTGAAAAAATAGAATAATAACTTTACAGTAAATCTAAAAAGGCTTACTTGTAAAAGCTCTGAACTTTAGCTATAATTACCTCAATAACTTCCATCCTCTCTTTTCCAGCTCCCCGCTTCCTCGCCATCCTGTTTTTCAGTAGTTTTTCAAGAACATCTTACCTCATTTATTTTTAACAGAAAACTTATTAAAAATGTTGGATATTGGTAGTAGTCACCTCAATAACTTCCAGCCTCCATCTTCCTCACCATTCTGTTTTTCAGTAGTTTTTCAAGAACATCTTACCTCATTTATTTTTAAAAGAAAACTTATTAAAAATGTTGAATATGGGTAGTAGTCACCTCAATAACTTCCAGCCTCCATCTTCCAGCCCCCATCTTCCAGCCCCCATCTTCCTTACCATCCCGTTTCCCGATAGTTCTTCAAAAGCTTTCCATAAAGTTCCGGGTCCCCCTGATTGATCTTTACAATAGGATGAAAGATTCTCATAGCACCATCCACAGGATCTAAAGGTGGTATTTTCGTTTTTTCAAAAAGTCTTTCCCTTTTGGATTCTATAGCTCCGGTGGAAATCCAGCCCACATCCACGGCATTCATGAAAATACCATTTTTTACAAAATCAGAAGCAGAGGTTTTTGTGAGCATATTCAACGCTGCTTTGGTCATATTGGTATGTGGATGAAATTCATTTTTACTCTTATAGCTGAACTGGCCTTCGGTGGAGGTAACATTGATGATATGTTTGTGCTCGGCATCACTTTTTTTCATCAGAGGTTTCAATGCAGAGATCAGCAGATAAGGTGAAATATGATTGATGAGATTCACTTCCAGAAGCTCCTCAGTCCCGATTTCATCCATGAGGGAGTTCCAGCTGTTTTTGTCTCTGGAATCTTTAGGCTGCCCAAACCGGGTGACAGGTATTTCAGGCAGATCCTCGTGAGATAAAGTTAAAAAATCATGTTCCCTCTCATGAACGGGAGTTTTATTTTCAACCAGGTTTTGAGGAATATGAGATAAAAGAAGCTTTTCCTTTACTATCAAAGGCTGATAATATTCCGAAGTATATTTGATAGTTTGAGCCGCATTGTTGATGAGAATCTCAATACTTCCAAAATTTCCGTAACAGTAATCAGAGAACTCCTGCACTGATCTCAGACTTCGTAAATCCAAACCATAAAGAAAAAGACGGTCCTTCCAGACATCATAATCATTCTCTCTCTGAAACTGTTCGGAAGCCAGTGCTGGAAATCTTGAAGTTGCAATCACTTTTGCTCCGCTTCTTAAGAACTTTAAAGCTGCAGCATATCCTATTTTTACCCTTCCTCCGGTAATAATTACAGTCTGACCAGTGAAATCATAAGTTAAATTCCTGTTTTTATAATTCTCATCAGCACAGGACGGACAAAGCTTGTGATAGAAAAAATGAACCTGATAATAAGACTGATGACAGCAATAACATAATTGAGGCTTTTGCAGTAATGAAAAAGACTGAATCGGCTCTTCAGTGTGAACATACAAAGTTTCATTGTCCAGAGCTTTCTTTACAATAACTGATTGTTTAAGAATTTTCAGGTCAGAGCTCTTAGCATGTAATTCCTGATGATCTCTGTATTCCTCAGGATTTTTACTGATGTTCTTCTGAGCCTTTTTACGAATCGATGAGATCAGGGTTTTGAAACGCTGATTATCCGGATTATGCAATGGGTTTTCCTGAAGTGCTTCCAGAACCTTCAGACAGGTTTCCCATTCTTCGTTGCTGAATGGATATGAGGCCATAATAGAATTTTGTGGGGGAGGAGGGTTCGAACCTCCAAATTCAACGTTATCAGTGTAGTGTTTTTCCAGTTAAACTATCCCCCGTATTGGTGAACAAAAGTATAGTTTTCCGTTTTGAAAAACAATTTTTCATATCTTTGCGCCAGAAAATTATGACAATACAAAGAGCACATATCAATGCAGAACTATTCGAAAGTCCTTCTAATAAAGGATTATTAGGATATGATTGGATGATATGGAATGAGGCGAAATGTGCTGACTTTGGAAATTATTTACTGTAAACCCGTAAAAAATTAATCAAAATATAACAGAAACGTCTCGAAAAATCGAGACGTTTTTTGTTTTTTAGGTCAGAAATTATTTAGAATGAAAAAAAATAACCATAAACATGAAAAATTTTTAATTAACAATGCAACTTTAATACAATAAAATAGAGTGATAAGTAACCCGATGAGAGACAGTCATTTAGGTAATTAATATATCTGCAAAATATTGCGGACAGAAATCGCTTATTCTTAAAATTGGATGTAAGTATTTGATTTTCAATTATTTAATTTAAAAATTTATTTGCGGATTCCAAAAAATCATATTTACTTTGCAACCGAAAATTGAAAGCAACAGGTTTTCAGGATTCAACAAAAAATAATTTAAAAGCAAAACAAAAATAAAATGAAACAATTGCATAACATACTCAATCAGTATTCAGAACTATTCGGACAGGAACCGGCAGGGAGAGTGTGTAGTTATGATAGTGAAATTGTGGATAAAAGGTGCTTATATACGTGGATCAGCTAATGATCTTTCACGTCACAATATAAACGAGCGCCTCCCAAAAAGAGGCGCTTTTTTTATGGTTTCTTTAGCTTATTTGGTAAAGCACCGGTCTGTGGAACCGGAGAACAGGGTTCGATCCCCGGAGATACCCAATTAATCTCATAGCTTAAGGCAGAATATCGGAATTGACCCGAAGGTTGTTTAGGGTTCAAGTCCTTCTGAGATAGCAAAATGGCTTCATAGCTCAACTGGATAGAGCATGGGTTTTCTAAACCCAGGGTTACAGGTTCGAATCCTGTTGAGGTCACAAAAGGAGAGTAGGCAAATATTGGTTTGTTGCGGCTTACTGCTAATAAGTTCTATGACAGTAGTGAAGGTTCGATTCCTTTGCTCTCCGCAAAAAAGGTCTATTGAGGTAATGGTAACCTGCCCGACTGTCTCTTGGGCACTGCGAGTTCGATTCTCGCATAGACCGCAAAGATTCGTAGAAAATCTCCGCTCCGGCTGTCTCCCGGAAAAGAATGGAAATGAATCTGCAAAACTGGAAAGATAACGGTGGTTGTTTACCCGCCTTGGACGCGGGAGGTCGCAAGTTCGAATCTTGCTTTCCAGACAAAATGATTAGTAATAAATAATCAGTAATAAATAGAAAGTAGTTTTTGCTATTCATCATCACTAATTACTATAAAACCGCCGCGGGAATGGTGGAACGGTAGACACACTTGATTTAGGATCAAGGCGCTGAGGGTTCGAATCCCTCTTCCCGTACAAATGATTTTGTAGCTCAATGGTAGAGCGCTGGTCTGTTAAACCAGAAGTTGAAAGTTCGAATCTTTCCAAAATCGCAGTAACTGAATGTTAATTGTTTCAGGAGAAAAATAAAAGTTTGTCGAGAGCAGAAGATCTTTACACCAAAACATAAAAATACAGACAAACTTTTTCTTTCTCAATCATAACAGTTAGAAGCTAAAAAAATATGATTAATACAATTTTAGGTAAAAATAAAGTCTGTCAAGCGCAGAAGTTCAAACACAAAAATAGAACAGGCTTTGTTTTTTTGAATAATAGGCATTAAAAATTACTCATATTAAAATCTGATGGTTCGCCGAAGTGGAAGAGTCGGGGCGGTCTGCAAAACCGTTGCGTGAGCTGAGTGGGTTTGAATCCCATAACCATCTCAAAGTAAAATTGTAAGTGAATAGAACAAAGTATTCATCACTTATAAGAATAAAGAATATCCTTTATTAGAAAAGAAAAATGTCTGTCAAGAGCAGAAGATCTTTAAGCCAAAACACAAAATACAGACAGGCTTTTTCTTTTTATCAATAATGAGCAATAAGTAAAGAATGATAGAAAAGTAATTTTCATCATTACTCATTACTTATAAAAATCTGGAAGTACGCCGAAGTTGGAGAGTCGGGGCAGACTGTAAATCTGTTGCTTCATTGCTGAGTAGGTTCGAATCCTACTACTTCCACCCAACCTCTGATAATGTAATGGCAGCATGCAGGAACTATACTCTTGTTGTTTAGGTTCGATTCCTAGTCAGTTGGTCAAAGAGAAGAAAATATTAAATGCTCAATATAATTTTCGAAAGAAAGGCTTGTCAAGCGTAGAAGTTCTTTTTGTTAAGCAAATTTAAGACAAGCTTGTTCTTTTTTAATAATGAACAATAAGTAATTAACGATATAAAGTAGTTATTATCATGACTCATCACCAATTACTCATTGCTTATAAAATGCTCTATTCGTCTAACGGTAAGGACGCCTGCCTTTCGAGCAGAAAATAAGGGTTCGATTCCCTTATAGAGTACTGGATGTGAATAACTGGTCAATATTAAATTGATTTTAATACCATGAAAGTTCAGATAAAAAAATGGCCAGTTACCATTCACACAAATAAAGAAAAGAGAAAAGGTTTGTCAAGCGCAGAAGATCAAACAAAAAATATAGACAGCCTTTTACTTTTTTAATAATGAACAATAAGTAATGAATGCTAGAAAGAGGTTCTTGTCATTACTTATCAATCAATTATCATTTATGAATTATAAAAAGTATAGAACTTAAATATGTAAAAAAAAATGGAAACGCAACAACAAACATGGCAGAATATGACCGGAAAAATTTTCCAACACTCTATCGCACAGCTGGTAGAAGAAGCCATTATTCGCGAACAGGCAAACGGACATCGTCTGAAAGTATGTGTGGGATCAGACTCTCACGTATATGGAGAAGCTATTAATTATGCTACGGCAGTAGTATTTATTCGTGAAGGAAAAGGAGCGTTTACCTTTATCAGAAAAGAAAGAGAAATACAGACCATCAGTATCAAAGAGAGAATGCTGAATGAAGTCAACAAATCTGTTGAAATTGCTTATGCAATCTGTTCTGTATTGGACATTTATGGAGTGGAAATGGAGGTACACGCAGACATTAATACCGATCCTGATTTTAAATCCAATGTCGCATTAAAAGACGCCATGGGATATATTCTGGGAATGGGCTATGTGTTTAAAGCAAAACCTTTTGCCTTTGCAAGCTCCAATTGTGCCGATATGATGGTATAATATGAGGCTGGAAGCTGGAAGTTTTAACGTTATAAATGAACTTCCATCTTCCATCCTAAAAATTAAATAATAAAAACTAATAACCATGTATTTTTTAATTCAGTCTAATGTGTATTTAGATCCGGATCATTACAAAATTTTTAACGCGTTGGAAGAATTGAATATTGATTATGATGTTATCAATATTCCGCCAACGGCAGATAAAATAGACTTTGAAACAGATAGGAAAGATGTTTTTGTATATGGTTCGGTGACGATTGCAAGATTGGCGAAACAGAATTCAGACTGGGTTCCAGGTTCTTTTTACGGAGGTAACCATTTATATGAGGTCTATTCTCAGCATTATGGTGAGAACCTTTTGAATCATAAAGTTTCTATTCATCCAATTTCGGAAGAATTATCGTGGAAAAAAGGTGAAGAAAAATTCATCAAACCATACAGTGAAGCGAAAATTTTTACAGGAAAAGTTTTTACAGAAACCGAATGGAAGGATTTTGTGTTTGAAGGACTGCAAAATCAAAACAACAGAATTACAACGGATTCTTTAATTCAGAGCTCTGAAGCAAAACGAACCATAAAAGAAGCAAGACTTTGGATCGTTGGTGGGCAAATCGTCGATGGCGGCTATTACAGATTTAATGATAATGCTCCTTTCGAAGAAAACGTATCACAGGACGGATTAGATTTTGCGAAAAAAATGATTCAACTGTTTACTCTCGAAGAAGCTTTTGTAATGGACATTTGTTTAACGGATGAAGGCTGGAAAATCGTTGAAATAAACTGTATCAACAGTTCCGGATTCTACCCCAATACCAACGTGAAAAGTGTGATCAAAGCATTGAATCTCTACTTTTCAAATTAAAAAAACAAAGACATGCTTTTGTATGATAAAATTACAGTAATAGACATAGAAGCTACATGCTGGGAAGACGAAAAGCCCCCTGAAAATCAGGAAAGGGAAATCATTGAAATCGGAATCTGCAAGCTGAATATGTCAGATGGAAGTATCGAAGATAAAAGAAGTTATTTCGTAAAACCTTACAAATCCGAAGTAAGTGAGTATTGTACAAAACTTACCGGAATTACAGCAGAAAAACTGGAAAAAGAAGGAATCTCTTTTCAGGAAGCCTGTTCAAGAATAAAGAACAGGTACAATTCTCTGGTCAGAACCTATTCAGCATACGGAGGATTTGATAAGGAAATTATTGAAAATCAATGTAGAGAATTGGGAACAAGATTCCCTTTTAGTGACACTTATATTGATTTGAAAATACTCATAAGTTTAATGAAAGGAGAAAAGCCCAAAGGTCTTTTAAAAGAACTCCAGTTCAGAAATCTTGAATTTGAAGGGAATAACCACAGCGGAGCAGATGATGCTTATAATACCGCCAAACTATTATATAGCGTGTTAAGAAAATAACACACCAAAAAACTAAAAACATGACTCACAATAGAATAGCCGTTATCGGTTTACACGAACAGGAATACGAATATATACGACAACATTATGATGGTCTTATGATCTGGCATCAATCCATTCCGATGATTAAAGTAGTGGACGGAACATTATATGTCGAAAAAGCTCAGGGAGTAGGAATGCTTCCTGTAGATAAAGTGGTGTATCACGGGATTTTTGAAGAAGATCTTGATCTTATCGCCGGGTTGACAATTTGGAATGGCCCATGCTTTCCAAATGCATACGGAATGCTGGAATGCCGGTTGAAAATTCCTTGTCTTGCCAAAGCGATGAAGTATTCAAAATTCAATTCCCAAAGAGGATTTATTTCGGCAGGAGCTTATGTGAATACCGATAGAGAGATGGTTGCAAAGTGGGGAAACTGGCATTGTGGAGAAAACAAGCATAAGTTTACAGGAAGTTGGGAAAGTACAGAAAACAGCATATTGGAGCCTTATTTTGAGGGAGATGCTGTAAGAATTTTAAACATAGGCGAAAAATCCTGGCAGATTAAGCTAGAAGGTGATACGTGGTTAAAATCCATACATCCGGACGATGCCCAATTCATGGAAATGGATGCGGAACTTTTACAGGATACTTTAATGTTGAAAGATAAAATAGGAATGGATGTTATCGCGAATGATTATATCATTCAGAAAAACGGAAACAAACATTTATTAGAAATTAATCATATTCCTAATATTACAAGGTTCGAAGAAGTCAGAATGCACTTTTTGAAGACCGTTGTAGATTGGATTGATGAAGACTAAGTTAAAACTAAAACCATGGAAATGACCAAAAGACTATTGTTTCTGGATGATATCCGATATCCTATTGAGGCGTATCGTTATACCAAACAGGACATTTTTCTCAGAAGAGACTGGCATATTGTTCGGAATTACGATCAGTTTGTCAGCAGGATTCAGGAAAAAGGACTGCCGGAAATGATTTCTTTTGACCATGATCTTGCAGATGAGCATTATCTGAAAACAGATACTGGTGAATTTGTGGAAAAAAATGGCTATGACTGTGCAAAATGGCTGATAGAATACTGTATGGATAATTATTTAGACTTACCTAAATTCTATTGCCACTCCATGAACCCTGTAGGAAAAGAAAATATTGAAAGACTTTTAAAAAACTTTAAAAAATTGTAATGGACATTTTCAGACCTATTCAGGATATTAAAAATCATCTCAGCCTCAGCTTTAATGCACAAAGACACATTACCCAAATGGAAAATAACCAGTCAGAAATGACAAAAAACTAAAAAAATGATTTTCAAAACATATAACTCTATAGAAAATGCTTACCAAACCCGTATGATCGATCAGATCAGATTGCAGGGCTTTGGGGATGAGGTTTTCATCGTGCAGGAAAAAGTTCATGGCGCTAATTTCTCTTTCTTTACCGACGGAAAGGAGATTAAGATCGCAAAAAGAACAGCTTTTATTGAAAAAGATGAAAAATTTTACAATGCACATCAAATTTTGGAACAGTACAGAAAAAATGTAATTAATTTGTTTCAAAAAGTGAAAACAATATACCCGGACGTTGAAACAGTAGTCATTTACGGTGAATTGTTCGGTGGCAGTTACAAACATAAAGAAGTAGAACCCGTGAAAGATGCGATAAGAGTGCAGGCAGGAATTGAATATGCACCTTACAACGATTTTTATGCATTCGACATTAAGTTGAATGGGGTAACTTATTTAGATGCAGATATTATCAACTCAATTTTTGAGGAGGCGGGATTTTTCTATGCTAAAACCTTGTTTGAAGGAACTTTAGAAGAAGCATTGAGGTTCCCGAATGTTTTCAATTCTAAAATCCCAACCTGGTTAGGATTTCCGGAAATGAATAATATGTGTGAAGGAACCATTATCAAGACCTTAAAAACCAGATATTTCGGTAATGGAGCCAGAGTCATTCTGAAAAATAAGAATGAAAAATGGATTGAAAAATCTAAAATGGTCAAAAAAGAAAATAAAATTGTTCAGAAACAGCTTCATTTCAGCGAAACAGCTCAAAATATCTGGGAAGAAATCCAACATTATGTAACAGCAAACAGACTGAATAATGTGGTGAGCAAAATTGGTGAATTTGAACCCAAAATGATAGGGAAAGTCATAGGCCTTTTTGCACAGGATATTTTAGAAGATTTTGAAAAAGATTTTCCGGCAGTTTTTACAACCATTGAAAAAGATGAGCAGAAAAAGATCAACAAAAAGTTGAATTCTTTAGTCATAGATTGTATAAAAGAAGAGTTGATGACTCTTAAAGTTTAGTTTCGGTAATTCATTACCGGAACTTTTTTATGTATAAACCCAACCACAAACGTTGAAGTATTGAATACTCACAAATATCTCAGTTGAAGACGTGAAAATTCCCTTTCTCTGAAGGGGAAGCAAAAATTTTTAATTTTTGACGGGGTGGTTTAAAAAGAAAAGAAATGTTACAGGCAGAAATAAAAAGTCTCTTAAAAGAAGATATCAGTATATTAATAAAAGTTCCAAACTCAGCAAAGCATTATGTATGTGATTGTGGAGAAGCAAGTTTATTAACGGTAAAGGAAGCACAGGCGATATCGGCGATATTCATCAGCCATACTCATATCGATCATTTCTCAAATTTTGACGGAATTTTCAGACATCATGTTGGTAGTGGAGAAAAAGTCGTTAT
The DNA here is from genome assembly GCF_037572595.1 of Chryseobacterium sp. MYb328. Lineage (NCBI taxonomy): Bacteria > Pseudomonadati > Bacteroidota > Flavobacteriia > Flavobacteriales > Weeksellaceae > Chryseobacterium > Chryseobacterium sp. MYb328. Next base: position 245,231 of record NZ_JBBGZQ010000001.1, on the reverse strand, counting down.
CTGTGGGCCGAGAAATATTCATCAGCAAATTGAAGCAAGATTAAAATCTTATACATGGAATTTAATAGATGAAAATGCTATTGAATATGAGATCCGTGAAATTGTTTCCAAAGAAGAAATCAATGTCTACACTATTCGTCCGCCTTACTGGAATCTTGAATATGTAAAGACACAGAATATTCTTTTTGAAGATGAATATGTAAATGTAGATTTTGCAATTCTGGACCACAAAACAGATTCTATTGCTTATCTGTTTAAAGAAAAAGATTCTGTAACGTTCCATGAAAATGTCTCTGATTTTAAGAAAGGAAAATGGATCAGCGAATTGAAAACAGCCTTTGAAAATAATGATCCGGATAAAGAAATTGAAATAGAAGGAACACTGTATAAAGCATTAGGTCTGTTTCATTTGCTGACCAGAAATGAAGGCTATAAATTAGGAGTTATCATGGATCACGCAGCAGATGAAGACAATTATAAAAAGATAAAAGATGTTTTCAATCATGCAGATATGGTGTACATTGAAACATTTTACAAAGACGAAGATCAGGAATTTGCCAAGATGAATCACCACAGTTTTGCCTCTGCATCAGGAAAGATTATGAAGGAATGTAAGGTAAAAGAAGCCATTCCTATCCATTTTTCAAGAAGATATACTGAAAACGACCAGCAGGAAATTGAAACCGCTTTTTATAAAGCATTTAGAAACTAAAAACCCTCAAAATTCCCCTCTTCACAAAAACCTCAGTTGAAGACGTGATATTCCCCTCCTCCGAAGGGCTGTCAAATCTACGATTTGAAGGGGTGGTTCTAGGAGCAACTAACAACAAAAAAATTAAAAAAAATGAAACCCAATATATTTTTCACAGCAGACCATCATTTTGGTCACGAAAATATTATAAAATTCTCCGAAAGGCCCTTTGAGTCTATGGAGCATATGAATCAAGAACTCATTAAAAGATGGAATGAGAGAATCAATCCCGGAGATACAGTCTACCATTTAGGAGATTTCAGTCTTGGAAAACCGGACTTTACAAAGGAAATCTTAGATCAATTGAATGGAAATATCCATTTGATCAAAGGTAATCATGAAGGTGCAGCTTTAACGTATCCCAAACGATTTGCATCCATCAGAGATTATCACGAATTGAAAATTGATGAACCAGATAATCAAAACGGAAAACAGAAAATCATTCTCTTCCATTACGCAATGCGTACCTGGAATGGTTCACACCGCGGAGTCTGGCAGTTATACGGACACTCACACGGAACATTGCCGGATGATGAAATGGCATTAAGTTTCGATGTGGGGGTAGATTGCCATGATTTTTATCCGATTTCCTACGAAGAAGTTAAGGAAATCATGAAAAAGAAAAAATGGACCCCGCGATTCGGTCCCCGAGAGTAATTTTTAAGACAACCATGAAAACAACTAATGAAATAATAATTGTCGATTTGGAAGCAACCTGTTGGGAAAACGACAGGATTCCAATCGCGCAACAAGTTGATATTATCGAAATGGGAATTTGTAAGTTGGATCTGATATCCAATATCATCTCCCAAAAACAAAGCATTTATGTAATTCCCGAAAGATCAGAAATCAATAGATTTTGTACAAAACTAACGGGAATTACACCGCAGCTGATAGAAGAAAAAGGAATCTATTTTGAAGAAGCCTGTGAGAAAATCAGAGATGAATATCATCCTGAATCTCTCACCTGGGCCGGATACGGAAACTTCGACAGAGAGCAGATCATCGAACAAAGCGATTGGCTCGGAATAGAAAACCCTTTTTCAGGACAATACATTGATGTGATGTATGAATTCAAAAGACATTTCAGGCTGTATAAATCTATCGGACTGAAAAGAGCCCTGGATTATCTGAAAATAGATTTCGAAGGAAATCATCACAGCGGAGCAGACGATGCTTACAATACAGCCAAAATTCTTAATAGGATTTTGGAATAATAATCCGGATGGAAGCAGAAATTTAAAAACAATAAATGGCTTCTATCTTTTAACCTTAAATAAAAAACAATGAAAACAACAGAAAATATACTGATCATAGACCTTGAGGCCACATGTTGGGACAACCGCCCGCCACGGGGTCAGGAAAGTGAGATCATTGAAATCGGGGTTTGTATCATGAATGCAAAAACCGGTAAAATTTCTAAAAATGAAGGGATTTTAATAAAACCCCAATATTCGAAAGTGAGTCCGTTTTGTACAGAACTTACCACCCTTACCCAAAATATGTTGGATAGTGAGGGGATTATGCTGGATGATGCATTTGATATTCTGAGAGCAGAATACGACTCTGAAGAATTAACCTGGGCAAGCTATGGAAATTATGATCTGAATATGCTTCAGGATCAGGCCAGAAGATTTTATGTGGATTATCCCTTAAGCGATGATCACATTAATGTAAAAACCTTATTCGGAGAGACTCATCCTACAGTAAGAAAAAGTGTAGGCATGCAGAGAGCACTGAATGAACTTGGATTTAAATTAGACGGTACCCATCACAGAGGTGTGGATGATGCCCGAAATATTGCCAAAATTCTGCATTGGTGCATGCAGAATAATTAAACTGCAATACAGAGAATATAATTGATGCTGAGAGACTGTTCCAAAAGGTTCAGTCTTTTTTTATATACCTTTTATTTTTATAATTTACCTTTGATAAAAATTGTATCCTTTGGAGGAGCTCGCCGGATTACTGGAACATACCAACAGAAGTGTATTCTTGACAGGAAAAGCAGGAACAGGAAAGACCACCTTTCTCAATAATTTTGTAAAGACAACACGTAAAAAGCATATCATTGTTGCTCCCACAGGGATTGCAGCGATCAATGCTGGCGGAGTAACCATACATTCGCTGTTTGCCATCCCTTCACGTACATTTGTTCCTACTACAGAACCCGTTGATCCTAATCTTGCAATGAATATCAATGAGCTGTTTCCTCACTTTAAATACAGAAAAGAAAAACTTGATCTTTTTCGGGAGATAGAATTGATTATCATTGATGAAGTATCCATGCTGAGAGCTGATTTATTAGATATGATAGATCATTCATTAAGAAGGGTGAGGCGGAACCAGTTGCCGTTTGGAGGAGTACAGTTATTGTTAATTGGTGACTTATATCAATTGCCACCTGTAGTAAGAGATGATTCAGAAAAGATTTTATCAAAATTCTATGAAACTCCGTTTTTCTTTTCAGCCAAAGCATTATACAATGTAAGATTAATTACAGTAGAATTAACGACAGTATACCGTCAGCAGGATGAAGAATTTTTGGAAATACTTAATGCTGTTCGGAATGCTGATTTCCATGAATTGGATTTTGAAAAGTTGAATTCCAGATACAATCCTGATTTTGAACCTGAAAATGAAACCTACATTCATTTATGTTCCCATAACCGCATCGCAGATCATATTAATCAGAAAAAGCTATCTGAGCTGGAGGAAGAGTCTCTGTTTTATAAAGCATCAGTGATTGGTGAATTTAAAGAAACTCAATATCCGATGGAGGAAACACTGGAACTTAAAGTAGGTTCCCAGATTATGTTTATCAGAAATGATTCCTCACCAGAAAAAAACTTTTATAATGGGAAGTTAGCCGAAATTTCTTATCTCGATGAAGACATCATAAAGGTCGTACTGGATGAAAGTAAGAAAGAAATTATTGTGACCACCGAAGTCTGGGAGCAGAAAAGATACACGCTGGATTCAGAAAAAAATATTAAAACAGAAGTATTGGGCAGCTTTGAACAATATCCCATACGGCTGGCATGGGCCGTTACCATTCATAAAAGTCAGGGATTGACGTTTGACCGGGTAATTATTGATGCCGGAAGATCCTTTGCGAGCGGACAGGTGTACGTGGCATTAAGCCGCTGCCGTACCCTGAATGGAATTGTTCTGAAATCTGAAATTTCACAGAATGCCATATTCAAGGACCGTAGAATTGAAGATTTTCAGGATTCTACCAATGCTAACGAAAGTTTACTCCAGATCATTGACCATGAAAAATATGATTATACACTGTATAAAGTTCAGATGACAGTAGATGCAGGCTGGTTAAAAGAAGCTGTAATGAACTGGAGAGAGATTACCTTTACTGTAGGAATACCAGATGCAGAGAAAGCGAATACTCTGTCTGATGATTTTGAAAGAGAAAGTGAATATCTATTTAGAATATCTCAAAAATTTAAAAAGGTCATCCGTTTGAAATTAACAGATTTTATATCCGGAGAAATTCAATGGAGTGAACTAGAAGAAAAATGCAGTGGTGCCATAAACTTTTTCTATAAAAATGTAGCAGAAAAGATCTTATTACCTTTAAAAAAGCTTTATTCAGAAACCATAGGGACCAAAGGTTTGAAAACTTTCAATGAAGAAACAAAAATGCTTCTGCATGATCTGGAAGAATATATTGAAAAGCTTAAGACCTGTTACCTGTTGGATGTACCTTTATTCGATAAAGAAATTGAAATGGATACTTCCACAACAATTGTTAAAAAGCCAACCCACATGATCACATTTGAGCTATTTGATGAAGGAATGCCCCCTTTTGAAATTGCTGAGAAACGAAACCTTACCCTGGCAACTGTTTACAGACACCTGGCAAAAATGGGATTAACAGAAGTAGAAAGAACTTTTAAACAATAATGGGTTGTAATATATTATTTGTTTTAATTATTTTTGAAGTATAGAAGGTTAATAGTATCCACTTCCCAGGTTCTGACTTTACAAAATCTACGTTAAAGAAATTCCAATTATAAATGAACTCTTCTGATATTTTATCTCATATATCTTAACAAAGAGAATTTAAATATGGACTGAAATAGCATTAGAAGCTGTTTTATTAACTTAAAATTTTGTTAAAAAATTCACTTTTTAGGGATAATTTATCGCCTATCAGTCAAATTTTTCTATTTTAGCCGCCAAGAATGAATTTATGCTTATTAACGAAGAGTTTAAAGCAATATATTTAAACTATAGAATCAAGGACATCATTCCTTTTCTTAAGAAACTTACACCCAAAGATAAACAAGAAGTTGCTGCCATTTTAAAGAAGAATATCAATAAAGAATGGGGGCACAATACAATATCGGTGTTGGCTGCTTTGGCATGCAGTAAAACAAAAGAAGAATATGAAAAGATGAGACCGGGATACCATTCCATTCCGGTAGAACTTGTTGATGATCTTTTTGAGGAGTATATTCCTGACTGGATTGGAGAAAGCCATCTTTTTCTTTATGGATTCGACTATCTGAAAGTCCTGGAATGGGTACAGAAAGAGTATCTTACCCTTCCCGATGACATCTGGGCATCATTGCTTTCCTCATCGTCGAGAGCAGAAGAAATATTTTCAGCATATCCGGTAACTCTGGAATTGCATATCTGGCTTTTGTTTGAACACGAATGCAGTATTACATCCAGTTATCAAAACAGAAGTTGGAAAGATGTTTTGAAAATCCTAGTAGAGGAAAAGAAAATTAACCGTTCAAGAATACTTAAAGCTAGTCTTGCGGCAATCAATTTTAATTTTTCAAAAGAACACAATACCTGGTTCCTTGAGTTTTTTGCTTATCTGGAGCCTGGTCATGAAGAAATTCTGGATTTGCAGGATGAACTGTTTATGATTTTTCATTCCACTCAATATTCATTATTTCCGGGAGTGATAAAAATTATCAATCCGATAATAGCAGAAAAAGATTTTAAAACAGAAGATTTTCTACAGGCTACTGCAACTTTAATGACCCTTCCCACCAAGAATATTGTCAATGCACTGCTCGTGGCTCTTGAAAAAATAGCCAAAGAAAATCAAACATATCATGAAGCCATATGTCTGTTCCTTTTGCCAGTATTCCTGAATAAAGATAAGGCACTTCAAACCAAAGGAGCCAAGATCATTGTTAAGTACGGAGATCTTTACTCAGAAAAAATCAGGGAAGAACTCACATTTTATAAAGAATTCCTTCTCTCTGATGCCCAGAATTTATTGAAAAAGTATCTTGTAGAAAAGGAAACCAAAGACAATAAGGAAGAAAGGAACTATGAGACAGTTCCATGGCATCTGTCACAGCCTATTCAATCAGTTGAAACTCTGGATGATTTTATTTTCCTGTCTTCTCAGTTATTTAATAATAATGAAAACCATCACATTGATCTGTTTTTAGATGCTTTGATTAAATTGAATGATAGTTTTGAAGAAGATCATTTCAGCCACCTTGAACCTGCCTTTAAAGCAGCATTCAAAAGAAAAGAAACCGTTGGTTTTCAACATTTGCTGGCCACTTTCCTGATCAATTACGGACTGTTGAAACAAAAAAAGAAATCGCAGGTCTTATTGGATGCACATCTGGGCTTTCCAACGCTGGAAAACTGGAGTGAAAAAAGAACCCCTCTTATTTTCAAAGCCTACCATCAGCTGCTGTTAGGAATTTTTGAATTTTTAAAACAGAATAAAAAGCTTCCGTTACTTTCAGTTCCGGATCATACTCCTTGCTGGATCAGTATTCACACGCTTATTGACAAATTAAAGATCTATCAGGAACAGAATGAAAAACCTATTCCTTTTGATCTGCAGATTGCAATACTCCGGGTGAAAAAAGAAAATCTGAAAAAAGGAGAACAATACGCAAAACAACAGCTTAAAGAAGAATATTTCGAATTCCTTAGCCCTGTCTTCGAGCAGACTTATTTTACAGATCATTACGAGAAAGAATATCTAGATGGTAATTTCAGTTGGAAGCTGGATTATAAGAAAATCTATAAATGGAATAATACTGAGGAAGTAGCTCAGTCATTACTCTCTCTTGAGAATCATAAAGAACTTCCTGAAAATGCTTCATTCCTGAATTATTTTTTCAACTCCTATCATACCCTTGATCAGGATGATCTGATCCGGGCATTATATACGGTTCCTTATTTTTCGGGATCTGTAACGGCAAGAAAATACAATGGAGATTTATCCTGTGCTATGTACCAGTATGATGTAAAAGGGAATATAGAATTTCTTGACGCATGGATGAAACTGGATCTCCCATTTCAGCCTGTACATTATTTATTCCTGTCAGCAGGATTATTTCATAAAGATAAAACATTCTCTGGTATAGCTTTTGAAGTACTTATAAACAAGGCTGTTTCAGAAGATTTTAATATCCAGGAACTGGGAATTATAATCGGTAAAAAGATCAATTTTGAGTGGGCGCCGGTAAAACGGTTTACAGATGGTCTTTCCGGATTTATTAATCTGAGTACCAGTCATAACAAAGCCTTTGAGAGGCTGCTGATATCCATTCTTTCAGCAGTTGAGAAACCGGTTTTCAATCTTAAGAAGCTGCTGGAGCTTTATTATGAGTTGCTAAACCAAAACCGGACAGCAGTAGATGAAAAAGTCTCAGAAGTCCTTAAAGAATGGGAAAACGAAAATAACCTGAAAAAAATTATACTTCAAATTAAAACAAATGAAAGAAAGACTTTATGAGATCCTTAATGAGGAAAAAATACATGAGATTGTCCCTTTTTTGAAACAGCTTACAGCAGAGGAAAAGCAGACATTAGTACCTACGATAAAAAAAATGGATCGTGAGATCAATAAGATTGTCATGACCAAAAATTCTTACCATACTGCAGGTTCAGTCAATCAGCATTCCATCATTGATATTGCATCATTTGTCTGTATGGACCAAAAAAACTTTGGTAAAAACTATTGGAGTCTTTTCCGTAATATAGAACAGACAGAGCAGATTCTGGAATGGGGCTGCCCGGATTGGTTCTCCGATTTTATCAATGATTCTATTGATGCTGAATTTACGGCTTTTAATTATCAGCATATTTTAGGATGGACAGAAAAAGGATACATCAGGCCGAAACCAGAATTGCTGGGGCATCACCTGAGCAATTATCCTGCTGATCTTGATCAGTATCCCGAAACACTCAGTACCCACTTTTGGTATCTGTGCGAATATCCGTCCAAATCATTACCCTTCCAGAAAGAATGGTCCCCATTAGTACAAAAGCTGGTTACAGAGCAAAAAATCGACAGAAAAAGATTTTTAAGAGAATGTCTGCTGGCTTCCAACAGAAACTTTAATAAAAACGTGACAGGCTGGTTTATGGACGCCTTTACGAGCTTAAAACCCACAGAAGCAGAACTGGTAGAATTACAGGATGAGTTACTGGGCGGGTTAGCCTCTGCACAGTCAAAAGCAGTTAATACCATCCTTATACATCTTAAAAAAATGGTAGGAAATCCTGCCTTTAAAAATGATGAATTTGCACATTACCTTCCCAATCTATTGAGTGTTGAGGTTAAAACAGTTGTCATGGGCAGCCTGAGTTTAACCGAAAAGATCTTCCAGCATAGAAGACTGGATCCTGAAACATTAGGAATTGCCCTAACCTCTGCATTTGTATGCAAAGATGACAGTATACAGTCAAAGGCAGCAAAAATTATCCTTAAATATATTCCTCCATCCAAAGCAATAAAAGAGTCTCTTTCCCATTATTCAGATAATATACTGACGAATGTACGTTCTCTTTTAGAAACTTATATAGAAGAAAAGCCGCAGGAATTAGAAGCGATGGTCTCAGAAAAGCTTCCTTTGATTACAGAAGAAAATAAAGTTAAAGTACTTGAAAGCTTTGAAGATCTGATGTTCTTCCTTCCTTTGGCCATAGAAGATCCATATAGTCATCATTGTGATACTGCTTTGTCCGGATTCGCTTACTTTGCCAATGACGTAAATGAAGAATCTGTAAAACTCATAGAGCCGGTATTTCTGAAAGCTTGTAAAACCATTGCAAAATGGGAAGTTCCTTATCTGAATGTCCTGTTATGTAACCTGATTATTAATTACGGATTGAATTTATTGGAAAAATATCCTGTTCAGCTTAAAAATCTGGAAAAAATATATCAGAAAACCAGTCAGGAGGAGGCTGCAAGGGAAGCTTATTCAAACTATCATAAAAAGCTTGGTCCCATTGGAAAAGTAGGAGCAGGAAGTCCTGTCATGAAAGCTTTTAAAGAACTTGCAATATACACTTATGAAAAAATAAAAGCGGGTGACAGTGTTCCATTGCTGTTTGCAATTACCCACGCACCTTGTTGGATTTCTCCGGTTACTTTAGTGGAAAGGCTGGAGGTCTATCAGAACAAAAATATTGAACCTCATCATCTGGATATGCAGCTGGCACTCCAGCGATGTGCTCTGGATAATACATCTGAAGCATTACAGCTGGCTGAGAAAAAATTAAAAGGAGAATATAAAGAATTATTACTTTTCTTCTTTGGTAAAAATACTGAACCAAAAGGGAAATTCGAACATCCTGCATGGTGGATGACAGCCGGGATTACACGCTCTCCTGAAAAGGTATTCAAAGAATTCAGTAGCTTCGAATATCATACAATTCCAACAGAATTCTTTTCAGGAATTTATAAATGGAAAACCATAGACAGTAAGAAAAATTCATACTATCCTGCCGAACTGAATATTGAGATTCCAAAATATCATGTTGAAAAAAGAAAAGATCCTCTGCTTCTGGAGTATTTTATTGCTGAGCCGAGAGAACTTTCCGAAACCCTTGGTATGATGTGGTGTTTCCCGAATACCCTTGGTAATGTTTTGGCAAAAGTGATCAAAAGCTGTCTTTTCTATTCCGGTATTGCAGAAGTGTATGAAAGAAATCTGGTGCTGAATACAGTACAGGCCCTTTATCAGGTTAAAAAACCTTTGGATGAAATGGGATATCTTTTCCTGGGAACGGTTCTTCTGGATGGTGATAAAACCATCCGTGGAACTGCTGCTGAAATCTGGCTGGAACATGTCTCCTATAAGATGATAGACAATGCACAGCTGGGAAAAGTGATAGGAATCCATGAAAAACTGGAATGGGCACCCGTAAAAAGATTAACAGATCTTATTCAGCATCAGATGCTGAATGTAAGTAAAAATCATAATATTGCACTGGAGGAATTAATCTCCAATATCCTGCTTCAGATGGAAGACCCAATCACCAACCTGAGGAAGCTGCTGGAGGTGTATCATGAAGTATTGGCACTAAATCAGTCACAAGCCAATAAAAAAGTAATTGAGAAACTTAACGACTGGAAAGAAAACTCGAGCCTGAAGAAAATCTGCAATCATCTTCTAAAAAAATAAATTTATGGAAGATACGCTTACTTATAACTATTCAAGATCCTCTTCGCTGGTTAAGAAAGAGACTCTTGAAGAACTGTTTCTTGCCCAGTACAGCGAGATACAGAAAAATACCAATGCACCCTGCTTTTTTTGGGGAAATGTAGGACAGCCTTTTATATTGGCCCGTTGTCTGATTACGCTTTCCAATATTGTGAAATCAAGCTTCAGCCTGTCTCCGTTTCAGATGGCTCTTCTTAAAGACCCGATTGTGACTGCCGGAAATGAAAGGCTTCGTTTTGAAGGCTTCTCACACTGTGCCGGTGTGTATGCCCGGGTAGATGTTCTTCCTGGAGGATTGGATGGAGAGTTTCTGGAAAACGGAACAACCAATGTAGACTTTAATCAGCCTATGATAACTGCTTTGGGAAGTATCCGTCCCAATGAAAAAATTATGCTTTCTGTAGGCGAAAAAGAAATGGGGCTGTACAGGGAAGACAAAAAGGTGGTGGAAAGAAAAGTTCCGTTACCAATAAAATGGATCAAAGGTCTTGGAACCGTTCAGATCTATCTTTCCGAGTCAGAAAAACAGCATACTTTTAATAAGATCCAGACCCAACAATTATTCAGAGGGATGCCGAAAGGCGTTGTAAAAGCTGATTATTACCTGATGGTAAGAGGAAACAAACCTATGTTTTCTCCCGTAAAATCTGCTGATGCTGTTTGCATAGGAGGCCTTCACAGACTTCGTTTGCTGGAGCCCTTGCTTCCATATATCGACTCCATGCAGGTTTTTTCGCATCCGAATATGCAGTCTACAACCTGGCAGCTTTATATGGGGAATATAAAATTCAGTTTTTCTTTGTCAAGAGAAAGCTGGAGAGGGTTTTCAGGAGAAGGAGCCTTGCTGAATAGTCTTATTACCGAAGTATCTGATGAATGGATTGATGCACTGGATAAATATGCTTATGCCAATCAGTCATTCAATGCTACAGCTTTGGCATTGGAAGAAAACCTTAGTCTGCGTAAAACAGAGAATCTGACAGGAAGGCTGGCTGCCATGGGGTTGTTGGGCTATGACCTTGATGAGAATGAATTTTTCTACCGCAAATTACCTTTTAAGCTGAGCCGTATTTTAGGGCTGAACCCCCGAATGAAAAATGCGGAAAAGCTTATTGAAGACGGAAAAGTAGAGATTTTAAACAATAGCAAAGAAAGAACAGAAGCCAGAGTAGAAGGTACTGGAGTACACCATACAGTAATCCTTGAAGAAGGTAAAGAGCGCTGTACTTGTGAATGGTTCAGTAAGTATCAAGGCGAAAGAGGACCTTGTAAACATGTTCTGGCAGTGAAAAAGGTAGTAAACCTGGTTCATTAAAATATAAATTCGGGCAAGCCCAAAGGGCTTGCCCGAATCCATTGGAATAAAAAGAAAATTACTTATTTAATTGTTTCTTACCTCCGGATATCAAAACAATAATGGCAAATAAAGGAGCCAGTGAAAATGTTCCATATAGAATCCGAGATGCATTCTCTGTACCCTCAATGCCGCCAGGAAAGTTAATACCACCAATATTGGAAGCCAGGCCTGCAAAAGCAGCTCCGAATGCTGTAGCGATAAGTTGTACAGTCGTTACGGAAGTAGACGCAAGCTCTTCCTCACCTTTGGGAGCTAAAGAAAATACTTTGGTCAGCAGATGGGGCCATCCCGCTCCGATTCCTATGCCTATTGCCAGAAGAAACATACAGTTTAAAACAAGTTTTGGAGTAGGCATTATATTAATCGGAAATGAAATTAACGTAAGTCCAATGAGCCCTATCAGCATAATCATACATCCTGTAAGAATTAATCGATACGAAAACTGAGACTTTACTCCGGAAAATAGCAGCGAAGAAAGAGTCCAGCCTATTGCGATAAGAACAGTAAGATATCCTGATTGGATAGGAGTGAACCCATTCAGAATCTGGACAAAATAAGGAACAAAAATTTCAATGGATGTGGCAATTGTTAGAAGAGACATCACTATGTATACCTTACCCAATGAGGACGAAAGCTGATAAGATCCGGAAGGAAGAAGTTGGATTCCGGAACCTTTGATTTCCTTAATTTTTACAATATATAGAAAAAACAAAGCAAGAACAACGCCAGCAACATTGGCCCATATATTTTCAAAAATGCTTCCGGCAGAAACAGAAAAAGAAGCCAGAACAAGTAAAAGTAACTTTAAAATAGGAACGGCTGGAATGATATTTTCACTTTTTTTATCAGGAAGAATAACTGAAGCAATGATCAGTATAGCCAGGCATATAATCAAAAGAACCCCAAATGCCCATCGCCACTCATGATGTTCTGCAAAGATTCCACCAATGAATGGGCCGGAAAAAGCAGCAATTCCCCACATTCCTGAGATAAGAGCCATGGCCCGGGGCCATAGGCTTTCTGTAAATACGATTCTGATCATTGCATAAGACAATGCAAACAGCAATCCGCCACCAAGCCCCTGTACGAAACGCCCCAGTAACAGAATTGGCATTGATGAGGCCAGAGAACAGATTAAAGTTCCTGTTGAAAAAATGATAATGGCCATTTGATAAGATTTTCTGGGTCCTAGTTTGGAGATCCGGTTTGCAGAAACGACAGAGCCGATTACAGAGGCTACTACAAATAAAGTTGTATTCCATGCGTAATATTCCAATCCGCCAATTTCTTTTATAATAGATGGCATCACTGTGGTTGCAAGATAGACATTCGTAGCATGAAGCATCACTCCCAACGCTAAAGTGATGGCTTTTATTCCGTTCCCATTAGAGAATAAGGCATGCCAGGAGGTATTTTCCAATGGTGTTGACTGATGATTTGTATCTTTCATATGATCTTAAAATGTATGACTACAAATTTCATAAGAGAGATGAAAAATAACAATATCAAAATTGCGGTTTATCTGTCACATTTTACGGTTGGCAGCGGTAAGTATTTGGATTAACACCGCTATTGTTTTTAAAAAATCGGGTAAAATAGGAAGGAGTTTCAAAACCTAACTTATAGGCACATTCTTTTACAGAGCAGGTGGTGTGTTTCAGTAAATATTGACTTTCCAGTAAAAGTCTTTCATGAATAATCTGTAAAGCCGTATTTCCGGTTTCGGTCTTTATAACTTCTGTCAGATGCTTGGCACTGATTCCTAAAAAAGAAGAATAGTTAGCTACTGTTTTCCATTCTGTAAAATGCGCATCCACCAATTTTTTGAATTCGTAGGTGAGCTGATAATTGCGATTCATATTCTTTTTAAAACCCAGCAGACAAAATTCACAGGCTCTGTTGTATTCGTATAATATTTCCAGAGTGATCAGACGTACAACGTCCAGATGATAGGCAGACTGTATCTTCAATTCGTTTTCTATACATCTGAATTTATCCAGAACACGCATAAAAGAATCTTCCAGAGAATATACTGGCGGATAGTTGGGGTTCAGTTCCAGCAGTTCGCGCAGGACTTTTTCCCGGAGGAAGGTTTTATTGAGAAATGATAGATCAAAATGCAGCTGTATCACTTCCAAATCAGCTGAAGAATTTTCAGTAGAAAAGATTTTGCAGGGAGAAAGAATAGAGATCATATTCGGGCCAAGTTCAAAACTGTGATGCCCGATTTTGATCAATGTATTACCCTTCAGACATAGCAAAACAATATAATAATTGTTTTTTTGGGGAACCGTAGCCAAAAAATGACCGGTATCCTGTGTGTAAAGGATTTCAGAATTCATTTTTGAATTTTATTGAAGTTTCATCCATTCCTCATAAGAAAGTACACCCAATTCAGGCTTCCCATCACCTTCAAGGATAGAAATAAACTCCAGCTGATTGCCATCAGGATCGTTAAAATAAATGGCCAATGCAGGCATCCAGCCGAATACCATAGGTTCTATACTTCCGTTTTTCAGAAAATTGTAAGGCTTTAAATTTTTATTTTCCAAAAACTTCACAGAATAGTTCAGGATATCTTCTTTAGTACTTGTAAAGGCAAAATGTCTTGTCTGAAGGTTTTCTTTCTGTTCCCATAATCCAAGCATAAACTCCTTTTCTTCTCCAATCCAAAGAAATGCAATAGGTCTTGTTTCATCCCTGTGCGCTACCCTCAACCCCAATACCTCAGTATAAAACTGAACAGCACTTTCCAAATCACTTACCTGAACATGCGTTTCATATAATCCTTTAATCATAGCTTTAATTTAATGCAGACAAAGCTAGTTAACACTGACTGAAAACCCTGATAATACCGATTTCTTTCATGAAAATGAATGATAGAAGAAAGTTATAAAAGATAAAAGATAAAAGATAAAAGATAAAAGATAAAAGATAAAAGATAAAAGATCTTGTCATTAAACAACAATTATCCATACGAATATCAACATCAATAGGGGCGGGCTTTAGCCAAAACATAAATATTAACACAGCCAAAAGATCTGAAGCATCAGCAAAATCTATAAACGTTTTAAATGTTTTTATCAATCAATCTGAAATAAAAAAACATTTTTTTTCAAATAAATAATCTACGCAAAAACATTGCGTAATACAATCCTTACTTTGCATCAGAAATCAGAGAGGAAGCAATAACTCTTCCTATGTTTAACAATAAAAACAGTAACTCATGAAATTTAACTTTCTAAAAAAAGAAAAAATAGAGGTAACAAACTACGAAGGTGCAAAGGCTTATATGATGACACCTGCAGAAGAATTGTATAGTGCTGTGGTTACAACAGGACTGTCAAATATTACCTATGAAAAAGGAAATGACAGATTAGAACGTATACAGTCTCTGATTCAGAAAAATGATCCGGAATTTGTAGCAAAGCTGGCCGTATATGCAAGAAAAGAGATGTATTTGCGTTCTATTCCGTTGGTTTTGGTGACAGAATTGGCGAAGGAAGCTTCCGGTACTGATTTGGTGAGCAAAACAATAGATGGGGTTATTCAGAGAGCTGATGAGATTACAGAATTGCTGGCTTATTATCAGATGGCCAATAAAAGAACAGAAACCAAGAAGCTTAACAGATTGTCAAAGCAGATTCAGAAAGGCCTGGTGAAATCCTTCAATAAATTTGATGAATATCAGTTTGCCAAATACAACAGAAAAACAGAAGTAACTTTTAAAGATGCTTTGTTTCTGGTTCATCCAAAAGCCAAGGATGAAAATCAGCAGACTATTTTCAATAAAATTGTTTATAATATGTTGGAAGTGCCTTATACATGGGAAGTAGAACTTTCAGTATTGGGACAGAAAAAATTCACAAATGAGACAGAAAAGAAAGAGGCCTTCAAAAACAAATGGGAAGAACTTATTTTCAGTAATAAATTGGGTTATATGGCCATGTTGCGAAACCTGAGAAATATCCTTGAAGCTGAAGTATCCCCTGAAGCAATGAGTAAAGTGTGCAGCTATTTGTCAGATGAAAGAGCCGTGAGCCATTCAAAACAATTGCCATTCCGTTTTCTGGCAGCGTATAGAGAATTGAAAAAGATTGATTCACCTTATCTGTCCTCCGTTTGGAATGCGTTGGAAGAAGCTATTGTGGCAAGTGCTCAAAACATCAAAGGTTTCGGATTCAATACTTCAGTAGTGATTGCAGCAGACGTTTCAGGCTCTATGCAGAAATCGGTTTCTCCTAAGAGTAAAGTCTTGCTGTATGATATCGGTTTGCTGATGTCTATGATTCTGCAGTCAAAATGCCAGAATGTGGTGACAGGAATCTTCGGTGACCGTTGGTTGCGTGTTCCGATGCCAAAGCAAGGTATTCTGAATAATGTGGATACCTTCTACAAAAGGGAAGGTGAAGTAGGCTATTCTACCAATGGTTATTTAGTGATCGAAGATCTGATCAAAAGAAAAGAAACTGTAGATAAAGTAATGCTCTTCACCGATACCCAGATGTGGGATAGTAACGGAACCAAAAACTCTCTTGAAGATTCGTGGAACAGATATAAAGCAATTGCTCCTGAAGCTAAACTCTATATTTTTGACCTGGCAGGATATGGCAGACAGCCCATTGATATCAAAAGAAATGATGTATACCTTATTGCAGGTTGGTCAGACAAGATTTTCGATATATTGGATGCCCTGGAAGACCAGAAGTCAGCCATTGAAATGATTGAAAAAGTAGTGCTGTAAAAGGGATTGCTATTTCAATTATCCTTAATTCCTAAAAAATAAACCCATGAAGATTATCAATAAATATCCCGTGTTTGTAAATGTTGTACGGATAGGGGAAGAATCTTTCCAATTTAAATTTAAGAAGTCATTATGCTTCGATTATGGAGAAGATTTTTTTGTAGTAAACTTCCATGGGTTAAAGATTCATCAGGATGCTGAAGAATGGATTAAATTTATAAAAGATGATCATATGAATATGGATTCAGTCATTACGATTGATGGCAATACTATGGAAATCTTTACAGGAAGCTCTGAAGAATACCTCTGGGGCGATTGGTGTACAAGCTTTTCTCCATTTGAATTTGAAAGATATGATACCAGATACGTTCAAAAAGAACAAAAGGATTGGGAGGATGAATTATTGCTAACCGTTAGAATGCAGGTTCTGGAAAAAATGCGTCAGTATGTAATGAGTCCGGATTTTAGAGATAAGATACATGAATATTGTACAGATCATGTACAGAAAGCAAATCTGAAACGCAAACAACGGGAAAGATTAACGGATGTTCTGGAAAAAATCAGCAAGCTTAATGCTGGGAATTACTATGATATATTTGTCAGAAAAGGGAGATTTGATACCAATTAAATTACACCCAATTTATTATCATTAAAATCAAAAATAATGACAGAAGATCTTACCCATCTCTGTATATGCCCTGTTTGCGGAGCTCCTGATTGTGGAGCTGAATATACATTATGGGCAGAATTTGAAGGAAAGAAAGAATCTGTAACTTTTGGCGGTGACAGCTTCGGAAGCTACCTTAATTATTGGTATTATGAAGGAATTCCTTTCTGTGAATACAGAAAATTGCCGGAATTTGTAAGGCATCATACTGAATGTATAGGATGGCGTGATCACGATTCTCCGGAAATAGATGCTGATGATTTTCTGAGAACGTTAGAATCCATAAAGAATAGTAAAAAATCAGATCAGGATTTTGAGGAATATTATTATCCTGTTTTTAAAAGATTTGTAGAAAATGCTATTAAGAATGACAGTCAGCTATTTATTGAAATTTAAAAATAAGCCTTTTAAAAATTAATATATTGAGAAGCTTATTCCCGCTTTCCGCTGTATCTTTTTCCGCTACGTTAAGGCCTATTCAGAAAAAGGATGCCGCTGCAATCGGGGCTAGAAAAATCAACTGATAAATTATGATAGAACTTATTAATACAATTGAAATCAATCCGTTCAAATATTGTAAAGAAGATATTCAGCTACCTACTGTTACAGAATATCCGGATCCTGAAGAATGGTTTATGAAGTGGGAAGAAATGGCTTGCCAGCTCAAGATCAACTTTAACACCATTAAGAAAGGATCTTACCTTGCAGATATTGAAGCGATTGACGATGAGAGTTTACAAACTATTATAGACGTCAGGCTTAGTGAAGTAGAATTTGACGATCCTGATGAAGAGGTTTTCTTACTCTCTTTTGATGGCGGTATTGTTCTAAAAAAGGATGGTGAAATTCTCATTGAACCCAGCTGCTGTGGAGATCTATCGAATATAGAAGATTGGCAGAAAATTTTTGACAGCCCATCTTCTGAATGGAAAGATTTGTGGATTGGCCATCCCTGGGTTTTGTATAAAAGAGAAAACGGAACCATAAGCTTTTCAGAGTATACAGAAGACAATATTGCTGATATCAAAAACATAAAAATAAGGTTTGAAGTTGATGAGTCAGCATTGAAAGCAGAATTGGAAAAAGTGAGACAGCAACAGATACATTTTAAAAATAGAATTTCAGGAATTGTAATGAAAAAGAATATAGATAGTGCAGAAAGGCTTTCACAGCTCATGTCCGGTATTCAATAAAAAAATAAAACCATGGGAGATTTTTTTTATAAAGTAGAGCAGGATTTGAAAGCAGGAAAAAAGAAAAAAGCATGTGACAGATTAAGAAACTTAATCAATCAGTTTCCGGATGATCTTTCTTTGAGAAATAAATTAGGTCAGATTTACTATGTAGCAGGCTTTATAGATGAAGCCGGAAAATACTGGATTTTGTCTCAGCCTGAAAATAAAGAAATGGAAAAAGCCGTTGAGCTTTACAGAAAAACATTAAGTAATTCCGGAAATGCTATTTTAAAAGATATTGTCTTCAGAGGAAATAAAGCTCAGCTTAATGAATATGCCACGAAGGTTTTAGCTGAACTTGAGAAAGACAGTCTTAAAAAAACTAAGCATATTCCTGATTTTAAACCTAAAAACAGAGAGAAAGGAAAGTATTCAGAAGCAGAAGACCCAACAAGTTTTGTAAATAAAATATTCAAAGTAATATTCATAGTATTTCTGATATTACTTCCTATTTTAGGGTTTTTCAAACTTTTAGAGCTGATAAAGGCATTATTTTCTTACTAAAAAACAAACTACGTAAAAAGAATGCGTACTTAGAGGATAATTTTGCAGTGTTAATATTACCGGTGTCGTTAGAAAGGCTTACTTCGATTCCAAAATGACAGCGTCTTTCGCCAAATTACCCGGTAACAACAAACCAATGCCGTCTGTAAGAGTTTCATCGTCAACTTCCAATTGAAACCAATTACTCTTATAATTTATTGCTTGGTTTTTTATAAAAAAATGAACTGCGTAAAAAGAATGCGCAGTAGCCATATAAATTTGTAGCATAAACTAATAACCATGAATTACTATAAATCAGATTTAAAAGAAGCAGTGTATTGAGGTTAATACTCAATACTCATGAAAAAAAATAAAAAATTAAAACAAACCTTCGGAACCAATGAATATGAATTGATTGATTTTCCGAAGAAAATTTCCGGAGTACAGATTTCCAGACTCCAATACGGAAATGACTTGGGTTGTTCATATTGTTTTCCACACGGCTTAGAAGTAGCGAATGCAAAGTACACTAAGTTTCAGCGATGCTGGAAGAAATACAGGAAGACCCAATGGAAGAATTAAAGCAAGTGCCGTAAAACAGAACTACTTCGTGGGGTAACAGAAGTACAGGTTCGAGTCCTGTTCTGCAGAAGCAGATAGTATAAAGATAGCACACTGTTAATACGGGTCTGTTTGACTTATTGCCTTGCTCTTTTTCAAAGGTGGTTTTAAAACTAATACAAATGAAGAAGTAAAAAACTAAAAATCAGGTGTCGTCATAGAATCATACTTCGAGATTGAATAAACATTGGGTCGCAGGTTCGAATCCTGCCTTTTCCCTCGAAAAGGAGAGGTAGCTCAGCGGGTAGAGCAAATGCATGAACGATTCTGGAAATATTACCCTGATTTGTATAAAAGAGTGTCGTAGAAAAGGCTTACTTCGGTTTATTTGGTTCGACTCCAGAAGGTCATGAAAATGATCTTGTACAAGTCTTTTCGAATGATTGCCTCTTTTTTTAAAACTAATACAATGAAAATACCTGAAGACTTAACTGAATTTTTATACTGGATCAAAGAACGTACAGAGAAAATTTGGTCCGTAGAAGATGAACATTGCTGTAAAGGGTTTTATGGAGCCAAATGGCAAGGACTTTCAGAGGCACAGATCGATGAGGTTGAGCAGAAGTATAAGGTCAGATTTATTCCGGAGCATCGGGAGTTTTTAAGAATCCTGCATGCTATTGATAAAAAAGAAGTTGTAGAATATGAAGATGAAGGAGAGATCATTTCGGAAGAATGTACTTTTTTTTATAACTGGCTGGAAAATGAAGAAGAGATAGCACGCGAGATAGGCTACCTTTATAAAGGGATATGGAATGGTGTCACCGGCGTCAACCATGTTTGGTTGAAATCCTGGGGAATAAAACCTAAATCTCTGGAAAAAAGAAAAGAGATCTTTGATGAATGGTTTTCCCGTCTTCCTGTTCTGTTACCTTTAAAATCTTGCCGTTTTATAGTAAGTGATGAAAATCTAAGGTGGAGACCGGTTATTTGTGCATTCGGCTCCGAGGTTACCATTATGGGATGGGATTTCAGAACTTATTTATTGAACGAACTTAGAGATCATCTGAATATTCATATTGATGTTTTCGACGACGAAGATCAGATGTTTTATAAAGAAATAATAGGTGAAATACAAAGTATTTTTGATGAGAATATGAAGTATGATGAAACCAAAGATATACCCTATCTGAAAGAAATGATTTTATATTGGTCATCCGGATGGAGTAGTTTTGATTTAAATTATTATCCCGAAAATACAAGAGTTCATCCCATTGAAAGGACCTATATTGCTGAAGAAGAGCAATAAGCTTTCAATATAAAAAAATAACAAGTGTCGTAGAATAGTGTTACTTCGCTCATTACGACGGGGACACGGGTTCGAATCCCGTCTCTTCCACTCAAAACACAGGAAGAGTAGCTAAGCTGGTAGAGCACGACAATACACTATTTGACTGTTGCCTTGTTTTTTAATGAAATATTTACAAAAAGAATAAATTAAATGAAGCCAAAAGCGGGAAGCAGGAAATAATCTTTGTATCGTAATTTTCTATAAAGTCAGACAAGGTATTCTTTCAGATTTTAACAATTTCCTTTCTTCCCACTTCCAGCTTCCTTTTTATGAAATCTTAAGTGTCGTTAGGAAAAATTTCATCGTACCTAATGGGGAGGAATAGCGAAGTCGGTCACTCCGGCAAGGCTGTCCGGTTCGACTCCGGCTTACGAATACCCCGGTTTTTCCTTATCGTTACCTTTACAAAAAAGCCGATATACTATTTATCGGCTTTTTTCATTGTTTTTTCCAGCTCCTCCTCAAACATCAGTTTCCATTTTGAAAGAGTCGTTCTGCTGATCTTATATTTTTTAGACATATAGCTGGTAGAATGCCTATGCTTCTTTTGGTATTCAAGAAGTTTAAGCATGGTTTTCTTATCATAGGTCTTCAGCTTCTGATTATTTCTCTGGCTTTCTCTGGAAGGTTTGAAAAGCCGTTCATTGAACTTCAGCACATCTTCACTGGTATCCAGCTTTCCTAGGAGTTCTTTTATTTTTGGATCTTTCAGCTTCTCCGGATAATCCATTGTAAGCATGTCCTGGTATATTTTTTTATAATTGGGACGCATCTGTTGATCAATTTATCCGTTAATAGTATCACTTTTCTGAAGCCATCTGTGAAGAGTACTTTTAGGAATAGAGTATTCCTTTATGACATCACTTTGAGTCATTTCGCCGGAAAGAATTCTTTTCATGATGAATTCTTTGATTTCCTGAGTATAAATATTTTTTCTGAAGTAAGGAATTTTGTCGGATTTCTGTTGATTTTTATTAGCTGCTGAAGGCGGAGCATATAAAATCAAATGGGAGCTGTAAAGTCTGAAAAAATCATATTCCAAGAGTTTACTCCATCTCAGGAGAAGATCCGCATCCAGTGATCTGCTGCTGTACATCCTTTCTATGGCATCTTCATCTTTGTCCAGGAATTTACATATCCTCTCCATTGTTATTTCATTTTCATCAATCCTCTCCTTAATAAACTTTCCAATATGGATCTCTTTGTATAACATTTTTATTTAATATTATCTATTTATTAAACTTCTGCATAGAAAAATATAAAATAGGCGACATATATTATTATGTATTACCGAATATAATTCATTTAATTTTGAAGTTGGAAAATCTATGGTACTATTCAAAAATTTTGAATACCATTAATGAGACTTCATAAAGTCTTTGGAAATAGATCGGACAGCTTAATCTTAAAAGGATAGGTGTAATGTACCTTCAGGTATAGGCATTATCTCCAATGGGTAATCGCTCATCTTCTTTTTCAAACTTCTTTTTTCTACCATTTGTGTAAATAATATATAGCCTATTAAAGTTGTTTCATGCAATTTTATTTACGTTAAGCTTGTGTGTCGTACGGTTGTATGTGTTGACAACCAGTTTTTTATGTTTAGAATATCTTGTTTAGTACCAAATAATCTGCTTAATTGTTTTCAAATTTAAACAAAAATTAAAAACGAAGACAGTCAGAAATACAAAAAAGTATGTTTATGGACATATTTTAATTAAAATTAACATATTATTTAGACATATGTGTGAATTATCCTAACGTGAATGCATAAAATAAAAAGGGAAAAAGAAAAATTGTATTCCATCCTGTAAGTCTATACCTTTGCAATTCAATGAAAAATACGATCAGCTTATTCGACTTCTCGAAGAAAATAAACTATAAAAATGAACTGCTGGCGGGCTTTACTGTAGCCATGACCATGATTCCTGAGTCGCTTTCATTTGCGATTCTTGCCGGACTTTCACCTCTTACAGGATTGTATGCAGCCTGCCTGATGGGGCTGGTAACAGCTGTTTTAGGAGGACGCCCGGGAATGGTTTCAGGAGGAGCCGGAGCCACTATTGTTGTCCTTATTGCCCTCATAAAATCTCATGGTATAGAATACCTTTTTGCTACAGTAGCCCTTGCGGGAATACTCCAGATGCTGGTCGGGATTTTTAAATTGGGGAAATTTGTTAGACTTATTCCACAACCGGTCATGTATGGATTCCTGAACGGGTTGGCGATCATTATTTTTATGGCCCAGGTCGAACAGTTTAAAATTACAGATACTAACGGAGTTGTAAGCTGGCTTCAGGGAATGCCTTTGTACATTATGGGAGGGTTAACGGCGCTCACCATTGCTGTAGTCTATTTCTTTCCGAAGCTTACAAAAGCGATGCCTGCATCCCTGGTGGCTATTATTGTAGTATTTGCTGTAGTTGTTGGATTTAATATTCCAACGAAAACAGTGGCAGATATTGCTCATATCAGTGGAAATTTACCAAGATTTCACATTCCGCAGATTCCATTTTCCTTAGAAACCCTACAGATTATTTTTCCTTATGCACTCATTATGGCTGGAGTCGGTCTCATCGAATCATTGCTTACTTTGTCTATGGTGGATGAAATTACTAATTCTAAAGGAAATGCCAACAAAGAATCAGTAGCACAGGGATTAGCTAATATTACCAATGGATTTTTTGGTGGAATGGGAGGCTGTGCAATGGTTGCCCAAACTTTAGTGAATCTTAATGCAGGATCCAGAGCCAGATTATCAGGAATTATAGCTTCCCTTATGATCTTACTGATTATTCTGTTTGGAGCACCCATTATCGAGAAAATCCCGATGGCAGCTTTGGTAGGCGTAATGATGATGGTTGCCATCAGTACTTTCCAGTGGGTTTCTATCCGTATTGTGAACAAAATGCCGAAATCAGACATATTTGTGGGAATTATAGTAGCCTTAATTACCGTTATTCTGCATAACCTTGCTCTTGCCGTTTTGGTAGGAGTGATTATTGCAGCTCTGGTATTTGCCTGGGATAATGCCAAAAGAATACGTGCCAGAAAATATACTGATGAAAATGGTATTAAACATTATGAAATATACGGTCCATTGTTTTTCGGTTCAGCAACAGCTTTTGTAGATAAATTTGACCCGATGAATGATCCCGATGAAGTGGTAGTAGACTTTAAAGAAAGCCGTATTGTAGATATGAGCGCGATTGATGCGGTAGATAAATTATCAAAACGATACAAACAACAAGGGAAAACATTATACCTTCGACACCTTAGTGAAGACTGCCGGAAAATGCTGAAAAATGCTGAAGCTGTAGTAGAAGTCAATATTCAGGATGATCCAACGTATAAAGTTATGCCTGAAAAGTAGAATTAAAAAAAGATACGAAGAGATTTGAGAGAGAAGGTAAAAGTGGAATAACAAGAATTTCAAACTTAAATTAATCATAAGAACAAAAAATAAGGACTGTAAGATAAATCTACAGTCCTTATTTTTTGTTGTTTCTTTTCTCAAATCATAAAATATCTTAAAACAGAGGTACAGAGTAATACATTTCTGATAAAAATTTTATCTTTGGGAAGAATAGAAAATTAAACACTTTTTGATGATTAATAAATTTTAAATCTTTTTCAAGAAGCTAAATAAAACTTTTAACTTAAAACATATTGAAAACAGATATCGACATTCAAAACCACTGTCATTTTTCTTTTGACCTGTGGCTCACCCTAATCAAATCTCATCCTGAATTTAAAACAAAAAGAGTTGAGCTGTTCTCCTCATTTTTTAATGTGGACGTACCAATAGCTGTGGTTGCAAAAACCGTAAAATATTATGATGATCTTTGCAATACTATTAACGAGGTTACAGGAGGGAATATAGATACTTTTGAGATCTATCTGATGATTCTGGGCGCCTTGAATGTAGATGTAAAGCTTTTAAACAAAGAAAAGCTGAACGAGTTTTATGTGAAAAGTGAAGAATTGTTTTTAGAGTATAAGCCTGTTGTCATTTTTGAAAATATTCATGATTTTTTTGATGATATTAAAAGCCAGGGGAAAACTATCAATATTCTGAGCAATACAGGATTTATCAAAGGAAAGACAATGAGAAAATTCCTGATCCATGAAAACCTGGATCAGTATATAGATTTCCATATTTATTCGGATGAAATCAACTGTTCAAAACCGAACCCGCTCATTTTCCAGGAAGTGAAAAATAATATTGAAGATCAGAATCTTCCGTTAAACAGGATTCTGCACATTGGTGACAATCCTGTTGCCGATTATAAAGGAGCTACTGACTTCGGGTTCAGCGCACATTTACTTAAATACTAACTATAACATGAACAAAAGGTACAGCTTACACCACATTCATTCAGCGGATGAGTTCACTTTCTCACCCGCAGAATACAGCTATTTCAAGTATGGCGATAAGTCGTATGCTGAAAAATTTGCAAGAGAATTATTCGACGGATTTATTTCCGAAAACGAAACGCTTTTAAATACAGATAAAGAGATCGTAGTGCTTCCAAGCCCTTATATGGCGATTCCTACGGCCTCCAACTTTTTATGTTTTTACTTTAAAAAATACTTGGATTTTTATCTGTTTCAGAAAGAAAAGAAATCAAGTATTATATCAAAAATCAATAGAAACCACACCTATATTACAGATTATGGAAATCTAAGTTTTGAAGACCGTAAAAATCTGATTGCCAATGATACTTATTATATCGATAAAGATTTTTTAAGAGGAAAACTTTGTATTTTTATAGACGATATAAAAATTACAGGAAGTCATGAGTATACAGTAAATAAAATCCTGGACGAATATAATGTGGAAGCAGACTTTATGTTTCTGTATTACGCTGAACTGATGAATTTTGATCTCGATCCTAAAATTGAAAACTTTTTCAATTATTACGCAGTGAAAAATGTGAAACATATTGCAGAAGTAATGAATAGGTTCAGTTTTCAGTTCAATACAAGGATTGTAAAATATATTTTAGGGCTAGATTCAAGTAATTTTGACTATCTTACGTCTAAAGTAAAAAAAGAGCAGATGGATCTCCTGTTGGAGCTTGCCATCAGCAACAATTATCATTTAATAAAAGAATATAAAAATAACATCAATACTTTAACACAAACGGAATTATATTATGGCTATTAACTTACAAAAAGGACAAAGAGAAAATATCAACGCACCTAAATTCACTGTAGGTTTAGGATGGGATGTTAATAATACTTCTACGGGAACTGGGTTTGACCTGGACGCTTCTTTATTTTTACTAGGAGATGATAAAAAATTAGTTTCAGATAATCACTTTATTTTTTATAACAATACTGAATCTCCGGATAAATCAGTAATCCACACAGGAGATAATCTTACGGGAGAAGGATCAGGTGATGATGAGCAGATCAAGATTGATCTTACAAAAATTGATGATGCAGTAAAGGAAATTACAGTAGTGGTAACCATCCACGATGCAGATGCAAGAAGACAGAACTTTGGACAGGTAAGAAATTCTTTCATCAGAATTTTCAATACAGATACGAATGAAGAGATCTTAAAATACGAATTGGATGAAGATTTCTCAATCGAAACAGCAGTAGAATTTGGAAGAATCTATAACAGAAACGGAGAATGGAAATTTGAGGCAGTAGGAGCAGGACAGAGAGATGGCCTTGAGAAATTTGTATCAATTTATCAGAAATAATTATCATGGATAATCAGGAAAATCAACCCATAGATCCGCTTGGATCAATTGAACCTCTTAGAACATTTGAGCCGACACCAATGGTTCCGCCAACGCCAGCTCAACCTATTCAGAATGCAGCACCAGCAGTGCTTGTGGATAGAGAGGGGAACGTAAATTTAACTCAGCTACAGACAGAAGAACGTCAGAAATATGAAGTTTTGGCAAATTCTATTGATGAAGCTAACCCGGGATCTATTGTAAATTTCGGAGCTGAACTTCAGAAAACATTAACCAACCAGAGTGACAGTTTCTTAGGAAATGTGAGAAGATCAAACTCAGGAGAAGTTGGCGGATTGATCAATGACCTTTTGGTAGAACTGAACTATGTAGATGTAGAAGAGCTTAACGGAAATAAAGTAAAAAGCTTCCTGAGCAAATTGCCATTCATGAAGAAGGTAATCACTCAGGTAGAAAATTTATTTACAAAGTACGACAAGATTATCAACAATATCGAGCAGATCTCTTACAAAGTAAATGCAGGAATTATTACTTCTACAAAGGATAACGCAGTTCTTCAGACGATTTTTGAAAGCAATGTAAACTCTATCAAACAAATTGAAGAACTTGTGATTGCTGGAAATATCAGAATGGAAAGAGCAGCTGTAGAGTTGGCTCAGATGGAGACTGCCCCTCAGAATTTCCAGGATTATCAGATTGCAGATAAGAGAGACTTCATTGCAAGGTTAGACCGAAGAATGGCCGATCTTAAGGTGGTACGTGTCATTATGATGCAGTCTCTTCCACAGATCAGACTGGTTCAGAATAACAACGTTTCTATTGCAGAAAAAGCGCAGACTATTCTTACCACTACGCTTCCGTTATGGAAAAACCAGCTTTCGCTTGCCGTTGCCATGTACAGACAGCAGCAGAGTATTGAGATTCAGCAGAAAGTATCTTCTACTACAGAAGAAATCTTGAGAAAGAATGCAGAACGTCTTGGTCAGAACTCTGTTAATGTAGCGAGAGCCAATGAGCAGACTATTGTATCTGTAGAAACATTGAGAGAAACAACTTCAATGTTGATCAACACATTAAACGAAGTGAAACAGATCCAGAAACAGGGAGCTGACAACAGAAGAAAACTGGATCAGGATCTTCAGACATTGGAGCACGAACTGAAAGCGAATGTCAGAGGTTAATTTATAGGTACTAAGGTGGGGGAAGATGCAGCAACCATATTGTCACAGAGCAAAAGAAGGTTAACAAGACTTAAACTTCTGGCTAATTTTTTTGAACATATTGACATAATATCCATTTACATCAAAACAGATATTATTCACAATCTGTTCCAGGAAAATACGGCCCTGGATTACAATAAGCTGGAGCTTTTTCACCTGCAGTATACCGACAGTCTCATAGAACTTCTGACGAAAATCAAAAGACAGAAGGAAAATGATATGCTGGCGGTCCTTAACGAAATTGACATCAATAAAAAATATATTTCAGGTTTTGAAGAAAGGCAGGCAGATAGTTTTCAGACCGACAGGAAAATGTACAGCGGTATATTTTCACAACATCTGAAAGCACTGTATAAGGATCTTACAGAAGATATTTTTACTGCCAATTGGGATAATGTACTGTATTTTCATAAAAAGTATGCGAAAGAATTCTACAGATCAGAAGCAGATGAATCTCTGCTGAAAGCCGAATCCTTTCCAACCTATCAGTATAAAGATTATTCCATTGAAAGAAAACTGTTGGGAAGATTGAACATACAGGGATTTAAAGTCCGTTTTGTATGTGGCTATGTGATCGGAACCCATGAATATGAGCTTTTCAAGATCTTTCAGTCTGATGATTATTTTATTTTCAGTGTAGACAATAAAAAGCTTTATCTTTTCGACAAAGATTTGGATAAGCTTGATATTTCTGAAAACCAATCTAATCAAAGTACTATTATTGACCAGCTTAAAAATAAAAATGAGCAGTTGGAAGATACTATGAATGAAAGAAAACGCAATTTACCTCCAGAGGTAGAAGGTGTTTTGAAAGATTATATCAGAAACCTTGAGAATATAGATATTATGAGCAAGATATTTGCCTTTGATGAAGAAACAAATATTCTGCGGGCAATGCTTAATTTGAACCTGAATAATCAGTAAATCGAAATATGAAGAAGCGAATTATATTTTTCGCAATAAATGTAAATAATAACTAAACATAAAAAGATGGCTATCAACTTACAAAAAGGTCAGAGAATTAACCTTAAAAAAGAAAACGGAGCTGAACTTTCCCAAGCCTGTGTAGGAATCAACTGGGGAGCAATTGAAAAAAAAGGACTTTTCGGAACTAAAAAAGAGGCAGTAGACTTAGACGGAAGCTGTATTTTATACGATTCAAATAAAAATGTAACCGAAGTAATCTATTTCGGAAACCTGAAATCGAAAAATGGTTCCGTAAGACACAGTGGAGATGATCTTACAGGTGACGTAAACGGTGATGACGGATTGGATAACGAAGTAATTACTGTAGATTTCAGCAACCTTGAGCCTAACGTAGATCACGTAGCAATGGTATTGAACAGTTATAAAGGTCAGGATTTCGGAACGATTCCTTTTGCTTCTATCCGTATCTATGAAGGAACCCCTACCAATGTAAAAGAGGTTTTTGCTAAATATGATGTAGCTAACGATGCTTCTTTCAGAGGACATGTTGCTATGGTATTGGGCGTTTTTTACAGAAGAAACGGTGAATGGAAATTCAATGCTATTGGAGATCCTACTGCTGACAGAAAACTGGAGCAGACGATCCAAACTGTTCAGATGAACTATTTATAGTCGTTTATACATCAAAATGTAAATAAAATAGCAATATTTGTACTTTGTACATCTATTGCTTTTATCATATAATAACACATTAGTCAAGTGGAAAAACATCAAAGTATTTTAGAACTGCACCCAGGTCTGGTGTGGGGATTTGCGATAACAGTTGTTATCATGCTGCTTCTGGATTTAGGAATCTTCAATAAAAAAAGTCATGAAGTGTCTTCCAAAGAAGCTACGATCTGGACTATCGTGTGGATCTCACTCTCCATGGTATTTTCCGGAGTGGTATATTGGGCTTTCAATACAGACGGAACGCCCGAAAGTCATGCACTGGCAGTAGAGAAGTTTACCCAGTATCAGGCAGCTTATTGGATTGAAAAAGCCCTCTCTGTGGATAACTTATTCGTATTTATCCTTGTTTTCGGATTCTTTAAAGTTCCCAAATTCCTTCATCATAAGGTTCTTTTCTGGGGAATTATCGGAGCACTGATCTTCAGAGCGATATTCATCTTTGCGGGAGTAGGGTTGATTAACCTTACCTATCTTCCTGAAATGGATATTTTCGGAACTCCTGTTAAAATCAATATTGTAATGACCCTATTCGGTTTATTCCTTGTGTATGCCGGGATTAAATCATGGGGAGACGGAGATGACGATGATGATGAAGATTATAGTAATACAGCAGGAGCAAGACTGATCAAGAGCTTCTGGAAAGTTTCTGATAATTATGATGGTGATAAGTTTTTCACTATTCAGAACGGGATCAAAATGGCAACACCGCTATTAGTTGTAGTGGGGGTTATCGAGTTTACGGACGTTCTTTTCGCAGTAGATTCCATTCCGGCGATCTTTGCGATCTCAGATGATCCGTTTATCCTTTATACATCAAATATTTTTGCTATTCTGGGACTTAGATCATTATATTTCCTGTTAGCAAACTTTATCCACATGTTCAGCAAACTTCCGTATGGTTTGGCGATTATTCTGTCCTTTATCGGAGTTAAAATGCTTATTGCACCGTGGTATCATATTTCATCCCCGGTTTCACTAGGAATCGTAGGTGGAGTATTAGTGATTTCTGTTATTTTATCCATCATGTTCCCTGATAAAGAAGATGATGAAAAAGAGAAATTGGAAGAGTAGGAGTATAACTGCTATATTAATAAATGAGCCCCCGAGAATTAATCTTGGGGGCTTTTTTGTGGGGAAGAGAGGAAGAAAGGATGGAAGCTGGAGGCTGGAAGAGGGAAGTTCTTATAGACGAAAGAATAACTGATCTGCATTTTAACAGGATTAAAGTAATGAGAGTGGAGATAAGGATGGGTGCTGGAGGCTGGAAGAGGGAGGTTCCTATAGGAGGAAGAATAGCTAATCTGCTTTTTAATAGGAGTTAACGTAATGAGAGTAAAGAGAGAGGGATGTTCTTTAAAATAAAGGAAAAAGTATTGCCTTTTAATCATTCCTATCTAATAAGAAAGTGAATAGTTATCTATAAAACAAACAGTACCTCCAGCCTCCCTCTTCCAGCTTCCATCCAAAAAAATAAAATAGACAGACAGGTTTGTCTATTTTGTTTTTTTATTCTATCTTTGCCTTACAAAACAAAAGCAATATGAGTTCTCCAAGAGACAGAATTATAGAAACAACCTTTGATTTATTTGCAAAACAGGGATATAATTCCACAGGAATTAATCAGATTATTTCAGAAGCTGGAGTGGCAAAGGCAAGTTTTTACCTGCATTTTAAATCTAAAGAAGATCTGTGTGTAGAGTTTCTTAAGGTAAGACATCAGTATTGGTTTAATGAGCTTTATACCTTCTCTTCCGGTACGAATGATCTTCCGGAGAGGTTGATCCGTGCTTTTGATTTCCTGATTGAGATGAATAAAAAGGAGAACTTCAGAGGCTGCAGTTTTTTGAATATTTTATCAGAAATCCCAGTGGATAATGTTAAAATCCTGAACGTAATCCAGTCCCATAAAGCAGATCTGAGAAACTATTTTTTAGATATGTTGAAAGATGAGGAGCTTTCCAATCATATTTATATGCTTTTTGAAAGCAGTATCATAGAAAGCCAGCTGTTCAGATCGAATGAGCTGATTGAAAAATCAAAAAAAATAATCACCAATTTAATACCTTAAACAATGGAACAGAAACATCCGCTTCCACCTTTTACTCTTGAAACGGCAAAGCAAAAAATTCAGCTGGCAGAAGATGCCTGGAACAGTCAGGATCCAGAAAAGGTTTCCAAAGCTTATACGATAGACAGCGAATGGAGAAACAGAGATACTTTCGTAAACGGAAGAGAAGAGATTGTTAGATTTCTTCAGAACAAATGGGAAAAAGAGCTCAATTATAAACTTAAGAAAGAATATTGGGCACATACTGAAAACCGTATCGCCGTTCGTTTTGAATATGAATACCAGACCAAAGAAGGAAACTGGTTCAGGGCTTATGGAAATGAGAACTGGGAATTTGATGAGAACGGATTAATGGCGAAAAGATACGCAAGCATCAACGATCTGGCTATAAAAGACGAAGATAGGAAGCTTAAATAGAAGAATAAAGACTGTTGTATTAGCAGTCTTTTATTTTATAAACAGAATAGTGAAAGAGAAAATTTAAACTTTTAAATGTTTATCATTTGACTTCTTTCCCGTGTAGCAGTTTATTGATTTTTCTCCTCGTCTGTACAGAAATTTTATAGGCTTGATCCCGAAGTTTCTGAATCTTTCCGACCGGATGAAAGATAGTCTTGCTTTCAAAAGGATTGAATGAAAGTAATTCATTACTGCAGTCTCTCGCATCCAATAGAGAACCTTTATCCATCTTTACTTCACCGATTTTAATGAATGGAGAGTTTTTCCATTCCACGTTAAGCTTATTGATGGGCTGGTCTTTCAGGTTATAGCAAAGCTGAATCAAAACATCTGCGGTAAAATCATTCTTTTGAAGATAATTCTTTAAAGCCTTTTTCATGTTTTGTTTCTTATCGATGTTCTTATTTACTGACTGGGGGCTCAACTTAATTTTCATCATATAATCTCCCAAACGGTAAGCACCTACGGAATAATAATCAAAAGAAAGAATGAAATCATTTCTCTTACTGAACAGTTTTATCGCATTTCGGATAAAAGAGCCCGTAAAAACAGATGGAATTATTTTAATTATTTGTACTATCAGAGAAAATAAACTGCTCCATTTTTTGATATAAAAAAGATTGATGGCTGTAAACAGTTTTAAAAAAGTAGAAACAGAATTAACCGGGAACAGCGGAAAGTTTACCAATGGATAATTGGAGAGCAGATTATTATTCTCATCCCTGATCTGAACGGCAAAACCATAAGCAGGAATATCTTTTTTAGAATTTGTAATTTTTAGCTGGGCATTGGAAAGCCTGATAAATAAATCAAATTTTTCTCTATCAAAAAAAGGTTTGAGAAATTCAGGCATAGCCGGATCTATCCAAAATGTTCCTCTGGCTACAGCATAAGTCTTCGCATGGGCATTTCTGGTAGCATAATTGACATCACTTATAGAAGAGGATTGCTCAACAAAATCTGCAATTGACTTTTTATTGATTTCCAGAAGTTTTTTTTCCTCTTCATTAAGCTCATCAAACTTCTTGTTATATAATATCGGATTTGGCATTTAGTTTTTAAATCCAATTATAACGCCAAGTTTCGGAATTTGTGTTAAGAGATTGTTACAATTATTTGAATTTTAAGTAAGCCGGAAACTGGAAGTTGAAAACCGGAATTTTGTAGTATATTATTTCAATGAAGTTTTTGTTTAACTTATTGATTATTAGTGTTTAATTATTTTGAATGAGAATGGATGAAAAAAAAATATTTGTTGTTGATGTCCTCAGTTTTTTAAACTTCCATGCTCCAGCTTCCATCTTCCAAGCCTAAAAAAGCATTATCTTTGTAAAAAATTATAATATGGGAGTAGCAGATTTGTTATTTAAACGTAAAAAAGAATTAGCCGAAAAGAATCTTAATGACGGTAAAGAATATATGGAAGAATATGGTAAGAGAGAAAGTGTTGTTCAATTACCAAGCGGCCTACAATATGAAATTATTACAGAAGGAGACGGAGCAAAACCAGGCCCTAAATCTACTGTAAAATGCCACTATCACGGAACTACCATTTCCGGTAAGGTTTTCGACAGTTCTGTAAAAAGAGGAACTCCTGCATCTTTCCCTTTAAACAGAGTAATTTCAGGATGGACAGAAGCACTTCAGTTAATGACTGTAGGAAGTAAATGGAGACTGATTATTCCACCACACTTAGCATATGGAGATCAGGAAATCAGTAAAGAGATCGGACCAAACAGTACCCTAGTTTTTGAAGTAGAATTACTTGGTATTAAATAATCCAGCTTAAAAATAGATAAAAAAATTACCTGATTTCAGGTAATTTTTTTTATTTGTATTATATTCGTATAGATAAATTGTAAAAAATGACGTAGAGGTAAGTATTGTCTTTACAATGAATCCAACACAACACAAAAAATTACTGAATGAAAAAACTCTTTTACCTTTTCGCTGTTGTTGGCCTGTTAACCTCCTGTGTTTCCAAGAAGAATCAGGTTATTCAGCAAAATATACTTACTTTGAAGGACAGCTATTGTAAAGCCCCCTTCAAATATAACTATAACAATAAAGTTCCTTCCTATAATTCAGATTCTATTTTAGCTGCGAATATAGAACTTAAAGAGATGTTTTCTGACCAGAGCATTTTAATTTTAAATGCTTTGGATAATCTGGATGAAGTACATAAAATAATGGATCTGAAAAAAGACTCATCCCTGGCTTCCCAGATTAAAGTTCTGCAGCTGAAGACAAAGATCAACAGTAAAATTACAATTGCCCTTACTGAGCTTGATGCTGTAGCAGCAGAGTTTGATTGTGAAGGAGAAAGAGTAGCCCAGATTGGAAATTATGTAGATAATCTCAATTCTTCCAGGAATAATAAAATGATCTTATATTCTATCATTACAGGTGCAGCGGCTTCTATTGCGGGTGGAATTGTGAGTGATCAAGGATGGAGTAATGCCATTGATATTGGGGGTGGGGTTCTGGGAGCAGGTTTTGGTTTGGCAACCCTTAATCCGAAAGGAAAAAAGGTGGAATTTATTCATCAGAGAAACCTTTTAAGAGATATCTGGAGAGAAAAATTAGAATCACCAAACTTTCCACCATTTATCTGGTACATGTACACCGAAAAGAAATTCTCTAATAAAGAAGAGCACTCCATTATCGGAAATATGAAAGAAAGGTGGCTGCATTATCAGTTTGATGATGATAAAACATCTGCGGACCAATCCGTTATTTTCAGCGATGGTGGATATTACAGGGCAGATGACCTTCATAACAGGGCTGCTATGCTCAATCAGATGCAGTCAGCAACACGAACGATCAATCAAAACATTAATTACTTACTGCTGGATCTGGATAAATTAATCCTTTAAGAAAAATTTAACTGTAATATATTTTGTTACAATTAAATTTTGTGTATCTTTGCAGAGTAATTACAATGAATAACACAAGATTTGCTACGGCAATACATATCATGACCTTATTGGCGAAAAGTCCTCAGGAGTGGCTCACTTCTGATTGGGTTGCGGGTAGTATCAATGTGAATCCCGTTATTGTACGTAAAGAGATCAGCGTCTTAAGAGAAGCAGGCTTAATCGTCAGCAGACAAGGAAAAGAAGGAGGTAGCCATCTGGCAAAAGATGCAGTAAATATTACAATTTCTGAGATTTACAGATCTGTAAAGAATACAGAAGTATTGGGAAAGAAAAATCAGAATCCTAATCCGGCCTGTAGCGTTGGAAAAGAAATTAACAGTCATTTAAATACATTATTTGAAGAGACAGATCAGTTGGTAAGTCAGTTTTTAGGAGATAAATCTTTGCAGGAATTCGCAGATCAATTCGAATAAAATTTTTTTACCCATAAATGTAACAAAATTTATTACAATTTAATTTAAAATATAAAATATTATGAAAAAAGTAGCAGTAATTGGTGCAACAGGATTTGTAGGAGCACACATCGTAACAGAATTGACAGACAGAGGATATGCTGTGGAAGCTTTAGTAAGAGACGCATCGAAGGTGAAAACACAGGAAAATGTAACAGCAAAAAGCGTTGATGTAAACAATGTAGGAGAATTAGCAGAAGCTTTAAAAGGAAGTGATGCTGTAATCAGCGCTTTTAATGCAGGATGGACGAATCCAAATCTTTACAACGACTTTTTAAATGGCTCTGAAAATATTGAAAAAGCAGTAGAAGAATCAGGAGTAAAAAGACTGATTGTAGTAGGAGGGGCAGGAAGCCTTTATACACCGGATAATGTTCAGATTGTAGACACACCCGATTTTCCGGATGCTTATAAACCGGGAGCAACTGCTGCAAGAGATTATTTAAATAAGATTAAAGGAAACAATACATTAGACTGGACTTTCTTTAGCCCCGCAGTAGAAATGAACCAGGCGAATGTAGGAGCAAGAACAGGTCAATACAGAACCTCTTTGGAAACTCCGGTATTCGATGCAGAAGGAAGAAGCCGTCTTTCGGTAGAAGATGTAGCCGTAGCTTTAGTGGATGAACTGGAGCAGAACAATCACATCCGTGAACGTTTCACTGCAGCTTATTAATTAAAAAAGAACAACAATGTTAAAAAGAAAATTATTATCATTAATGGCCATTTTAGGTTTCATCAGTATATTTGCAGGAAATCTGAAGGTTAAAGTCTATAATCCCGGAACCAAGGCTATTTTTCCAATTACCTCTACCATTATTTATGGAGATAAAGATGCCATACTTATTGATGCTCAGTTTCAAAAGCAATATGCAGAACAGTTGGTAAAAGAAATAAAAGCTACCGGAAAAAATATGAAAACGGTTTTTATTTCCCACAGTGATCCGGATTTCTACTTTGGATTAGATGTGATTAAAAAAGCTTTTCCTAATGTTAAAATTATTTCTACTGCACAAACAGCTTATCTTATTTCCGCCTCAAAGGATGATAAACTGGCAGTTTGGAAACCACAGTTAAAAACAGATGCTCCATCAGAAATTATTGTTCCGGAAGCTGTTACTTCAGTTCCTGATTTGGAAGGAAATAAAATTGAGATCATACAGAATCCTGAAGATCCGGCGCACAGCTTTCTTTGGATTCCGTCTATAAAGACTATAGCAGGAGGAATTTCTGTTTCCGTAGATTCACACCTTTGGATGGCAGATACTCAAAATGTAAAGGCTATTGATCAGTGGATCGGCCAAATTGATGCGATGAAATCTCTAAAACCTGAACAGGTAGTTCCTTCACATTTTGCAAAACAGTCTCTGTCTCCGGCATCTCTGGATTTTGTAAAAAGCTATCTTGAAAACTATAAGAAAGCTGTTACTGAAAATAAAACCCCGTCTTCTATCGTAGACTTTATGGTTAAAAAATTCCCTAGCCTTCCGGGAAAAGATGAACTGGAAATGGGAGTAAAGGTTTTTCTTGGTGAAATGGCTTGGGATTTAAAATCGCCCTATCCAGCCATCGGTAAGAAAGTAGAAGTTGATTTTGGAACTGTAAAATTCCTTCTCGATTTTAAAGACAATAAAACAATGACATTTACCGGAACAGCAGGAAGTTCAAAAGACAGTACAGATACTGTAGAATATACAGCTGTGGAAGTAGCAAAAAATGTTTTCATGGTGTATTGGCATGAGCCTCATCTGGGATTCAATGTTACTCATATCCAGGATTACAATAAAAATATAGTCTATTCTAATATTGCAGGACCAGATGGTACATTTACCCATCCTAAAGGAACTCTTAAGATTTTAAAATAAAAAACAGCTGCCATCGGCAGCTGTTTTTGTTTGTATTGTAATTCTAAAACACTCTGCGAAAATAATCTCCCACAGATCTAGCAGATATTTGTGAACTAAAAATCTGCATAATCGGCGAGAATATTACTACACTATCTTTTAGAATTAAAAAAAGCTGCCTCATTGGAGACAGCTTTCTTTTATAGATTCATAAACAACCTCGGATTCACCGGAGTATTGTTTTTATGTACTTCATAATGAAGATGGGGTCCTGTAGAACGCCCGGAGTTCCCGGATTTAGCAATTACCTGACCTACTTTTACTTTATCATTCACTTTAGATATCAGCTGTGATAAATGTCCGTAAAGGGTAGCCAGTCCGTTTCCGTGAGAAACAATGACGCAATTTCCGTAACCGCCTTTTTGCCCGGAGAAAATAATTGTTCCGGCAGCGGCAGCTCTTACATCAGAACCGAAGGCAACAGCAATGTCAAGTCCTTTATGGAACTGCATCTGATCCGCTTCAGCAGGAGGATTGTTTCTTTCCATAGGAGCCGCTTTAGAAGTAGCATTTCCGGCAACAGCTTTTGTAGCAGAAGTTGATGCAGCAGGTGCAGCTGCTACAGGAGCCGCTTTTGGAGTCACCATTACTTTAACTTCTCTTTTATTTCCATAACTGTCCGTTAAGTCCACGATTTTTTCAACAGGTTCAGCCTTAACTTCCGGTTTCGGAGCTGCTGCAACAGGTTTAGCTTCCGTGGCAGCACTTGATTTTACCGAAGCAAAAACAGTTTTAAATGGAATAGGATTTTTTCTGATCCCGAAATTAGATGAAATATATCCATCTGTAGGCATTCCTAATGGAACCTGCATCAGTTTTTTCTGTAGGTCCATCAGATATTGGCTGTATCGGTTGGCTTGTTTGGAAAGATAAATAGAATTGGCAATACTGTCCTGATCAAGCATCATTAGCTTTTCATTCGAAATGTCTTTAGACTTCAGGAAAGAGTTCAGTTGAGAAACAGTTTGATCTACAAGGGTAAGATCAGTTTTCATTTTCAGGTAATCTACACTGTCTTTTTCAGTGTTTATTTTTACAAGATTCACTTCATAATTTTTGTCATCCTTCTCCGAGAAAAGTTTGGCAATGAAGATGCCTTGTGCAAAAACTACTAGTAAAAGTCCTCCCAGGAGAATGTTTACGTTCTTCTTGCTGTTTAGAAATTTTTTCATATTTCCTTTCTTAGATAATTAAAACGGTTTTTAAAGCTGCAAATTTAATTAAAAATAAGTTTTGTGAGCAATCTTTAATTAAAATTCAGTTTTTTCTGTATCTAACGCTGAATTGTATATTTAATTGTGCTGAAGCATTATTTTTTTCAGAAAGTGGTTTTTTATCATGCCTTAAAGTATTTTGTTAAATCTTTGTTTAATATATTTGCAGTTCACATTCCAATTATGGCTAAAAAGAAAATTATTTCAGAATCTTCGAATCCAAAAAAGACTAAAAAGGATGTTTCTGTAGGAGTAGTAGGAAGCGGAAGTTTTGCAACTGCTATCGTAAAAATGCTTGTTGAAAATTGCAAAGTTGTGCACTGGTGTGTAAGAAGTGAGTTTGTAAAAGGAGCTATTGAACTTCGTGGACATAACCCGACTTATCTTACCGCTGCTCATTTTAACCTGAAAAGTTTAAAACTAACCACGGATATTAATGAACTGGTTTCTGCATGTGATGTTGTTGTTTTGGCAACACCTTCCATTTATCTGTCAGATACTTTGGATAAGATGACCTGTGATTATTCAGATAAAATCTTTGTTTCTGCAATTAAAGGGATTATTCCTAAGGTAAATGATGTGGTGGCCCATTATCTGCGTGATGAGTTTAAAATCGGTTTCAGAAACCAGGCAGTTATTGCAGGACCTTGCCATGCTGAAGAAGTTGCCATGGAAAGACTTTCTTACCTTACGATTGCCACTGTAGAAGATGAAACGGCAGAAAAGCTGGAAGGAGTTTTCAGTTCAGATTTCATTAAGGTTCAAACCAGTAAAGATATTCTTGGAAATGAATACAGTGCTATTCTTAAAAATATTTTTGCCATCGGAGCCGGAATTGCCAGCGGCTTAGGGTATGGAGATAACTTTACAGCAGTTTTCGTGTCCAATGCGATCCGTGAAATGGAAATTTTCCTGGAAGCAATTTATGAAGCACCAAGAGATGTCAATGAAAGTGCTTATTTGGGTGATCTTCTGGTAACCGCTTATTCACTGTTCTCAAGAAACAGAAACCTTGGAAACCTTATTGGAAAAGGATACACTGTAAAATCAGCAATCCAGTCGATGAACATGGTGGCAGAAGGATATTATGCTGCACAGTCCATTTACAAAACATCCAAGCAGAAAAATCTGAAACTTCCAATTATTGATACAGTATATGCTATTCTTTATGAAGGTAAAAATGCTGAAAAACAGTTTAAGAAATTAACTGCAAAATTGAACTAAAAGCAGTTTTAAAATATGTAAGCTCCGTTATACTTCTGTATGACGGAGTTTTTTTTAACGTAGCGCTCGCAAAGGGCCAGATTGAAAGTAGGAATTCTAGCTGAACGAAGTGCCCCTGTGATCGTAAAATAAGAGGTAATAAAGGTTCTCTTAGCGATCATAGCGTTAAAATCTTTAAAAATTAAGCAGATATTCTAATGTAGTCTAGCATTTAAATCTGATGGTTTTGATAAATCAAATGAACAAAATAAATTGATACTTTCCATCATATCGCCTTGCATAATTCATAAGTGTTTTTAGAACAAAAATTAACGTGTTAAAATCGTTAAACGCGTTTCTCTTTTTAAAACTTTTCCCGAAATTTGAACTAAAATTTAAAATTATGTCACAATCGCTTACAAGCAGAACACCGAAACCTAAATACGACGTTGTACTGATAGGGGGCGGAATCATGAGCGCCACTTTAGCAACGCTGCTTCATGAATTTGATCCAAAACTTGAAATTGCCATCTTCGAAAGACTGGGAAGGTTTGCCAAAGAAAGTACAGCAGCTTGGAACAACGCCGGAACAGGGCATTCCGCATTTTGTGAGCTAAATTATACACCGGAAAATCCGGATGGTAGTATTGATATCAAGAAAGCAGAAAGTATCGCGGAACAGTTTGAAATTTCAAAACAGTTCTGGGCATATTTATTAACGAAAGGATATATTCATGAACCAAAGGAGTTTATCAACTCCTGTCCCCATATGAGTTTGGTATTTGGTGAAAAAGATGCTGAATATCTTAAGAAACGTCATGATAAAATGTCAGAATCAGTTCTTTTCTCCGGAATGGAATTTTCTACAGATCATGATAAACTAAGAGAGTGGATTCCATTGGTGATGAGTAAAAGAAACAAGTCTGAAGTAATGGCAGCTACCAAAATGGATATGGGAACAGACGTTAACTTCGGAACATTAACCAGAAAAATGGGTAGACACCTGTTGGAAGATTCTAATGTAGAAGTATTTTTATACCATGAGGTGAAGGATATTGATCCAAAAGAAGACGGAAAATGGGAGATGAAGGTGAAGGACAGAATCCATAACCACAAACAGGAGGTAACTGCTGATTTTGTATTTATTGGTGCCGGAGGATATGCTCTGCCGTTATTAGACAGTTCAGATATTAAAGAAAGTGAAGGGTACGGAGGCTTCCCGGTTTCAGGACAGTGGCTGGTAACACATAACCAGGAATTGGTAGAAAAGCACCAGGCTAAAGTCTATACACAGGCAACCGTAGATGCTCCACCAATGTCTGTTCCACACCTTGACCTTAGAATCATTGATGGTCAGAAAGCTCTTCTTTTCGGTCCTTTCGCTGGGTTCTCAACAAAATTCCTGAAAGAAGGGAGTTACCTTGATTTGCCAGAAAGTGTGAATACCAAAAACTTGAAATCTTTATTCGGAGCCTGGTGGCATAATCTTCCTCTGACTAAATACCTTATTCAGCAGGTAGCGATGACCAAATCTCAGAGAATGCAGCATTTAAGAGAATTTATCAAGGATGCTAAAGAAGAGGATTGGGAACTGAAAGTAGCCGGACAAAGAGTTCAGATCATTAAAAAAGACGATAAATTAGGAGGTAAACTGGAATTCGGAACTGAAGTGGTAGTGAATAAAAAAGGAACAATTGCTTCTTTATTGGGAGCTTCACCAGGCGCATCCACAGCAGTATACGCCATGTTGAATGTTCTTGAAAAATGTTTCCCTGAGAAACTTCAGGGAGAGTGGAAAGACAAGTTACTGGAAATGGTTCCGTCATACGGACAAAAACTGGCTGAACACCCTGAACTTACTGAAAAGGTAAGGGGATATACCAAGGAGAAGCTGGAATTAGAATACTAAATATTAATAATGAGCAATGAATAATAAGCGATACCAACAGCATTATTCATTGCTCATCATTTATTACTTATAGAAAGGTGGAAGAAATAGTTATAAAGCCGGTTATTGCAAAAGAACTCCTTGAATCTCTTCAGACAAAAATAGAAGAAGAGAAACAGGTCATTGTGCATTGTTGCTTTCCTGCATCCCCATTTTTAGGGAATTTAATCAGAATCTGGCATTCGACGTATCTTTTTGATAACCAGTCTGAGCATAGAAGCAAGATGATTCATGCGGAGAATATTTCAATTTCTCCTTATTGGACGGCTGTTCCCTTTATGCAGGATTTCTGGTTTACGTTAATATTTTCAGGGCTTCCAAAAGATTGTAAAAGTTTCGATCTTAAAGAAGTTATTCCTGAAGAAGGTGGTTTCTTTGTAGAATCTATTAAAAGAAATTCTTCAGATGTTTATCGTGTAAAAATATCAGAATCTTATTAACATGAAGGTTAGAGAAGAAAAGCTGGAACAAATCATTCATTGGGCAGAAAACAATCCAGATATCCGGGCTGTTCTTTTGACGAGTTCACTGGTCAATCCATATGCTCCTGTAGATGATTTCAGTGATCTTGATGTGGAACTGGTTTTTCAAAACAGAAAAGCATACGAAGATCATAATGAATGGATCAGTCTTTTTGGAGAACCCATTTCCATGATAGAGGAAGATGATACAGTCTTTGATGGAAAACATGCTATGAAGATGGTTTTATACAAAGACCATGCGAAAGTTGATTTTAAACTTTACCAGACCTCAGAATTTTCTGAAGAAGTAAAGAAAGAGAAACTTCCTGATGACTGGGACGTTGGATATAAAGTTTTGATTGATAAAGATGGTCTTACAAAGGACCTGAAGGTTCCAACCCATAAATCTATTATGATTCATTACCCCACCGAAAAGAAATTTAAGCAGCTGCTGAATGATTTCTGGTGGGATACCACTTATGTGGCGAAATGCCTTAAACGCGGTGATATTTTCTATGCTAAATTCATGTCTGAAGATATCTTGAGAACCGATTATCTGGTTCCTTTAATCGAATGGTATATTGCAGGTTCTCATGACTGGAAAAATATAACCACCAACAAACACGGAAGGCTCTTCAAAAAATATCTTTCTGCAGAAGAGTGGAGTAGAGTAGAAGCTACTTTTTCAGGAAGTGATCTTGAAGAAAACTGGATGGCTCTTTTTGCTTTTGCTGACCTTGTTCATGAACTGGGAACCGGTTTAGCCAAAAAACTGAATTTTGAATATCCTTTTCAGCATGAAGCTGACATCCGAAATTATCTGAAAGAAGTAAAAGCATTGCCTTCTTAAGAAAATTCATTCTGCCTGATCAGATTTTCAATACAATATTCGGCAATAGCTGTAATGGTTACGAATGGATTAACCCCAATTGTCCCGGGAATTAGCGAACCGTCAAGTACATACAGGTTCTCATGGTCTTTTAGCTTTCCGAATTCATTGGTGGCTTCACCTAATACACATCCGCCAAGTGGATGATAACAAATATCTGCTCCAAAACCATTATTAAACAGAAAATGACTTCGGGTACCTCCATTCGCATTATTCATTTTCCGGATAAAATATCTGGCATTTTCTTTCATGTTGGCTGTATGGCTTTCATCCCAGTTTAGTATAAGTTTCTGATTGATTTTATCATATCCTACTTCTCCTTTTTTATCTACCCTGTTGATCAGTAAATATAAGGCCGTAGCAACATCCATTCCCATTGGTAAAGGCGCTATTTCGGTGAAAAAAGGATGTTCTTTATCGTCCCAGTTATCAATTCCGCCCACAGGAATTGTTGATTGTTTTGAACCTGTTCCACCTGATAATGGTTTTACCCAGTTTCTTCCCGTCATAAAATTCCCGTTGTTTCCCCAGTTCTTTCCGATTCTTTCATGAACAGGAAGATTATTAACTGCATTTGAACGTAATAAAAGTTGTAAAGTTCCCATTGTTCCCGCTGAAAGGATAAGTTTCTTACAATTGAAAATTTTATCAGCAATCACTTTCCCTGAGGTATCAATTTGCTGAACATTTAATGTATAACTTTTGTCATCATTGAGTTTAATATGATCT
Organism: Chryseobacterium sp. MYb328; assembly: GCF_037572595.1. Classification (NCBI taxonomy): domain Bacteria; kingdom Pseudomonadati; phylum Bacteroidota; class Flavobacteriia; order Flavobacteriales; family Weeksellaceae; genus Chryseobacterium; species Chryseobacterium sp. MYb328. Next base: position 201,759 of record NZ_JBBGZQ010000001.1, on the reverse strand, counting down.
ACACAATGCAGATCCAGAATTTCAAGATTTCCGGTTTCTAAAGCCTTTTTCAGATAGGTTTTATCCAAACTGTTTTTACCATGGTTATTTCCATAGATCACTTCTGTATTGAGAGCAGAGCGGGGAACTTCATTCCGGAATTCCTTTTCCATATATTTAAAATCATAAACATTGGGAACTCTCATAGTTTTAAAACCTGCTTTATGAGCCTCTTCTTCACCTACTCTTGTAAATTTGTAATAAGGACAATCATTTAGAAACTTTTCATCAATAATATTTACTTTGAGCTCTTCCTGTACGAGAGGGAAGTAATGACTGTAAAACCTTTCAGCATCAAGATTAGGGAAAACTTCTTTGAAGTAGCTTTCCTTGGGAGTTACTGCCATTCCTCCGTTAACCAATGAGCCACCACCAACGCCTCTTCCCAACCAGATATTAATTGTATCAAACTCCATACGGTCCAGTGTTCCGGTGAAAGGCGTTAAGGAAAAGATATTCATAAAAGGAGCAATTGTTTTTTTTCTTAGCCATGCTGAACTTTGTCCGGGTTTTAAGAGATTGGAAAAGGGAATTCCTGATTTTTCCCAGTTAAGACCCATTTCCAGCAGGACAACTTTTTTTCCAGCTTCACACAAACGTAAGGCAGAAACTGCACCACCATAGCCGCTTCCAATGATAATAATTGGTGAATCTATGGTTTGTTTTATGGTGTTTGTTCTCCGTTCAGCAGCCTGAAAAAGGTCTGATTGTAGAAAATAAAAACCTGAAATGGCGAGTATACCCGTTTTGATGAATTTCTTTCTGTCCATGGCCTTTGCTGCTCAAAAAGTATGCTAGATCTAAGACAAGGAATTTTATTTAAAACAGATTATACTTTTTTAGTACAGTTTTAACTTTTGAAACGCAGGAAAATTCTTAGTTTTACTCATAATTTTAGATTTCATGAAAAAATATATATTGATCTTTTTCTTTTTACCCTTATTAGCCCTTTCACAAAAAATGGTTTCCAGAGAGGTTATGGAAGTTAAAAGATTTCAACAAGATCTTGATAAAGAATACCTGGATCCAAAAGAAACTCCTTTACGAGGGGATAATTTTAAAAATTTTAAAGGGCATCCATTTTTTCCTTTTGATCCGAAATATCGGGTAACAGCAAAGTTTGTCAGAACTAAAGATGCACAACCTTTTGAACTGCCAACATCTTCAGGCAAAACAAAGTCTTACAAAGAATATGGAAAAGCTACCTTTGAGCTGGACGGCAAACCTTATACATTAACGCTGTACCAAAGTCTTGATCTTATTAAACAAGATAAATACAAAGATTACCTTTTTCTACCGTTCCGGGATGCTACCAATGAAAAAGAAACCTATGGTGGCGGAAAATATATGGATCTGAAAACCCCGAAAGGAAATACCATTATTTTAGACTTTAACCAGTCTTACCATCCGTTTTGTGCCTATAATGCTTATGATTATAACTGTCCCATTGTTCCCGAAGAAAATAAGCTTCCGGTAGAAATAAGGGCAGGAGTAATGTATGAAGATATTTACCATCACTAAAATCTGCTTCTTATGATAAGGTTGGCGTTTTTTAAGCCCGAGGAACATCTTTCAGAGGTGAGTTATGATTTAGATGAACATCAGATGCGCTTTACGGCAACTGCAAATCAGGCACTGCAAAATATTAAGAAGAGGGATGATCATGATGCATTTCCCATTACAATCCTAAAAGATGATGTTCCTGTAGGTTTCTTTGTCCTTGATTTCGGAAAGGATAAATTTGAACTGACTGATAATGCAAACGCTGTTTTGGTAAGGTCTTTATCCGTAAATCCTAAAATGCAAGGCAAAGGCATAGGGAAGATAGCCATGATGCAATTAGATGATTTTGTAAAGGTGAATTTCGAAGATTGTCATGAAGTTGTTTTAGCAGTTAACCAAAAAAATGACCCTGCTTATCATATTTATCTTAAAGCAGGATATATTTTTGACGGAAAAACCAGGATCGGAAGAAGCGGGCCTCAATATCTGATGTATAAGAAACTTTAATAAAATTTTAAAATCATAATTTTTTTACTGCTGATTTGTTTCCATAACTTTGAGTAACATCAATTTACAACTATGGAAATATCACTTCGCAATCAGGTAGCAGTGGTTACAGGAGCATCCAGCGGGATTGGTTCCGGCATTGCAAAATCATTGGCTTCAGCAGGAGCAGTTGTGATTGTCAATCATTCTTCACCAAGATCTCAGGATGAAGCAAAATCAGTATTAAAAGAAATTACAGATGCCGGTGGAAAAGGGATTACTTATCAATGTGATGTATCACAGGAAGATCAGGTGGTTCGTATGTTTCAGGAGGTTGTTTCAGAATTTGGAACTGTAGATATCCTTATAAACAATGCCGGTATTCAGAAAGATGCTAAGTTTACTGAAATGACTTTAGACCAATGGAATGCGGTAATAGGCGTTAATCTCACCGGTCAGTTTCTTTGTGCAAGAGAAGCGATCAAGGAATTTCTCCGACGGGGAATAGATTCGTCTCGTTCTATAGCCTGTGGAAAGATCATTCATATCAGTTCTGTGCATGAAATCATTCCCTGGGCAGGGCATGCTAATTATGCTTCCAGTAAAGGGGCGGTCAGAATGCTGATGCAGACATTAGCTCAGGAATATGGTGCTGATAAGATTCGGGTCAATTCTATTTGTCCGGGAGCTATTCAGACACCGATTAATAAAGAGGCATGGAGTACACCGGAGGCACTCAATTCACTTCTTACCCTTATTCCTTATAACAGAATCGGACAACCTCAGGATATAGGAAACCTGGCTGTATTTCTTGCCAGCGATCTTGCAGACTATATTACAGGCACCAGTATTTTCGTTGATGGTGGAATGACAACATTTGAGAGTTTCTCTACAGGTGGATAGGATTTCCTTGTTTAAAATTTAAAGTCTGGTAACCGTTGTTACCAATTTGTGAATACGTTTTAAAACCCATTACTCATAATTAACGCTTATGTCAGAAAAAGAAAGAGTTTCAGATATTTCATGGAAAAAATGGGGACCCTACGTCAGTAACCGTGAATGGGGACTTGTTCGTGAAGATTACAGTGAAAATGGTGATGCCTGGAACTATACCAGCCATGATACGGCAGAAGCCAAAACTTACCGATGGGGTGAAGAAGGGATCTGTGGAATATGTGATGATCTTCAGAAACTTGTATTCTCTGTTGGATTCTGGAATAAAAAAGATAAAATGGTAAAGGAACGGTTCTTTGGGCTTACCAATGGACAGGGTAACCATGGTGAGGATGTAAAGGAATATTTCTATTATCTGGATTCTACGCCTACGCATTCTTATATGAAGATGCTGTATAAATATCCTCAAAATGCTTTTCCTTATGATGATTTGATAAAAACGAATGCGGAAAGAAATAAGGATGAACCTGAATATGAATTAATCGATACCGGAATTCTGGAGCATAATGAATACTTTGATATTTTTATTGAATATGCTAAGGAAGGCCAGGAAGATATTCTTATTAGGTTAACGATTGTCAATAAAGCAGAAAAAGATGCAGCTCTTGTTATTTTGCCAACAGTTTGGTTCAGAAACACCTGGAAATGGGGATATGATGACTATAAACCTCAATTGTCTGCTGAGGAAGCTAATCATATCAGGATAAATCATCAGGATCTTGAAATAAAGAATTTGTACGCAAAACAATCTTCAAAAACATTGTTCTGTAATAATGAGACCAATAATCAAAGGCTGTATCAGTCTTCCAATGAGTCCAGGTATTGTAAGGATGGAATTAATGATTTTATACTGACCGGAAATTCTCAGGCAGTTAATCCTAAAAATACAGGAACAAAAGCATCCTTTTTTATAGACGAATATTTTAGACCTAAAGAAACAAAAGCCTACGAGTTCCGGATCTCAGATAAAGATTTAAAAGATCCGTTCAGTGATTTCAATTCTGTTTTTGAAACAAGACATAAGGAAGCAGATGAGTTCTATACTGAAGTCCAGGAAGGAATCCAGTCAGAAGATGAAAAACTGGTGCAGAGACAGGCATTTGCCGGTATGCTCTGGAACAAAATGTTTTACCATTACAATGTTGAAAAGTGGCTGAAAGGCGATCCTGCAGAGATCCCTCCTTCCAAATCGCGTGAAAGAATCAGGAATTATGACTGGAAACATCTCAATAATGAGCATATTATTTCCATGCCTGATAAATGGGAATATCCTTGGTATGCAACCTGGGATCTGGCTTTTCATACCATCAGTTTTTCATTAATTGATCCTGATTTTGCCAAACATCAGCTGAAGCTTTTCTTATTTGAATGGTATATGCATCCGAACGGACAACTTCCGGCCTATGAGTGGAACTTTAGTGATGTAAATCCTCCGGTACATGCATGGGCAGTTTTCAGGGTATTTAAAATTGATGAATATTTAAGAGAAAAGCCTGATCTTGAATTTTTGGAAAGTGCTTTTCAAAAACTGTTGATGAATTTTAACTGGTGGGTAAATAAAAAGGACATTAATGGTAACAATATTTTTGAAGGTGGCTTTTTAGGGCTTGATAATATTGGGGTCTTTGATAGAAATTCTACTTTGCCCAATGGAGAACAGCTGGAACAGTCGGACGGTACAAGCTGGATGGCCATGTTTGCATTGAATATGATGCGGATCGCTTTGGAGCTTGCTCAATACAATAATGTATATGAAGAAATGGCAATGAAGTTTTTTGAACATTTTCTGGCCATTGCCAATTCACTGGATAATATGGGAGATGAGAATTTCAGCCTTTGGGATGAAGAAGATGAGTTTTTTTATGATGCTATTGCTTCCAGTGACGGAACTCATATGTATTTACGACTGAGAACCATTGTAGGATTAATTCCGATGTTCGCTGTTGAGGTAATAGACGATGAAATGATTGAAAATTTACCCAATTTTAAGAAAAGAATGAAATGGGTATTGGATAATAAGCCGGAATTGGCAGCATTGGTTTCAAGATGGGAAGTAAAAGGACAGGATTCCAAGCACCTTTTGTCTTTACTTCGAGGACATCGGTTAAAAAGATTACTGGCCAGAATGTTGAATCCTGATGAATTTCTGAGTGATTATGGAGTAAGAGCCCTTTCTAAAGAATATGAAAGAAATCCTTATACGCTGAATCTCAATGAAACGGATTACTGTGTAAAATATACTCCTGCAGAAAGTGACAGTGGATTATTTGGAGGAAATAGTAATTGGCGGGGTCCGGTTTGGTTTCCTATCAATTTTTTAATTATAGACAGCCTCCAGCGGTTTTTCTTCTACTACAGCCCTGATTTTTTAATTGAATATCCTACCGGAAGCGGAAAATATTCTAATCTGGATCAGATTGCAGACTCCTTAAATAAACGGTTGGCAAAGATATTCTTAAAGGATGAACACGGAAAACGCGCTGTACACGGACAGTATGAAAGATTTCAAACCGATCCCGATTTTAAAGATTATATTTTATTCTATGAATATTTCCATGGAGATAACGGACGTGGAGTAGGAGCTTCCCACCAAACAGGCTGGACAGGGCTTATCGCAAAAATCCTGCAGCCAAGATTTACTAAAAAAGAAATCGCCGAATCTGAAACGGAAATGCCGGAAGATGCTGAAGGTATAAAAGGTAAAGAAAATTAAGAAATGCCGGGAGTTGGAAGAGGGAGGCTGGGTGTTTCTTTAGTGACTTTTCTTCTTTTCCAGCTATTCAAATATCTGCTGTATTACTTCCAGGGATGCAGGCGTTTGAAAATCTGTAATATGATAATGATAATATACCAAAAGACTGTCCAGAAAATCTTTTCTTAGGGAAGAATGTACTTTTACACTATAAAGGTTTTCAGCACAGAGAATACTTTTCCAGATCATTGAAATTTCTTCACTGAATACCTGATGTGCGGGAACTGTGGAAAATGTTCCGGTTTCCGGATCTAAAAACTTTCCTTCACCTATTAAAGGAGCGACTCCCTGTACTTTTAGGATGGCAAGCAGAAACAGCAAATGACACTGATAGTTTTGTTGTTCCAGCTCAGCAATAAACCTTTCAATACTGAAGAAAATAGTAAGGTTTTTATTTTCGAGCTTCAGAACCTGGTTCAAAAAATCTGAAATAAAGAATATGACAGTACTGGCCTTGATATCAGCATAAGTATCATTGCTTTTTACCAGCTCAAATTTTGAGATCGTAGGTATTCCATTCCCTCTTACAGGACTAATGGAGAAATTAAGTTTATTCAAGGGTTGCAGGAAGGCTTTCTTTTTATTTTTCCGGGAATAAATTCCTTTTAGAAAATAAGACTGAAAGCCATCCTCTTCTGTAAAACAATGCAGAACAGCATCGTTTTCCCCGTATTTGATGAATGAAAGTAAAAAACCGCTTTGTGTATTCATTAATTGACTACGCCTATTTTGGCTGTCGCTTTATCAGAACCATCTTCGTTGGTCATTAATACAAAATAAATTCCTGAAGCTACTCTGCTTCCTTTCTGGTTGTTAAGATCCCATTCATAGTAACCTCCTCTTGCGACTGCAGAGTGTACAACATTTCCTGCGGCATCTGTGATTCTTATATTGGTTTTTTCTGCTAATCCTTTAATGGTAACCTTCCCTTTGAAATTAGAATACACAACAGGGTTAGGATAAACCAATACATCTCCGAAATTGGATGTTACATCAGTAACATCACTCTGATAAGTTACAATACCGTTATAAGTTACAAAATATACTTTACCTGTCTTTTTATCTGCTTTTATATCAGTAACACTATTCGTAGGAAGAGGTGAGTTTTCCATTGTAAAATGCTTTATGGTCCTTTGACCATCTGAAGAAAGATAGTATACACCACCACCTTCAACAGAAACCCATTTGTAATCTCCACCATCTACTTCCACCTGAAGAATACTGGAATCTCTGAAAAGTTCTTCACCAAGGCCATTTTGTTCTATAATGATCGGATTAACCTTAGGTTCCAGACCCGTTATTTCTTTAGCTGCATTAGATAAAACTCTTAAACCGCTATCTGTCCCAATCCATGCATCTCCTGCTTTATCAAAAGCTACAGATACTGTTCCTCCTGAGTTAGGAGGAAGTCCATTGGATTCTTTTAAAATATAATCATTGTCATCAGAAAGGTTAACTGCATCTTTATAATCATATATCCAGAAAGAATTAGCTCTTGGTAAAGGAATCCATAACAGATTCTCATAAGCTACAGGTTTTTGTATTGCGGGGCTTTTAAAAGCGAAAACTTTAAGAACGAAGTCATCGGCAGCTTTATCATACATAGCTACAGCTGGCCCTCCATCGTTAAAAGCAAAGGTGGCAAAAATGTTGTTTTTTGTATCTGTGGCAAGCCCTACAGTTCGTCGGCTATAGTCTGTAGCCTGCACACTATAGCGTTTTACAAAATCAAAGTCTTTATTGGCTGTATTATATTTCAGTTTATAAATTCCCTGATTCTTCATAGTATAATTTGTAAAGAGCACTTCACTATGATCAAGAGGATTTAATATGACATCTAATAAGTCAATTTCTCCTGGGAAGGTATTAAAATAGGAGGGGTAGATCCATTCTGTACCATTAAAATAATAAAAACCTGGCCTTTTAGGATTTTCTACAGGATAATTATACCTTCCGGCTCTTGCCCCGCTGGAAACCAGAATCTGGTTATTTTCATACAGGCTTATTTTATAAGCAAAATTAAAATGTGGGCCGGATGGTTTATATGAATTATTGCTTTCATCCTTTATCCCGGACAGTACAGTTCCGGCAAATATTCTTCCACCTGCTACAACAGAGGTATTACACTGTTCTCCAAAATCTACAGCATTCGAATAAGTTCCGTTAAGTCCAAAAGTATATACTCTACTGTCTGTTACTACAACATTATTGTCTGTTACCACAACATCCTGAATGTTTCCTAGATTGATCGGAAGCTGTATTGGAGCTCCATTATTATAAACAAATGCAGCCGTGGCAGAAGAAAATGCTAATTCGGATTCGGAATCAATATGTTTGAATGCTCCCGGAATTTCGGTGACCCACGTAGAGTACGCAGGGAATGTATTGTTTATTTCGTGACTCTTCAGACCTGAATTTGTTACACAGTATACTTTGTTTCCAAATATAGTAGCTTCGTTACTGGCTTCAAACACTCCAGCACTTAGGAAAAATGCAGATTCTGCAAATTCTTTCTTTTTAAGATTAAATATAGATACTCCATAACCTACTGAAATTGCAGCTCTGTCTCCCGAAATAGAAATATGGTTAATTTTTTTATTTCCATTATAGCCAGCAGCGATAGGAATATCAACAATATATTTTACTTCATTAGGCGTAACCACATCCAACGCTCCATTTTCATAACCTATAACCGCTGTTTTACTTTTAGGATCATAATCAAAAGCTGTTATCCCTATATTATGAAGACCGTTTGCTTTAGATAACTTCGTAATTTCTCCTGTTGATATCGTATAATAGAATATTCCGTTTTCTGTGGCAGCTACAATTTTTCCATTGTCTTCCTTCATGGCTAAGACATTATTATAGGAAAAGAGATCTGCCCATTTTTTTGATGAAATGATCTGAGCTTTTGTAAACTGCAGGGAGGCTAAAATACCAAGAGAAATTAGAGAGAGTTTTTTCATGTTATGCTATTATGCTGCTATCTATTGCCTGGTTATTCCAGGAAATATGCTTTATGTTTTTGTTTGTATCAAAATAAAAATCTATTCTACCTAAAAGAAGTCCTGCCCATCCTACTTGGTTGACAAGAACATTTTTGCCCTGTCTGTTGGTAAATGTTTGAGGTTCCGGTAAGAATGTATGGGTATGGCCACCCAGAATGATGTCAATATTTTCTGTATTGGCAGCCAGAATTTTATCACTTATCTTATTAGGCTCATCCTTGTAATCATATCCGATGTGCGAAAGACAAATAACAAGATCACATTTCTGGTCTTTTTTCAAAAATTCTGAATAATGCTGTGCTACTTCAATTGGGTTAGAATAAACCGTTTCGGCATATTGCTTTTTACCTACCAGACCATCCAGCTGGATTCCTACCCCAAAGATCCCGACTTTGATTCCGTTTTTGTCGAAAATCTTATAGGGAGAAGTTTTTCCGTCAAGAATGGTATTTTTAAAATCATAATTAGAACAGATAAATGGAAATTTTGCATTCGGAAGAACTTTTAAAAATCCGTCCAATCCATTATCAAAATCATGATTTCCCATAGTAGAAGCGTCATACTTCATCATGGACATTAATTTGAATTCCAGCTCCCCGCCAAAAAAATTAAAATAAGGGGTTCCCTGGAAAATATCTCCTGAATCAAGAAGTAATACGTTACTTTCCTGATTTCTGATTTGTTGAATTAAATGAGCTCTTCTTGCAAAACCACCCTGATTGGGGTTTTTTGTGTAGCTTGTATCGAATGGCTCTATTCTGCTGTGTTGGTCGTTAGTGTGAAGGATGGTCAGTTTATTTGCGGACTTTAAGTTAAGAATGTTTAATTCTTCCGCCATCATCATATTGGGAGCTAAAGCTACTGCCAAAGATCCACCACCTATTGCTTTTAAAAAACTTTTTCTATCCATTACTTTTTACCAATAAAATTTAAACGAACATCTGTAGGAGAAACGATTTCAGGATTTTTTCTGAAGTAATCAATATACAAGTCCCTAAGTTTAATGCCTGTAGGAATAGATTCCCCTTTTGCAAAGAAACTCATATTATCACCTCCCAGAGCAAGATAGTCTGAAGTCGCAATATAGTAGTCTTTGTTGGGATCCACTTGTTTTCCGTTAATTAAAGATTGAGTTAACTGTCCGTTTTTGGTTTCAATATATAAGTGAGAGACCGGATTGTTGACCTGCGTTTTTGCATAATATTGAAAAAGTCCCGGCAAATCAGCTCCTTTCATCTTTACAATGATCAGTTCATTTTCGAAAGGCATTACTTCAAAAAGATTTTTGAGCATGATATCACCTTTTCCAATAGTAGTACGAATACCTCCGATATTGATCAAAGCAGCATCTACATTTTGTTTAAGATGAGTCTTCGTCCATTCATCACCGCCTTCAAGAGTATAGTCTGCTAAAAGATTCCCCAGATTGCTGTTATCCCCCTGTTTGGTAAGATCTGCATTGGTGTGGGAGATCTTTTGGTTCATCTCTTTATCCAGTTTCAGCTTATAGGGTTCAATAAACTTTACAAACTCCTCATCATTTTTTAGCTCATTATTAATAGAAATATTTTTCTGAGTCTTTACATTCACAAGCTGCGGCACAGAAGCCGTTTTGCATGCTGTGAGAGAGACCAGAACAATTCCTAATAACAAGAATTTATTTTTCATATGCTGCAAATTATTTTTATAAGGTCATATGTAATCGCCGGCTCTTTCTGAGTTTTTTGTAAACAATTTCGGGTATGGCAATTTCATACTATCTTTTAGTATATGCAAATATAACTATATGTATAATAAAACATTATTATTTATTGTAAATTCTTACGGTAAATGATTAAATTTGACAAAAATAATTCGAACAGATGAGCATTTTAAAAGGAGTAGGTGTTGCATTGATAACACCCTTTAATGAAGATTTATCCGTTGACTTCGACAGTTTATCAAAACTTGTTGAATATAACATTGAGAACGGAACCAATTATTTGGTAGTATTGGGAACTACGGCAGAAGCCGCAACGCTTTCTGACGAAGAGAAGAAACAGGTAATTGAGCATATCATTAAGGTGAATAATAAACGTCTTCCTTTGGTTTTAGGAATAGGCGGTAATAATACTCTTGAGGTCAAAAAACAGATCGAGGAAGCAGATCTTTCTGCATTTGAGGCAGTACTGTCAGTATCTCCATATTACAATAAACCGAATCAGGAAGGTATTTATCAACATTATAAAGCCTTAGCTTCCACAGGGAAAAATATTATCATTTATAACGTTCCTTCCAGAACAGGGCAGAATGTAGAGGCTGATACTACGGTTCGTCTTGCAAGTGAATTCCCGAACCTATTCATGATTAAGGAAGCTGCACCCAATATCCTGCAGTATTTTGATATCCTGAGAAAGAAACCGGAAGGCTTTTCATTAGTTTCCGGGGATGATGAATTTACTGTTCCGGTAACATTGGCAGGTGGAAACGGAGTGATATCAGTAATCGGGCAGGGGTATCCGAAAGAATTTTCAACCATGGTACAATTCGCTCTTGAAGGTAAAGTGAAAGAAGCGTATGAGATCCACAATAAATTAGTTGAAATTACACGTCTCATTTTTGCAGAAGGAAATCCTTGCGGTATTAAAGTGGTATTAGCAGAGAAGGGAATTATCAAAAACTATCTTAGACTTCCTTTAGTTGCTGCATCAGAAGGGCTTTATGCTAAGATTAAGGCTGAAATGACCAAAATCTAATGAATGGAAATGATAAGAGTTGATATTGATTTTTTAAATTTTCAATTACTTACAAACATATCCATTTACGATAAATAAATATAACAAAGTGAAAAGTTCCAACTTTTCACTTTTTTTAATCATAATGTATATAAAATATGAAATTAATAAAAGCTACAGAAGAAGATATCCCACTGATCCAGGATCTTGCTAGAAGATCATGGGTAATTGCGTATGCAGAGATACTTTCAGAAGAACAAATGGAGTATATGCTTTCTGAAATGTATTCGGAACAGGAAATTGCAAGCCATTTAGAAAAACCTGATTATCACTATTATCTTATTGCAGATGAACATAATGATTCTTACGAAGGATTTATCGGGTATGAACACAATTATGAAGATAGGACCACCAAACTGCACCGCATTTATCTGGTTCCGGAAAGTAAAGGAAAAGGATTTGGGAAAGGTGCCCTTCGGTTTTTAAATGAAAAAGTTTCTGAAAATGGAAACAAAAGAATTATCCTCAATGTCAATAAAAATAATGCTGCTAGAAAATTCTACGAATCTCAGGGCTATACGGTATATGATGAGGGTGTTTTTGATATTGGAAACGGGTTTGTAATGGACGATTATTTAATGGAATTTCTAATTCACGAATAATTGACTTAAAATTTTGTAACTTTACCTTGTAATTCTATAACAGGTGATTTCTTTTTTTAGATCATCTTTGTTTCAGAACCAAATCACTTATAACAATACATTCATATGCTTGGTTTTGAGCTGACATAGCTTTTTATCAGTATATTTTTTTCATCCTTAGTGTTTAAATTCCTGTATTTTCGGATACAGGAGTTTTTTTGTATATATATTATGTTAAAAAAAAGTCTTCTATTTCACATTTAATTGAAATAAATTATTATATTTACTAAAAATATAGGCTTACTTATACCAGGATGAAAATGTACGTTAAATTTGATTTCAATGCTCTTTGTAAAAAGGTATTGGAAGAAAAACTGAAGGAGCACGGGCTTAAATACCGATTGCTGAACTTCGGCGAGGTGGAGTTCTATGAACCTTTTACTCAGGAACAACATAGTCTTTTCAAGAAAAATCTTGGTGATTATGGTATTGAGATCATTGAAAGCCAGAAAACGGCTTTGGTACAGAAAATAAAAGATGCCATTGTGGAACTTGTCTTTTCTGAAGAAATTATTCCCGTGAAAGCATCCATTTATATTTCTGAAAAACTGAATCATAGCTATGGATATCTTTCCAATCTATTTTCAGAAGTTGCTTATACTTCCATAGAGAACTTTATTATTCTCCAGAAAATAGAGCATGCAAAAGCTCTGATTATAAGAAATAAACAAAGCCTTACCGAAATTGCCCATAAGCTGAACTATTCCAGTGTGGCCCATTTAAGTACTCAGTTTAAAAATACGACAGGAATTACACCTTCACAGTTTCAAAAGATCATTGGCAAAAGAAGAAGAGCCCAAAGCATGGTAATAAACCCTAAAATGCAGTATGAATAAAGAATTTCTGAACGTAATTGTAGCAGATAACGATGAAAACACCTTAATTTTTTTTAAAAATATATTTAAAGAGCTGAAGATCTCTATAAAAGTTCAATGTTTCAGTAACGGAAAAACTCTGATGGAATATCTGAATAATGATGATGCTGTAGTTCCCGAAATTGTTTTTATTAAGTACTCTATTCCTGAAAAAAGCAGTGTAGAATGTATTGATGAAGTGAAATCCAATCCAAAGTTCTGTAATATGGTGACGGCCATTTATGATGATGAAATCACTGAAGATGAAATTGAAGAAGCCTTCGTAAAAGGCAACAATATCTGTATGAAGAAACCTTCAGATTTTGGAACTTTAAAAAAGGTCCTTACAGAAGTTATTACCATAAACTGGCAATATCACACTTCGGGATTGAATAAAGAAAATTTTATTCTTAAAGTATGATGAACAGATTGTTTTTGTTTTTCATTTAAGAGAAACAAAAGATATTTAATGCACAATATTCACTATGAAGTGAAAATTTTATAACTAATAATTAAAATAATATAAGAAAGAAGAACAGTAATATCCGGACATTTGTAAATGTAAACTTAGTGACACAAATTTAATTATATACATGAAGATACAGATGAATGAATGGGAATTGTTTCTGCATAATAATATATAAATAACGATGTTAACAAAATGGATTATGTTCATTTCCAATTTTAAAGCATAGAAGATCTTTAAACAAAACGGTACAATCATGAAAACTTGAAATAGTTGGAGATATTTTTTATTCGTTTCATTCCCTCATCTCCACCTAGACACAGTTAGTTTTTATAATAAGCAAGTTGGAAAAATAATTCATTTTGTTATTTTATAATTTATTTTAATAGTGAAGGTTTATCTTCAAGTAATATATAGATATTTTCACACCACATCACAAAATATTAAATCTAGCTATTAAAATAAATTTTTTAAACAGATCAAAAGTAATTTCTTCTAAATAACAGTTTTATAAGGGGACCGCAGGAAATTTTTTCTGCGGTTTTTTTTATGAAATTTTACTCCATTTATTTTTCCCTTTATAGTACTTTATGTAGTAATTTTTAATCATCAGATTATCTTGTCTTGCCAGCATCGGATCAGCTTCAAGAATTCTATCAACGGTATTTTTTGTTGTTTTAATAATGGCAGAATCATTAATCAGATCCAGTCTTTTAAAATCAACCACACCACTTTGCTGGGTTCCCAGAATATCACCGGGACCACGAAGCTGCATATCCACTTCAGAAATTTTGAAACCGTCATTAGTTTCTGTCATCGTTTTGATACGGGTTCTGCTTTCTTTAGATAATTTATCAGAAGTCATCAGGATACAGTAGCTCTGTTCAGCACCTCTTCCTACACGTCCTCTGAGCTGATGAAGCTGTGAAAGTCCAAATCTTTCAGAACTTTCAATGACCATTACAGAAGCATTGGGAACATTTACCCCTACCTCAATAACGGTAGTGGCAACCATGATTTCTGCCTTTCCTGAAGCAAAATAAGCCATAGCAGCATCTTTTTCATCCGGCTTCATTTTTCCGTGCAGCATGATAACATTGTAGTCGGAGAAAAAATCCATGACATGTTCCAATCCTTCCATCAGATTTTTATAATCTAATGTTTCAGACTCTTCAATCAACGGATACACAAAATAAACCTGTCTTCCTTTCTTGATTTCATCTTTACAGAAATTATATACATACAATCTGTCTTTTTCACGTCTGTGAGCTGTAATGATCGGTTTTCTTCCTACAGGCATTTCATCAATTACAGAAACATCCAGATCAGAATAAAAACTCATTGCTAATGTTCTTGGAATTGGTGTAGCCGTCATCACCAGAATATGAGGCGGAATCTTATTTTTGGCCCAAAGTTTTGCCCGTTGTGCTACCCCGAATCGATGCTGTTCATCAATAATAGCCAACCCAAGGTTTTTAAATTTAACCTTATCCTCCAACACAGCATGCGTTCCCACAAGAATAGAAAGCGTACCGTTTTCAAGCTCTTCGTGAATAATTCGTCTTTCCTTTGCTTTGGTAGAGCCAGTCAGTAACCGGACATTGATTCCTGTTTTTTCAAGTAAATCTTTTATTCCGTTATAATGTTGCTGGGCAAGAATTTCGGTAGGAGCCATCATGCAGCTTTGAAAACCATTGTCCATCGCAATAAGCATCGTTAGTAAAGCTACCATGGTTTTCCCTGAGCCTACATCACCCTGTAAAAGCCTGTTCATCTGAATCGGCTTTTTCATATCCATCCTGACCTCCTTTAAAACTCTTTTTTGAGCACCGGTAAGTTCGAACGGAAGATAATTTTCATAGAAATCATTGAAATAGTCTCCTATAATAGGAAAAGGGTTGCCGTTTGACTGGGTTTTATGATGAAGTTTTTTTAAACCGTATCCCAACTGAAAAAAGAATGATTCTTCAAATTTCAGTCTGAAATCTGCTTGGTCAAAATGTTCTAAATCCTTTGGGAAATGTACATTCAGAAAAGCATGTTGTCTGGACATGAATTTGAATGTTTTCATCAGATATTCAGGAAAGTTTTCTTCAATAAGATTCGGAATTTCCCTGCAGATATTTCTTAGAGCATTCTGAAAGAACCTTTGATTGAGTCCTCTTTTGGTCAGTTTTTCAGAACTTGGATAAATAGGCTTAAGCCTGACTTCTCCTTCCTTTTTTTCTTCAACCTCAATCTCAGGATGTGGCATGGAAAATTGACGGTTGAAAACATTAATTTTTCCGAAAATATAAACTTCGCGGTTAATAGGAAGCTGTTCCTTCAGCCATTTGGAATACTGAAACCATACAAGATCCATACTTCCCGTATCATCATTGAATTTAGCGGTCAGTCTTTTAGTTTTTCCGGTCTGAATCTCCTGAACTTGGGTAATTCTTCCTTTAAACTGGATTTCCTGGCTGGTTTCCTCATGGAGTTGGGAAACCTTGTAGAGTTTACTTTTATCCAGATAGCGGATAGGGTAGAAGTTCAGCATGTCTTCTACAGTGGATAACCCCAACACGCTTTTAATGAGTTTGGCTCTTTCCGGACCTATTCCTTTTACATATTCTATGGACGTTTCTAAAGTCATTTCTTAATCTGAGGCCCGAATTTCGGGAATCGAATATTGTATGAAAAACAAAGGTTCGAATTTCGGGAAAATAAAAAAGACTTCCAAAAAAAATTGAAAGTCTTAAGTTGTATAAGAAGATAATTCAAAGTTTGAGATCTGAATTACGTACTAATCTTTTATTTTAGATTTGAACTTTTTCTGGTAATCTTCCCACTGCTCTCTGGTACGGATCTTTTTAAAGAGGTCCTTTGAGATCAGTTCCAGGTAAGGTTCCAGTTCCTTGGCAGATAATTCTCCCTGAAGAATTGTAATAGGATCACCGTGTTCATCCAGAAATACAGTACTTGGAACAGCACCTACATTCATATATTGAGTAAATTCATGTAGAGAGTTTCGTCCTTTTTTCTGTTCTGTATTAGGATTGGAAAATGTTCTTCCAAAAATTTCAATACTCTTTTTTTCTTCTGCATTAAATTTTACAGGATAAAAATTCTCATTTAAAATCTGAGCAAGTACTGGATGTCCGTAAGTTTTTTTATCCATGATTTTACATGGCCCGCACCAGTCTGCATAAAAATCAATAAGAATCTTTTTAGGATTTTCTTTCTGTGCTTTCAGAGCTTCATCAATAGTCATCCATTTAGTTTGTGCAAAACTAAAATTTAATAATAATAAGAGAACTATGCTTAAAATTTTCTTCATAATTTGACATTTACGTAAAAATAAGCATAATTACTTATTTTCTATTTTACATCCTGCATTAATTTTTTCACGAGTGAAGATAGCAATATTAATACCACTCCGGCAACTAATGCATAAATACCCAGTGTTTTATATCCATCTGTATAAGCCAGTAGTTTACTCATATTAGTATTTCCTGTATTGGATTCAGATAAACTTGCTCCAATTTTTCCGGCAGCAAACTGTCCGAATGCACTTGCTAAGAACCATAACCCCATCATCATTCCAAACATTTTTTTAGGAGATAATTTGGTAATGATAGACATCCCGATCGGACCTAAGCACAATTCTCCGAAAGTAATAACAAGCCATGTAAAAGTAAATAAGTTAAGTGAAGATTTTCCATCTGCACCTGCAAAATATCTCAGACTATAAAATAAGAAGAACCCTGCAGCCAAAAATAAAAATCCAATTCCAAATTTATTAACAGTATTCGGTTCTAATTTCTTTTTATTCAAACCTACCCAAGCTAAGCCTATAAGTGGGCTGAAAATAATGATAAAGAAAGAATTGGCACTGTTATTAATTACATTAGGATCCATTCCAAAGCCCAGTAGACTGTGTACAAGGTTGTCTTTTGCAAATAAAGATAAAGATCCTCCACTTTGTTCATAAATAGAATTGAAAACAAAATACATGAATATAAACACAAATGCAGCAATCAGTTTCTTTTGATAAGCTGAAGTCTGTTTTAAAGTTTCCATGATGAAGTAACCTACAGCTGCAATACCAATAAGATACATGAAATAATCTGTAAAGCTTGTATTTTTAACCATGATGAAGATAAGTGGCATGCTTAATAATGCTCCAATATATACCAACACTTCACGTAATGTTCTCTTTGATTTAGGAATGAACTGCAATGGTGAATCACCAATTGGGCCTAATGTTTTTCTGGTAGCAAAAAATGTAATTAGACCTAAAAGCATTACTACAGCAGCTGCCAGGAAACACCAAGACCAGGAATGATATTTTCCAAGATAAACACATAGAGCTCCACCTAGAAGACCTCCAATATTGATTCCGGCATAGAAAAGGCCGTATCCGGCATCTCTTCTTGGGTCATCCTCTTTATAAAGTTCTCCAACCATAGATGAAATATTCGGTTTGAAAAAACCGGTACCTATGATAGAACAGGTAATCCCAAAATAGAAAAAGTCATGGGGCGAAAGGGCTATAATAAGATTTCCAACAGCCATGATAAGGCCTCCAAAAACAAGAGATTTTTTGAAACCTAATATTTTGTCCGCAAAAATACCTCCGATAAAAGTAAATGCATAAATAAAAGCCTGTATGGCTCCATATTGTAAATTAGCTTTGTCTTCCAGTAATCCCAATTGATCTACCATGAAAATGGTAAGGACTCCTCGCATACCATAAAAGCAGAAACGTTCCCACATTTCTACGGTGAATAAGGTCCAAAGCTGCTTTGGATATTTTCCTTTAAAATTTTGTATTTCTTCTAGAGTTAAGCTCATAACGATATATGATTAATTTTTAATTAAGGGTTTTTATTTTCCTGATCCAGTTCAAAACGGATTCTGTCCTGGTCGATGATTTGTTTTAATTCTTCTTCTTTGGGGAGGTACAGCAGATATTTGCTTGCAAATAAATTATTTTTATCATTAAGTACCGAATATTTTACAATGGTTTCATCCTTTTCAGAACAAAGTAAAATACCGATTGTTGGATTGTCTCCTTCACCTCGTTTCAGATCATCATACATTCTTACATACATATCAATCTGCCCGATGTCCTGATGAGAAAGTTCCCCGGTTTTAAGGTCGATAATGACAAAACATTTTAAGATATAATTGTAGAAAACAAGATCAATATAAAAGTCTGAAGTATCCGTGGAAATATGTTGTTGTCTTGCTACAAAAGCGAATCCTTTTCCAAATTCCAGTAAGAATTTCTGAATATGATCTATGATGGCGGTTTCAATTTCTTTTTCTGAAAACTGTTCATCGGCTTTTAAACCCAGAAACTCAAAAATATAGGGATCTTTTAAAATACTGTGGATGCTTTCAGTTGGAGATTTTTTATGCTCTAGAACTCTTTCGTAGGCCAGGGAACTGATTTGTCTTTTTAAGTCCCTTACATTCCAGTTATTTTGTGCTGCTTCATTAAGATAATATTGTCTCTTATTCTTATCATCCTGGCTTGAGAGCAGTCGGTAATGAGACCAGCTCAATTGTTGAGACAATGTGTCAACAATTGGAAAAGCAATGTAAAACTTACGCATATTAGAAAGGTTTGTGTAATCAAAGCCTTTTCCAAACTCTAAAGTAAGCTTCTGAGAAAGATTTTTTAGAGTATATTTTCCATATTCTGCCCGTTCTTTCCCCTGTTGTTCATCTTCAACTATTAGTTTTCCGATCTGCCAATACGTAAGCAGTAGTGTAGAATTCGCTATTCGAAAAACCTTTTCGCGCGACTGTCTAATGATATCCTTTACGGATAGGAATAAAGAATCTTCGGAAATTTCCATCATACGAAAATAAAAAAAACCTCCGACTTAGCAGAGGTTTTATTCATATTTTGTTAATGCAGTTAGTTTACACCGTGCATCATTTTCTTTAAGATAGGTGAAAGTAAGCCTAAGATTACAGAAGCAATACCACAAAGTACAACGAATACCATGAAGAATTCAAATAAGTTATGAATCTCAAATCCTACAAAAGTAGGGTTGTGTAATGGTAGCTGAGCCTTTTCAAATGCTGCAACCTGATCTGTAGTAAGAGTTACTTTTTTATCTAAAACATCCTGTAAGTTTACCCCAATTTCCTGAGCTTTCTTAAACTTATCACCTGTTGCAGGAATAAGCGCTCCTAATGAACCTGCTAAAGCATATCCGGCAGCATTGGAAATAAAGAAAACACCATATAATAAAGAAGCAAATCTTTTTGGAGCTAATTTACCCACCAAAGAAAGTCCGATTGGAGATAAACAAAGCTCACCACAAGTTTGAATGAAGTATAAAAGCATTAACCATTTGATGGCTAATAGACCTGAATTTCCTAAATCTTTAACGTTATGTGCGATGATAAAATAAGAAAGAGCAATTAAAGCTAATCCCATTGCTTGTTTGAATGGAGATACCGGCTCTTTCCCTTTTGCTCTCAGTTTATCCCAACATAAACTGAAAGGAACTGCTAACAGAACTACGAAAATACCATTAAAAATCTGAACCATTGAAGGAGGCATATTCCAGCCAAAAATATTTCTGTCTGTCTGGTTATCCGCAATAAACGTTAATGAAGACCCTGCCTGTTCAAAAGCAGCCCAGAAAAAGATAATGAAGAATGAAACAATATAAATTACCCAGATTCTCTGTCTTTCAATTTTATTTTCAGCAGAAGACATGATAAGAAATGCTAAGGAAATACCAGCAGCATAGATAAATGGATATATGATTCCTTTAATCATTTGCCCCATTTCCACTGAGTTAAATCCGAATTCTCCTACCAATAAATATCTGAATACAAAGAATAGAACAACAAATATAGCTACAGTTGCTCCTAAGAATCCCCCTGAGAATTTTGCCGTCTGAGATTCTCCTTCTTCAAAATCTGCAGTTGAATTGTTCTTCGGTAATCCTCCGATAGGTCTTCCCTCAGGCGTTACTACATATTTATTTTTAAGAATAAAGAATGTTACAGTTCCGATTACCATTGCAATTGAAGCTGCTAAGAATCCCCATTTGAAAGCAAAAATATCTCTTACTCCAGTGGTAGCATCTTTCACATCTCCTACATAAGGACAGATAAACTGACCTAAGAAGGCTCCGATATTGATCCCCATATAGAAAATGGTGAAAGCAGAATCCAGTTTGGATTTTTCCTGTTTCGGATAAAGGCTTCCCACCATTGATGAAATGTTCGGTTTGAAAAAACCATTACCAAAAATGATAACAAATAAAGCCAGCCACATAATAAGCTTAGCACTTCCAATATCTGTAGAGAACGTTGATGCACTGATGAATAATAAAAACTGACCAATGGCCATAAGTGATCCCCCTACGATAATTGCAAATCTGTTTCCAATGTATTTATCTGCAATAAATCCTCCCAAAAGCGGAGTTAAATAACATAAAGCTAAAAATCCACCATAGATAATGGCTGCATCTGCTTCTTTTATCAATAAGGAATTTACCATAAAGAGCGTTAAAAGTGCTCTCATTCCATAAAAGTTGAAACGCTCCCACATTTCCGTTCCGAATAGAACCCATAATCCTTTTGGATGTCTGGAATTCTTATTCTCTACCAATTCATCCGGTTTCGGACTTATTGCTTCAATATTATCCATTTTTATTCTATTGTTAATTTTTGTTAAGACTGACAAATATAGTTTATTTTGGGTTTTTGGCAAGGTTTTAATTTTATTTTTAAATAAAAAAGCTGCAGACTCAGTCCGCAGCTTTCTATTCTTTATAATATCAAGGATTAATGTCCTTTTTCCTTCATGATTTTATTTAGTCTTTTTAACATTGAAAGGCCTAAAAGCGTAGCAAATATTAACAAAGCAAAATTCACAAGGAAATAATTCGTTTTGTTTTCATAGTTATACCATGTACTCGCCAGAATACCGGAAAGTTTATTTCCTACTGAGTTAGCCAGGAAGAACCCACCCATCATTAAAGCTGTAATCCTTGCAGGGGAAAGCTTGGAAACGAATGAAAGTCCCATTGGTGAAAGACATAACTCTCCAATAGTGATGACTCCGTAACTGGCTACCAGCCATAAAGGAGAAACTTTTACGGCTCCGTTGTCACCAGCCATTACTGCCAGAACCATGACAAGGCATGATAACCCTGAAATAAATAATCCCAGAACGATCTTGGTAGGTGTTAAAGGTTCTTTACCTTTTCTTCTTAACAGCGCCCAGAACCCTACCACAACCGGAGTTAATGCAATCACCCAGAATGGATTGATGGATTGGAACAGTTCTGTATTGTATAAGTAAACTTTACTTTCAGGATTTTTTTCTAAAGCAGCACGCTGTTCCGGGGTGATATTTTTAAAGTAAACATCTTTTCCTGTTTCTTTTTTAGTATTTCCATTGTCATCTTTCTGAGAACGGAATTGGTTATCATACACAGGAACTTCTTTGTCTTCGTAGCTTTTCCCATCAACCATGTAGATTCCTTCCAAAGGCTTTTCCAAAGAAACAGGAACACTTCTGTCTGTATAATAATTGGCCCATCTCGTTAAAGCAGTACCATTCTGCTTGAAAACCGCCCAGAAGAACATACTGATCAGGAATACAGAAAGTAATGCTCCAATGGATGCTTTTTCATCAGGCTTAGCTTTAAAGTAAAGAGAAGCATAGAAGTAAATAACAGGAACACAAGCAAAAATAAATGCATCTGTACTGTCACTTCCAAAAATATTGTTAGGAATAAACCAACCGATAGCTCCGGCAGCAATAGCAGGAACAAATACTTTAAGCATAATTTCAGAAAGTTTTGTATCACCTTCCTGTACAGGTTTCATCTGTGCTGCATGGATATAGTGTTTTCTTCCGATCGTGAAAATTACCATCCCGATAAGCATCCCGACTCCGGCAGTAATGAAAGCTTCACCCCAACCGAACTTATTACGCATAAATGCTGCAATAATGTTACAGATAAATGCTCCTATATTGATTCCCATATAGAAAATATTATACCCCGAATCCTTGTTTGCTTTATATGGTTCTTCAGAATAAAGATTTCCTAAAAGGGTAGAAATAGTAGGTTTAAAGAAACCGTTACCAATGATAATTAATGCTAGGGAGGAGTAGAATAAAGGCAAATCTTTGAAAACACCCATTCCTATATATCCGGCAGCCATTAAGAAACCACCAAGGTAAATAGATTTTATATATCCTAAAACTCTATCCGCTAAGAATCCTCCAATAAATGGAGTAAGATAAGTTAATGCAATATAAGTTCCGAAAATATCATCAGCAGTTTTATCTGGTAGTCCCAGACCTCCTTTCATACCGGTAGGTTCGATGACATACAGAACAAAGATTCCAAGAATCAGGTAGTACCCGAAACGCTCCCACATTTCTGTAAAGAAAAGATAAGGCAGCCCTTTAGGATGTTTAGTCTTCATATATTCAAATTTCAATTTCCCCAAAAATAAGTTTTTAATTTCAATTGATAAAATAAATAAATAGAGCCCTAAATGATTAATGAAATAAATATAATAAGGCATCTCAATAGTGAGATGCCTTATTATATTATTGGACTGTTTAAAGTCGCGGCTTGATTTATAAATTATTCAGAATGAAATCTGTCATTTTCTGAAACAGTTGCGGCCTTGTCTGTCCGCCATAGATTCCGTGGTTTTTATCCGGGTAAGCCATGAAATCAAATTGTTTTTTATTTTGAATCAAAGCTTCAGATAATTCCATAGAATTTTGGAAATGTACATTATCATCGGCAGTTCCGTGGATTAAAAGGAATTTTCCTTTCAATAGGTTCGCATACTCAGTAGGAGAATTCTTATCATATCCATCAGGATTTTCCTGAGGCGTTCTCATGAATCTTTCTGTATATACTGAATCATAATACCTCCAGTTGGTTACCGGTGCTACAGCAATTCCCATTTTGAATACATCCGCACCTTTTGTCATGGCTAAGCTGGTCATATAACCTCCAAAGCTCCATCCGAACATACCGATTCTGCTTTTATCAACATAAGATTGGTTTCCGAACCATTTTGCGGCAGTAATCTGGTCTTCAATCTCATATTTTCCAAGGTTCATATAAGTCACCTTTTTATATTTTGCTCCTTTATAACCTGTTCCACGTCCATCTACACAAGCCACAATATATCCTTTCTGTACAAGGTGATTGAACCACATGGCATTTCCATTGTCCCATGAGTTGGCAACCTGCTGGGATCCCGGGCCGGAATATTGGAACATGAATAACGGATATTTTTTATTAGGATCGAAATTTTTAGGTTTCATTACCCAGGCATTCATCTGATCGCCTACAGCATTAGGAATGGTGATGAATTCCTTCTCAACAAAATTATCGGATTTCAGTTTCTGAAGCTGATCATTATTATTCTGAAGCTCCTTTACTGTTTTTCCATTACCATCTTTTAAGACGTAAGTATACGGTTTTGCAGCAGTAGAAGAAGTTTCAATGAAATAATTGTAGTTTTTACTGAAATTCGCAGAGTTGTTTCCTTCTGCATTAGAAATCAGCTGAGACTTTCCGTTTTCAATATTCACTTTAGAAACCACTTTATTGATACTCCCTTTTTCTGTAGTCTGAACGTAGATCTCTTTAGATTTTGGATTAAAACCATAGTAGTCGGTTACTTCCCAATTTCCTTTAGTAACCTGGTTTTTTAGTTTACCATCTTTATCATACCAATATAAATGACGGTTTCCGTCTCTTTCAGAAGCCCAAAGGAAAGAATCATCATCAAGGAATTCAATGGTAGGACTGTCTGTTTCAATCCACTTATCATCCGTTTCTGTGAATAATTTCTGTACTGCTCCTGTTTTAGTATTCACTTTTAAAACATCTGAAGCATTTTGAATTCTCTCCGAAGTAATCAGAACAATTTCATCTGCTTTTGCAGTCTGTAAAACATTAGGAATATAATAGTTTTTGAAAGAACCTAAGTTCAGCTGTATTGCTTTTCCTGTATCAAGACGGTACAGCTGTGCTGAAACTACAGAATTTTTTTCTCCAGCTTTAGGATATTTGTAACGCATTTCTGTGGGATAAAGATTTTTTCCGTAGATAGGAATGTAAATCTCAGGAACCTGGCTCTCGTCAGATTTTACAAATACAATGGCATCAGAGTTTTTTGTCCATTCATATAGCTTTGCATGTCCGAATTCCTCTTCATATACCCAGTCTGCCAACCCATTAAGAATAGAGTTTTTCTTACCGTCAGTAGTAATTTGAGTGATTTTTCCTGATACTAGATCCTGATAGAATAAATTGTTATCAGAAATGAAAGCTACTTTTGTGGCATCAGGTGAAAAGCCAGGTTCCTGAACAGGCTTTCCTTCATTTAAGCTGATTACCTTCCCTGATTTTAAATCTTTTACTTCAAATTTTCCCAGGAATGAATGTCTGTAGATAGGCTGGCTTTCTTTCTGCAAAAGAATTTTAGACTCATCATCAGAGAATACATAGCTTTCAAAGCTTCCATCCACGATATTTCCTTCTTTTTGAGATGTTTTATAAGAATATTTTGCAATTCCTGACGGCTCAATAACAAGGTAATTTTCACCGTTTTTCATGGAAGTAATCCCAGCAATACCTTTACCACGGTAGTATCCTGAATAAATTTTATCTAAAGTTATTTCCTGGGCTGACACATTATGAAATGCCGCTGCTATAGTCAAAGTTAAGAGTAGTTTTTTCATTTCTAATTTTAATGATTCCAAATTTAATAAATCTTACTTATATAACCATATAAAACAAATCTAAGACATTGTTGTGATTTTTTTTAAAAAAGGCAATTTGGCAAAAAAATTGAAGTATATAATTACCAATCAATCAAAAAGGATAATTATGGAAACGAATGCATACAACCAGAAACTGAACCGATATGTATTGAACGACCGAATTGTTTATACAGGTTTTTCCAGTTTTAATGATGCACAGGAATGTGCCAGCAAAAAAGGTGGAATATTAGTGGAAGTAGGGTTTAAAGACGGAAACGATAACCCAGAAATTACAGATGAAGCCGGTTTGATAGAGAAGAAAATTCATTACTATGTGTATGCAGGCGATGAGTATAAATTTATCCATTCATCTGATCCCGGATTTAGAAAATATGCAGATGAACTGCAGAAGATTAAGGCAAAAAATGATAAAACCAGTCCGGATGAAAGATATTTTGCCAACTTTGAAATTGAAAATATAGAAGACCCGATTATTGTGATCAAAAATGATCAGTTTCAATCGGTGACATCAAGAGAGCGTTCAAAGTATTTGAAACATGCCAGAGTTTATGAACTGGGGGTATCCCTGCCAAAATCTTAAAAATTCTTATCATGAGCAAAACCAAATATTCAGACAAAGCTCAGGACAAAGTAGGAAAAGTAATGCATGAATTTAAGGAAGGAAAATTGAAATCTTCTTCCGGGAAAAAAGTAACGAGCAGAAAACAGGCTGTAGCTATCGGTATTTCTGAAGCAAAGGAAAAAGGGCTGAAAGTGCCGGCCAAAAAGAGAAGCAAGTAATTTTAAATATAAAAGACCTGGAATTTTTTCAGGTCTTTTATTTATATGGTGAAGGAGCAATATCAGATTAATTATTGGTCTGATTGTAAAGCACTCTATAATATTCATCCGCCATTCTGTCGCTATTGAAGTGATCTTTTACATCGTTCATAGCATTATACTGAATCTTCCTCCACTGATTCGGGTTATCATAATAAGTGGGAAGGATTTCATTTTCAAGGATTTCGTATAATGTATTTAAATCATAATTATCTTGTTCATAGATGCTCATATTCAGGTAATCGGCTTTTGGAACTACAAAAGAATTTTCTCTGTGTTTTGCAAATTCCGGGATCCAGCCGTCATCTGTTGATAAGTTGACAGAACCGTTCATAGCGGCTGCCATTCCTGAAGTTCCTGAGGCTTCTCTCGGAACTCTTGGATTGTTTAACCATAGGTCAGATCCTTGCTTTAAGGATTTGCTTAAAGAAAGTTCATATCCTGTAAGAACAGCCATATTTTTATGATTCTTACTCTCTTCAACCAAAGTGTTGAACGTAGAAATGGCTGAATAATCCATTGGATAAGGTTTTCCTGCCCAGATGATCTGTACCGGATATTTCGGATTGTTCAGAAGCCTATAGAATCTGTCTTTATCATGTAAAAGTAATTCGGCTCGTTTATAGCCTGCAAATCGTCTGGCCCATACAATAGTGAAAACATTAGGATTGAAAAGGTTTCCGGTCTGATCTGCTACAATACTGAACAGCTCTTTCTTTAAAGACTTTTTACGGAAATCGAAAACGATATCATCATTTTCATCTTTTGCATTGTAAAGTGCCTTGTCTGCCCAGTATTTGAATTCCTGAGCATTGGTAATAGACGTGATTTCACAGATTCCAGGATATTTGTTCCACATAGTACGGGAAACCACTCCATGAAGCTGAGACACTCCATTGGCCATCCTTGCCATTTTCAAGGCACAGAGTGAATGATTGAAACGTTCGTCATCTGTTCCTTCAATAGCCTTTACCTCTTCCATGCTATAGCCAGAGAAATAAGACATATCATGACATAATTTGAAATTATGTTTCTCGTTTCCGGCTTCTTCCGGAGTATGGGTTGTGAAAACCAGTTTTTCTTTAACCTTGTTAAGATCTCCGTTGTATTTTCTTAACAGATAAAATGCTGCCGGAAGTCCGTGTGCTTCATTTAAATGATAAACCTCCCTTTCTATGTTCATTTCATCCAATAATTTGGCACCTCCTTTTCCAAGCAAGATATATTGAGCAAGTTTAGTAGATTCATTCGCATCATACAGCTTATGGCAGATGGTTTTTGAAACGTGATCGTTTTCAGGAACATCTGTGGAGAGAAAAAACATAGGTGCTGTATTGAAGATTTCAGGATCAAGATACCATACTTTTACCCAAACAGGAGCGCTGTGAATTTCGATCTGAAATTTTATTCCGGTATCCTCAAGAAAGCTGTACATTTTTCTTGTCCATACCGGCTGTAAGGTCTGATCGTGGTTTCTGGCCTGGTCATAATATCCAAACTTCCAAAGAATACCAATTCCGATAAGGTCCTGTTTCAGATTATAGGCACTTCGCATGTGGGATCCGGCCAAAAAGCCAAGTCCTCCGGAGTATATTTTTAACACCTGCTCAAGGGCAAATTCCATTGAGAAATAGGCTGTTTTTTTTGAATATTGGGGATTGATATTGTAGGGTGTTTTAAAATTCCTAAAATCCATAGAATGCTGGTTTGTGTTTGAAAAGACAAAGGTATTAATAATGAAAATAAACTTTACATTAATTAATCAATAAATTAATTTTAAAAGTAAGCGTCGAATAGTTTTTTTACCTATCTTTAAGAGTGTAAAATTTTGATTATCAAAAACTTTTAATGGTGAAAGCCAATGGCCACATGTGTTTAATTAAATAAAAAAATCACACATGAAAAAGACGTTTTCTGATGAAGATCTGATTAAGAATCTGAGTTTATATTACCTGAACCGGCATTTGAAAAAAAAGCCCATAGAGAAGTATCACCGTACCATAGATGAGTCCCCACTTCATGACCGTGAAAAATACAGAAAGAAGTCGGAGATCCTTCTTCTCAACTCTTTTATGCATCATTTTCCCGATGTGAAATTTGAAAACCTTACCTGCGAAAGTCCGGACTTTATCGCAAAACTGAACGACAAAAAAATCGGAATAGAATTGACCGAAGTGATCAATCATCTGGAAATGAAGAAGGTGGAAAGTACTTTGAATAAAATGTTCCGTCAGGCAGAAATACTATTAGAACAGGAAGACACTACGAAATATCGTGGTGTTTATTTTTTAGAGTTTCACCCGAATCTAAAGCTGGATAATCTGGAAGAGCAGGAGGAAGATATTATCAATATTTATAAAAGTATAAAAAAAAATAAAGGAATAGGCTGTGTGAAAAGTGTAAGAAAGTCTTTTCACAGAAGAAATGTTTTCATTACTCATGAATACAGTATGAATCTTTTTGATGAACTCTGCTCAGAAAAAATTCTTGAACTCATTGAAAAGAAAAATGAAAAATTTCCTTATTACGACAGTTCTGTGGATGAATGCTGGCTGGTGATTGTTTCGGATATGAATTCCATTGCTTCAAGATATACATTCATTCAGGATAAAGAACATCTGAAAGAAGTGAAAAGCCCTTTCCATAAAATTTTTCACCTGGAAAATCTCTGTGGTAATATTACAAGTATAAAATAGTTGTTTTGGTGTTGAATTTTTAATTAATAATGGGATTTATTCTGAACTTCGCAAAAAATATTTGATTTTTTATATTTGTAATTAAATAATAGGTATATTTGATATAAATCGGATATTAGTCTGACTCAAAATGACTTAACCATCAAAACAAATATATCTATGAGAAAAATTTTACTATTTACTTTTTTATACATTTCCCATTTTCTATACTCTCAACAAGATTGTGCTACAGCACTGGCTGTTTGTGGAAACTCGAATATTACATACAGTCCTTCAGGGTATGGTACTATCAAAGAAATGGTAAATTCCGGAACTTGTATAGATATATCAGGAGAACATAATTCGATCTGGTATAAAATTACTATTGCTACAGGAGGCACTCTTACATTTGATCTCGTTCCCAATAATCAGGATGCAGATTATGACTGGGCTATCTTCGGTCCGAATGTGAATTGCGGAAGCCTCGGATCTGCCATACGTTGCAATGCTGCAACAGTGGTGGGAGTGGGAGCTGCAACAGGATTAAATATGACGAGCACTATCACGAATGGAATTGGGGGGTCAGCAACGCCTTATTGTAAATATTTGGATGTGCTCCCCGGAGAAACCTATTACTTATTTATTGATAACTGGGTAAGCGGTACGAGTAGTACAACAGCTCCTTTCTCATTAACATGGGGTGGAACAGCAACTTTAGCATCTCCTTTTACAGATCCTAATATTCAGCCTAACCCTTTTGTTCCACCCGGAATCCCCGGTGCTAATCCTGCAGATCCGAGAGAGGTTATTATTTGTGGATCTACTGTCGTATTTAACTTCAGTACTTTATCAACGGGCATTATTAATGGGAATCCAGATTTTAATGTAAGTTATCATACCAGTGCAAATGATGCATTAACAGGAAATAACCCTATTACAACTCCCCAAACTGTCAATACAAATACTGTTTTTTATTATAGTATAAGTTATACAGACCCAACGAATCCGAGCAGTCCGCTCAATAAATGTAAACAGACCGGAAAGTTTAAATTCAAAGACGGTTCAATTAAAGCAAAAGATGCCACATTAACGGAATGTAACAATAATAATGCAGGAACGGCTCTTTTTAACCTGACTAACGCCGATGTTATAGCAATTACAGGTGTTACAAAAAGGTACTATAACAGTATGTTTGATCTTAATTCAGGAATTAATGAGATTACAAATCCTACAGCATTTGTATCTGCAGAAGGAATTGTTTATGTAAAAGTTACGTCAGAATTTGGCTGCAGTTCAGTCGCAAAAATTACCTTGAAATTCCATCCTGTAGTTGTTGTTTTTGAAGCAACTTTGACTTCATGTTTCATAGAATCCAATCCGAGTACCGGATCTTTTAACCTTAACAATGCTCCGGTAACAACTCCTGATAATACAGATAAAAAATATTATCCATCCGAAACCGATGCAATCAATCAGACCAATGAGATTACAGCAGCAATGACGTATATTGCTCCTAATGGAGTAGTGTATGTAAGGGTTACCAATGCCCGGGGATGTTATGCTATTGCTAAAGTGAATTTAAAAGTGACTCCGCCGAAATACTCTGATGTGCTTCAGGATAAAATCATATGTGTAGAAAGTAAAACCACCCTGGATGCCGGACCTGGATTCAAAAGCTACCTGTGGAGTACCGGAGCAACAACTAAAACTGTTACTGTAGGAGTTGGGGTATATTGGGTAAAACTTCAAACGGGGGACTGTTTCACCACACAGACAGTAAAAGTAATTCCATCTGAAGTGCCTGTTATTTCTAATATTGAGATTTCCAATAGTACAGTGGCTGTATCTGTAATAGGAGGTATGCCACCTTATCAATATTCGCTGGATAATATTATATGGCAGGATTCTAATGTTTTTACCAGTCTTCCAAGAGGAGAGTATAAGATACTTGTGAAAGACGCCTATAATTGTGAGCCTGTAAAGGTAGAAATTGTTATTCCAAATCTGATTAATGTAATCACTCCAAATGCTGACGGCGTAAATGATGTGATTGATTATTCAGCGCTGGCAGGCAAACAAAATCTGATAATTAATGTTTTTGACCGATATGGAACCAAGATTCATCAGGCTGATAAGCTGAATGGATATAAGTGGGACGGGGCTGTAGGAGGAAGAAAAGTTCCTACAGGTACTTACTGGTATTCCGTATTGTGGAATGAGAATGATAAAAAGAATACTCCTGTTAAATTTACAGGATGGGTATTGGTTAAAAACCGGGAATAACTATTATGTTATAAATAAAATCCATAGATAAAACCATTTCGGAAGAGGTGGTTTTTCTTTTTGAATTTTTTACATTAGTTATCAAAATAGAAAGAATGAAAGATCTGTTTGTAAAACGCTTTGAATATTATAAATCCCTGGTTGATAAGTCATTTGTACAATTATCAGATGAACAGATTTTCTGGCAGTATAATGAAGAAAGTAATTCTATAGCAGTTATTGTACATCATATTGCAGGAAATATGCTGTCGAGATGGACTAATTTTCTTACTGAAGACGGAGAGAAATCATGGCGTAATCGTGATGAAGAATTTGTGAATACCTTTAAAACTAAAGATGAAGTTCTTGAATTCTGGGAAAAAGGATGGAAATGTTTTTTTGAAGCCTTAGATCAGATCAACGAAGAAAATCTTTATGCTACAATCTCTATAAGAGGAGAGGCTCATTCTGTTATTGATGCGGTTTTCAGACAGCTTGCCCATTATCCGTATCACATCGGACAGATTGTTTATATTGCTAAAATGATTAAAAATGATGACTGGAGTACACTTTCTATTGCCAGAAATAAATCTCAGGAATTTAATACTGAAATGAAAAGCAAATTTTCTGGAGAAGAACAAAAGAGCAATTCATCACCAGTCTGCTTTCAAAACAGCCCGGAAGTAAGGGATGAATATAAACAATAGACTGAATCAATATTGGATTATTATTAAAATTACTATCTTTGCACCCATAAAATTCAGGAGTAACACATGTCTACTTTTCAAAGAACTGCCGCGTATCACACACTTGGCTGCAAATTAAATTTTGCAGAAACATCTACTATTGCCCGTCAATTAACAGATGCAGGTTACGATAAGGTGAGCTTTGATGAAAAGGCTAACATTTATGTCATCAATACATGCTCAGTTACTGAAAATGCAGACCGTGAGTGTAAGCTTCACGTAAAAAGAGCAATGAAAGCGAATCCTGATGGATTGGTGGTTATTGTTGGGTGTTATGCACAGCTGAAGCCCGAAGAAATTTCCCAGATTGAAGGAGTAGATCTTGTATTGGGAGCTAAGGAGAAATTTAATATCTTAAGCTACCTGGATGATCTGGAAAAATCAGATAATGAGGGAATTGTTCATTCATGTGAGATTGAAGAAACCGACTTCTTTATCGGAAGTTATTCTATAGGAGACAGAACAAGAGCTTTTCTGAAAGTTCAGGATGGATGTGATTACAAATGTACGTACTGTACCATTCCGTTGGCAAGAGGGATTTCCCGTTCAGACACCATCGAGAATGTTCTTAGAAATGCGACAGAAATTGCAGCAAGAGACATCAAAGAAATCGTTCTTACCGGAGTCAATATCGGTGATTATGGTAAAGGTGAGTTCGGAAATAAAAGACATGAGCACACTTTTCTGGATCTTATTTCAGAATTGGATAGAGTAGAAGGAATCGAAAGAATCCGTATTTCTTCCATTGAACCTAATCTTTTAAAGGATGAAAGTATTGAACTGGTTTCTAAAAGCAGAAGCTTTGTTCCGCATTTTCATATTCCGTTACAATCAGGATGCGATGATTTATTGAAAAAAATGAAACGTCGTTATCTGACTAAACTTTACAATGACAGGGTAAACAAAATCCGTGAGGTAATGCCTGACGCTGCTATTGGCGTGGACGTTATTGTTGGATTCCCTGGAGAAACGGAAGAGAAGTTTATGGAGACTTATAATTTCCTTAATGAACTTCCTATTACCTACCTTCATGTATTTACTTATTCTGAAAGAGAAAATACAGAGGCTGCTGAAATGGAAGGAGTAATTCCGGTAGCGGAAAGAAAAAAACGTAATAAAATGCTGAGAATTCTTTCTGAAAAGAAGAAAATGGCATTTTATCAGACTCAACTTGGAAAAACGCTTCCTGTACTTTGGGAGCACGAAAATAAAGACGGGAAAATGTTCGGCTTCACAGAAAACTATGTGAGAGTCCAGAAAGACTTTGATCCTGCATCCGTAAATCAAATTGAATTTCTAAATTTAGAAAAAATCCTGTCAGATGGCACGGTTTCTGTGCAATCTTCCTACCAAAATTTTTTAGCAAAAGCATAGGCTCTTTGCAAAATTTCCACTAAATTTATTTTTAAACTTTAAATACTACATTCATGAGAGATAAGTTTTTATCTTGGGGAATTGTATTAGTAGTTGCTACCTGGATTGTAGCGCTGCTGATAAAAGCGCATTATTGGATACCGACGCTGCTATCCGCTATTTATGCATTGGGTGTTTACAATGCTTACCAATCGAAACATGCCATTTTGAGGAACTTCCCGGTACTGGGATACTTTAGGTATTTTTTCGAAAGTATTTCACCCGAAATGCAGCAGTATTTCATTGAACGGGAGACAGACGGGAAGCCGTTCCCAAGAAATCAACGCTCTGCAGTATATAGACGTGCTAAAAATCTTAGTGATACTGTGGCTTTTGGAACACAATTGGAAGTGAATCACAGAAAATATGAAGGAATCAAGCATTCTATTTATGCTAAATCTCCATCAGAAGAACTTCCAAGAGTTTGGGTAGGAGGGGAGCAGTGTACACAGCCTTATCATGCTTCTTTATTCAATATCTCAGCAATGAGTTTTGGAGCATTAAGTGACAGAGCACAGATTTCATTGAACAGAGGTGCTAAAAAAGGAAATTTCTTCCATAATACAGGAGAAGGAGGGATCTCTCCCCACCATTTGGAAGGAGGAGACTTATGCTGGCAGATTGGTACAGGATATTTTGGATGCCGTGATGAAGAAGGAAAATTTAACCCTGAATTATTTAAAAAATATTCAACGCTTCCTAATGTGAAAATGATTGAGATCAAATTATCACAGGGAGCTAAACCAGGACACGGAGGAGTACTTCCGGGGGTGAAAAATACACCTGAGATTGCAGCTATTCGTCATGTAAAGCCAGGAATGACCATTATTTCTCCGCCATCGCATACTGCATTTTCAAATGCTGCCGGATTGCTGAAATTTGTACAGGAATTAAGAGAACTCTCAGGAGGAAAGCCTGTCGGATTTAAGCTTTGTATTGGTGATACCAAAGAATTTGAAGATGTCTGTGTACAAATGAACGTACTGAAGATTTACCCTGACTTTATAACCATTGATGGAGCAGAAGGAGGAACCGGAGCGGCACCACCGGAATTTTCAGATGGAGTAGGAATGCCTTTGGAGCCAGCTTTGATCTTTGTCAACAGAACGCTTAATAACTATAACCTAAGAAACAAATTAAGAGTTATTGCCAGCGGTAAAGTACTTACAAGTTTGGATATATTAAGAGCTGTAGCAATGGGTGCGGATATGTGCAATAATGCAAGAGGATTTATGTTCTCATTGGGATGTATTCAGGCTTTAAGATGTAATTCCAACAACTGTCCTACTGGAGTGGCTACGCAAGATAAAATGCTTATTAAAGGGCTTGATGTGACAGATAAGGCAGAAAGAGTATATCATTTCCATAAAAATACCCTTCATACCTGTAATGAATTGATTGCAGCAGCAGGAAGAAGTTCTTATGAAGAAGTAGATGCTACTATGTTTATGAGGGGAGATGAATTCGATCACCTTGCAGACCTTTATTTCCCTGATATTTTAGGAAATGTAAAACAGAAAGCAAGATCTTAAAAAATATTGAGTAGCTATAAAAGTTGCTTTATGAAAAACAGATTAGAAATATACTAATCTGTTTTTTTATGCCTGAGATCAGATAAGTTTGAAGTCTGGTCCTATTGATTATTGAACTCAAAAGAATGAAATAAATATATGTTTAATCTCGAGTTATAATGAAACGACGAGTGAAAAGATATAATACTCATTGTTTTTGATCTTTACAACAAGAGATTGATATCTTAAATTTCCGATTGGGCATAAAAAAACCGTCCTAAGACGGTTTTTTTATGTTTGTTTTTTATTGCTGTTCAGGTGTTTGTATTTGATCAGCTGGTCTGTTTTCTCTTCCGTAGATCTGAAAGTTGAAAACAAAAGATCTGTTTGAGTAATCTATACCCAGATATGGATAAAAACTGTTTCTTGCAAAAGCTGCTCTTGATGGAACAATAATTACTCCCTGTAGATTATAAGGTGCCTCATCAGGTAGATTAAAAGCACTGAACTTTTGTAATGCTTCCCTGAATCCTGGTATTTGATAGTAACTTGCTTTTTTTGCAGTTGCCACTGTCGCGTCGTCCATGACCTTTTT
Organism: Chryseobacterium sp. MYb328; assembly: GCF_037572595.1. Lineage (NCBI taxonomy): Bacteria > Pseudomonadati > Bacteroidota > Flavobacteriia > Flavobacteriales > Weeksellaceae > Chryseobacterium > Chryseobacterium sp. MYb328. Next base: position 166,473 of record NZ_JBBGZQ010000001.1, on the reverse strand, counting down.
CTTAGTATAGTAATACATTGGATCAATTACAGGAACAGTACTTCCTCCCTCTATGGTATTAAAAAAACCAACCTGTTCAATAAATGAAACAACTCCATTATTGTTTCTGGATAGGAATGTGTATGCTCTTCCCATGATTCTGATGATATCCTTATCCTGAATAGGATTACTTACAGCAGGTTGTGCTCCATCTCTCATGATGTAAATAGTTCCCGATGGAAGAGTCACAGGATTAAGTTGTGATAATTTCTTTTCATGATCATCAGCAGTGTCCGTAGCACTAAAAGGTTTTATATTTCCCGCTGCATCAAGATAATTCTCATCCATGAATTTTTTAATGGCCTGATCATCATCACCGTTTTGGTTGGTAAGGTCTCGCGTTTCTGTATAAAATGCTATCTCATCATCTTTTTTACAAGCAGAGAAACACAAAGATCCTACAAGGATATATAAAAATATTTTTTTCATTTCAAAAAACTTTAATTACTTTACAAATAATATAACGGCAAAAGTATAAAAAAATATGAGAATAGATAAATTTTTATGGAGCATTCGTTTTTATAAGACGAGAAGTATTGCAACAGAGGAGATTAAAAAGAACAGAGTTTCCATTGGAACATCCGCCGTAAAGTCATCTAAGGAAGTAAAAGAAGGAGATATTATTAAAATCCGTAAGAATCAGATTGATTATAAAATAAAAGTACTTCAGATTCCTAAAAGCAGGATGGGAGCAAAACTGGTTCCGCTTCATATACAGGATGTGACAGATAAAGAGCAGTACGAACTATTAAAGCTTCGTAAAATGACCCAGGATTATTACAGAAACAAAGGAGAAGGAAGACCTACAAAAAAAGACAGAAGAGATATGGATGATTATGTAGGTAACGATGTTGATGCTGATTTTACCGATTGGGACGATTTCTTCGGAGAAACAAATGATGAATCTGAAGAGGACAATTAAAATAAAAAAGCTCTAGAGATAGAGCTTTTCTACTATTTCTTTAACGATGTCTTCAGGTTCTCTGGCATCGGTTCCAACAGTGAACTGGGCTTTACTGTAAAACTGATTTCTTTCAAATAAATGCTTGGCGATGAATTCTGGAAGGTCTTCATCGGAAATATTGGCGATTAAAGGTCTTTTTTCTTTCTGTTTAGAGATTCTCTCCGCTAATGTTCCTACAGAAGTTCTTAAAAAAACACTTTTAGAATTATGATTGATGATCTCCATATTGTTATAATAAACAGGAGTTCCGCCTCCGAGGCTTAATACAAGATTTTCTTCAGAAGCCAATATTTCTTCAAGTGCTTCTCTTTCCAGTTTTCTAAAATAAATTTCTCCCTTTTTTCCAAATATTTCGGGAATGCTTAATTTGTTCCTTCTGGAAATCTCTTTATCAAGATCAATGAGTTTGAAATCGATTTTATCGCTTAAAATTTTGGAAATGTGGGATTTGCCACTACCCATGTATCCAATTAGTGAAATTATCATGAATTTTTTTTAAACAAATTTGCGAAAAAGTTTTGAGATAAAGAAAAAAGTTATATCTTTGCACCACTTAAAACAAGGGACATTACTTAAATGAAAACTTGTTTAATAAGTGGCCGACTCGGTAGCTCAGCTGGTAGAGCAATACACTTTTAATGTATGGGTCCTGGGTTCGAATCCCAGCCGGGTCACTAGCAATAAAAATTACTTTTATGGTAATTTTATTGCCTGCGTGGTGAAATTGGTAGACACGCCATCTTGAGGGGGTGGTTTCCTAAGGATGTGCTGGTTCGAGTCCAGTCGCAGGCACTGCAAAGAAAATTTTATAATCCGGAATATTTCTCTATATTTATTCCTGATTGTGGCCGACTCGGTAGCTCAGCTGGTAGAGCAATACACTTTTAATGTATGGGTCCTGGGTTCGAATCCCAGCCGGGTCACAAGTTTACTGAAAAGTAAATTTTTTTCATATTAATATTTTGTGATTTGGTGTTTCAAAGGCTTCCTTCCGGAGGCCTTTGATTTTTTGTGTTAAAGCCAAGGATACAATGAATTATGTAATATTACTGAGTGATATCAGTATTATTAATGAAGGCTTAACAGCAAGTAAGAGATTTGAAGCTGATTAAAATAAAAAGCCCTGGTCATAAAATGATCAGAGCTGTATTTTTATTAGACGATGGTCTTTAATAATGTTAATCCAGATGCATATTATCTATTAATCTTACTCCATCCACAACGACAACGATAAAGGCTCTGAAATTTCTGTCTTTGTAAAAGAAATCAGTTTCCTGTAAGGTGTTTTCGTCTGCGATCAGGAAGTATTCCAATTGCATTCCCTGTTGATTGTCAAAAATATCAGTTACCCTTTCTTTAATTTCAGGAATACTGACAGTTCTGAACCAGTCATTTACTTTCTTTAGTGTTTCGTAAATAATTTTAGAAGTATCTTTTCTGTCTTCATGAAGTCTTTGGTTTCTTGAACTTAAAGCCAGTCCGTTATCTGCTCTGTAAATAGAAACCCCTTTTATTTTAACGGGAAGCTGTTTTTTGTCAACCATCTTTCTGATGATGGCAAGCTGTTGGAAATCTTTTTCTCCAAAATAAGCATTGTCAGGCTTTACCTGTCTGAATAACTCCTCTACAACGGTTCCTACTCCATCAAAATGTCCTGGTCTGGATTTACCTTCCATTTCATTTTCCAGGCCATCAAAATCATAATGCTGACTTTCTGCTTTTTCGGGATAAATATCTGTGATTTCAGGAATATAAACGGCATCTACAAGTCCTGAGCTTTCTAGAATCATGATGTCTCTGTTGATATCTCTAGGGTATTTTTCAAGATCTTCAGGGTTGTTGAATTGGGTTGGATTTACAAAAATTGAAGAAATAACAAGGTCATTCTCCTTTTTTGCTTCTTCGTACAGGGAAAGATGTCCCTTGTGCAGAGCTCCCATCGTAGGGGCAAAGCCAATTCTTTTTCCCATTTCCTTCTGTCTTTCAATGAAGTCCTGAAGTGTTTTCCTGTTTTTTATAACTTCCATAGTTTATTTTAATACTTATTCAAAAATACTAAAAATATCATATAATAAAATGTGTTTTTATCAATTTGGAAAAGGGAATTTTCGTAAAAAAATGTTAATTAAAATAATGTTGGATGTTTTTTTGTAATTTTGCACATTAAAGCATTTTTACAAAAATTAGATAGAAAGTTTATGCCGAATCAAAAAATACTGTACATTACTACAGAGATGTATCCGTACCAGGAAGATACAAATATGGCCACTGTGGTAAACAAAATGGCGCTTAAGATGCACAATGAAGGCAATGATGTAAGAGTTTTTATGCCAAGATTTGGACAAATAAGTGAGAGAAAATTCCAGCTTCATGAAGTAATCCGTCTTTCAGGGATGAATATTATTATCAATGATCTGGATCAACCACTTATCATTAAAGTAGCGTCTCTTCCGGGGGAAAGACTTCAGGTTTACTTTATTGACAATGAAGAATACTTCAAAAGAAAACAATATTATTTCGATGATGAAGGAACTCCTTTCGAAGATAACGACGAAAGAGCTATTTTCTTCGCAAGAGGAGTGATTGAAACGATCAAGAAGCTCAACTGGGTTCCGGATGTTATTCATTTGAACGGATGGATGTCTTCATTTGTTCCAGTTTATCTTAAAACTTACTACGAATCAGATACTTATTTCAAGGATGCTAAAATTGTTCTTTCCCTATACAATGAGAAAGACGCGGATCTTGATAAAAAGATCGATGAAAAGCTGAAGTTTGATAATATTTCAGGTCTAAAAGCGTTAGATAACCCAACAATCAAAAGTTTTGTTATCGAAAGCATGAACTATGTAGATACTGTTGTGAAAGGAGATGAATTCCTTGATGAAGACCTGGATCAGGCCTTTAATGAAACAGCGACTCAAAAGTCTGAGTATCTGGACGTAGATTCTATAAATCAACTTTATTAAAAAACACATTTTTAATGACTCATACTCTTAAAAGAACGTTCGCCATGCTTCTATTGGCGGTTTTCGGAAGTGCAATACTTTATAACTGCGAACCTGATCCGGATTCTCTTGGTAAGCAACTCTTTGATCAAGATGCGGCTACAGGTAATGAAAGCCTGCGTGAGGTTATAGCTTATAATATCAGTAATAATGATTCCATCAGAAGTGATGCTGCGAGACTTTTAACCGGAGCTACCCAGGCAGGATCAAATTTCTCTGCAGTTCTGGGTGCCTTTAATGAAGGTCAGTTTGGAATGCAGAAAGCTTCTTATATTACTCAGTTGAGAATGCCGGTGGATAACTTCGATTTTGACGGACCAAAACCACAGGTCGATTCTGTAGTTTTAGTTTTAAAAACTCCAGCAAATACTGCAGAGAACACCTACTATATTGCTGATTCACTAAAAGCACCGGGTGCTTATGATAAAGATGACTTCATGATTGGTACAGAAAAAGTACCTGTTTCAATAGAGAAAAAATCTTACCCGGTTCGTAAATATGGCCGTTATGTTAAATCAATGAAAATTAACGTAAATGAGATTACTACATTTTTGAATCCAAACATGCCGGATGTTTTCAGCCGTTCCAATGTAACTGTTGGTATAGGTGATTTGCTAGGATCTGCTTCTTTTGATGGAAATATAAGCACTGTAACAGTTACCAAAAGATCAGATAATTCTAATGTATTTACCGGAGCACTGGGATTCAGAATGCCGTTGGATAAAGATTTTTTCCAGAAGCGTATTATTGATAAAAAAGGATCTGCTGATCTGAAAGATGCAGCTAATTTTACAAGATACTTTAAAGGAATTAGAATTTCAGTTGAAGATAAAGACGGTTACCTTTTCCAGATCTCTCCTAATGATACAGATATTATCATGTACTACAAATATGATAAAACAGATAATGGTGTAGTAACCAGACCACAGACTTCTCTTAAATTTAATTTGGGAAGTATCAATACTCATATCGGTCAGTATGAATATGAAAGGTCTGCTACTTATCAAGCTGCATTGCAGAGTCCCAACAAAACAGAAGGAGACAAAGTTCTTTTCCTTCAGGGAATGGGAGGTGCTTCGATAGGATTGAAAATTCCTGATTCAACTATTGATAGTCTTAGACAGATGTTTGTTGATAAGAAAGCAGGTATTGTGGGGGCTAAGATCAGATTGTTCGTTGATAAAAAGAATACGTGGACTCAACCTAATTTTACAGATGCTGACCGTAAGTTTATCGTTTCTCCAATCACCTTTAAAGATGATAAAGTAACAATAGACTACTCAAAATGGGCTTTTACATCAGATTCACAAAAAGGGTTCCCTATATACTACTATAAGAAGAATGCTAATAATGAAGTTGATTATTATGATTTTACAGTAACACAAGCTCTTAAGGATATTGTTGAAGTTAAAGATTATAGTGTTGCTAAAAATGCTCCGCTAATTATCAACGCAGGAGGATTTGTGAAAAATCCAGCTGGAGCAGCATATGGTCCACTAGTGACAACGCGTGCTACAGACATGAACAGAATGGTATTTATAGGAACAGACAAGACTAAGCAAAGTACTAGAGCAAGGTTGAGAGTTACTTATTCAACAAATAATAAATAAAACACAATAAACACAAGACAAAATACATATGTGCGGAATAGTAGGATATACAGGATTTCAGGATGCTTATGAGATCGTAATCAACGGTCTTAGAAGACTGGAATACAGAGGGTATGATAGTGCCGGAATTGTTTTAGAAGGTTCAGACAATAAGCTTGAAGTGGAAAAAACAAAAGGTAAAGTAGAGGATTTGGTGAATATTTCGAAGCAGTTGAAAGGAACAGCCAATGTTGGTATGGGACATACCCGTTGGGCTACCCATGGTGTTCCAAGCGATAGAAATTCTCACCCGCATTTGTCAAATAATGGAAAAATAGCACTTGTACATAACGGGATCATTGAAAACTATGATACCATTAAAACAATGCTTTCTGAAAAAGGATTTACTTTCCAATCAGAAACGGATACTGAAGTATTGGTTAATCTAATCCAGTACTTTATGGATCTTAATCCTGAAATTGATTTCCCTACAGCGGTGAGATATGCTTTGAATGAAGTATATGGAGCATATGCAATCACAGTACTGCATGAAGATCATCCTGGAGTATTGGTTGTAGGTAGATTAGGTTCTCCGTTAGCAATTGGAATCGGTGAAAAAGAATACTTTATTGCATCAGATGCTTCTCCTTTTGTAGAATTTACAAAAGAAGCTATCTACCTTGAAGAAGGTCACATGGCTACCATTTCCTTAGAAAATGGGGTAGATATCAGAACGATTAATGATAATTCTAAAATTGAACCTGAAATTCAGGAACTTAAATTAAGTTTAGAACAGATTGAGAAAGGTGGATATGAGCACTTCATGCTGAAAGAAATCTTTGAACAGCCTAAGTCTATTCATGATACGATGAGAGGAAGACTTATTGTAGAAGAAGGAGTTATCAAAATGGCAGGGATCTGGGATCATGTAGAAAAGTTTAAAAATGCAAACAGGATTATTATCATCGCTTGTGGAACTTCATGGCATGCAGGTCTTATCGGAGAATACCTTATTGAAGAATATGCCAGAATTCCGGTAGAAGTAGAATATGCTTCAGAATTCAGATACAGAAACCCAATCATTACGGATAAAGATGTTGTGATTGCCATTTCTCAGTCAGGAGAAACAGCTGATACAATGGCTGCTTTAAAACTGGCAAAAGAAAGAGGTGCATTTATATATGGAATCTGTAACGTAGTAGATTCTTCCATTGCAAGAATTACAGATGCAGGTTCATATACTCACGCAGGTCCTGAAATTGGGGTGGCTTCTACAAAAGCATTTACTGCTCAGCTTACCATTCTTACTCTAATTGCTTTCAAATTAGGAAAGCATAATGGAAATCTTGGTAATGCAGAATTTATGAGCTTAATTGCTGAGCTTGAAGCGATTCCTAAGAAAGTTGAGGAAGTATTAAGTGCAACTCATGAACTGACTCAGGATATTGCTAAAAACTTTGTGAAAGCAACAAACTTCCTTTATTTAGGAAGAGGATATAACTATCCTGCTGCTTTGGAAGGAGCTTTGAAATTAAAGGAAATTTCTTATATCCACGCAGAAGGTTATCCGGCTGCAGAAATGAAGCATGGTCCAATTGCCTTGATTGATGAGAATATGCCAATTGTTATTATAGCTCCTAAGAAAGGGCATTATGATAAAATTGTAAGTAATGTTCAGGAAATCAAAGCCAGAAAAGGAAAAGTTATAGCTGTTGTTAACAAAGGTGACCGTCAGGTTAGTGAGATGGCAGATTATGTTATCGAAATTCCTGAAACCTCAGAATGCTTCTCTCCAATTGTAGCATCAGTACCGTTACAGTTGCTTGCTTATTACATCGCAGTGTATAGAGGAGCAAACGTAGATCAGCCAAGAAATTTGGCAAAATCTGTAACTGTGGAATAAAAATTAGTTGTAAATAAAATAAATTTAGATTTCTTCCGTTATTTCAAAAAAAATCTTAAAAGTTTCTTAAAAAAATTATATATTTACGGCTTAATTATAAAAATTAACATGAAAAGGATATTTCTTTTATTATTGTCTGCGTCGGTAGCATCGGTATCTTGTTCAGGTGGTGGCAGCTCTTCTGTAGGGAAGCCAGGAACAAAAGGAGAATTGATACCAAGAGAAAAAACGAAATCATTTGTTGCGGAACGACCATACGGAATGGTTGCAATTCCTGCAGGTTCATTTGTTGCTGGTTTAGCAGACCAGGACCCAACAAATACACCTGAAAAAGCATCATTGAAGACAGTTACTGTTTCTTCTTTCTTCATGGATGAAGCAGAAACTACCAATGCAGAATACAGGGTATTTATCAACTATGTAAGAGATTCTATTGCAAGAACTCTACTCGCTGAAGCTGCCGGAGAAGGTGGTGACGAAGGCGGAGGTAGAGGGGCAAGCATAGGAGATTATGCATACCTTGCTAAAAAAGAAGAAAATTTAACACCTTATCAAGAATATATGGAAGGGCAGGGTGGCCGCGAAGAGGGTACCTATGATGCAAGCAAAAGATTAGACTGGAAAATTCCTTTACACTGGAGTACTTCAAAATACCCGGATGTAGAATACGCAGAAGTTTTAGAGTCTATGTATCTGCCTGCTTCTTCAAGAATTGGAAACGAAAGAATTTTAGATGTTAGTAAGCTGAAGTATACTTACCGTTGGGGAGATATGGATGCTGCACTTGCAGATAACGAAAGAGGAGCCAATTACCTGAAAAGCCAAAGTATCGCGATCTATCCCGATACTACGGTTTGGGTAAAAGATTTCCACTTTGCTTACAATGAGCCATTATTTGAACAGTATTTCTGGCACAAGGCTTATAAAAACTACCCTGTAGTAGGAGTTACCTGGGATCAGGCAAGAGCTTACTGTAACTTCAGATCTAAATTGAAAACTGATTACAACGAAAGTTTAAAAAGAAAAAAACAAAGACCATTGCAGTTCCGTCTTCCAACAGAGATCGAATGGGAATATGCTGCAAGAGGAGGTATGCAAAATGCCACTTACCCTTGGGGAGGTCCATATTTAATGGACGACAGAGGTTGCTATTTAGCAAACTTTAAACCTAAGAGAGGTAATTATATGGAAGACGAGAAAAAAGGTACTTATACATATACAGCTCCAGTTAAGAAATTTAAGAAAAATGGATTTGGGTTATTTGATATGGCTGGAAATGTTTCTGAATGGACAGAATCTGCATATAACAACTCTTCATATGGATTCTCTTCTACATTAAATCCTTCTACTAAAGATAAAAAGGATACTAAGAAATCTGTAAGAGGTGGATCTTGGAAAGATATAGGATATGCGTTAATGACGGGTGCAAGAGATTGGGAAAGAAAAGATTCAGCAAGAAGTTATATCGGATTTAGAACTGTTCAGGATATTCCTGAAGCAGCTGTTAAGCCAAGAAGAGTTAACAGATAACATACCAAAACAATTATTTTTCAATACAATTTTATTTAACATTAAAAAAACTAACGCAATATGTTTAAGACGAAAGATGCTTGGATGAATTTCTTCTATTCATTCGGTGCTGCAATTGTAATTCTTGGAGCTTGGCTTAAAATTACTCACATTACCCTGGGACCAATAAACGGTAATATCGCTCTTACAGTAGGGCTTATTACAGAGGCTATTATTTTTATCATTTTTGCATTTGACCCTCCAAAATCTGAAGAGTCTTATGCTTGGGAAAATGTTTATCCTGAATTATTAGATAAACATGCTAATCCTAACCCTTTACACTCTAACGTGTCTTCTAGAAATAATAATGCTGCAGCTCAATTTGCTGAATTAGAAAACTCTCTTTCAACCAAATTGGATAAAATGCTTCAGGATGCTAAATTAGATGTTCAATTATTTGATAGATTAAGAACAGGAATTGATAAGTTTTCAAACTCTGTGGATCAAATCAATCAAACTGTTGATGTATCTGCTTCTACTCATAAATATAATGACCAGCTAAACAAAGCAGCTTTACATATGGAAAGTATGAATGCTTTATATGCAATGCAATTGGAAAGCGGTAAAAAGCAGTCTGAATTTGCTAATAAATATGTTGCAGATATGCAGAAGTCTGCAGAGCAATCTGAAAAATTCAACCAAGAGCTACAAGGTTTAACTTCTAATCTTAATAATTTAAATAGAGTTTATGGTGGTATGTTAACTGCTATGAAATCTTAATTCCTAACCATTTCTGAACTTAAACTATTTAATCAAAAAACAAAGAAAAGAGAATGGCACAAGGAAAACAGACCCCTCGTCAGAAGATGATCAACCTAATGTATCTGGTGTTCATCGCGATGATGGCCCTAAACATTGATGCAGAAATCATCAGATCATATTATGACTCCACCAGAGCGTTAAATGATACAAGAACTTTAACAGAGAAGAAGAACGAAAAGATTTTTGAAAGAACGCTGGAAGCGAAAGCTCAGCAGGTTCCGGATACTTATGCTCAGCCTTGGGAACAATACAAAATATTGAAAACTAAGATTGATGTATTGGTGAAATCGGCTCAAGATATCAAAGATTTGTTAAAGAAACAATCTGATTTTCATGACAAAGATCCTAAAACAGGAAAAGAAATTGATGTAAGTGAAAACTTTGCTGCACTTAACAACAATGAAGCTACAACTGATTACTTTTTTAAAGAAGGTGACGAAAATACACCATCAAAAAATGCTACAGATTTAAAAGGAAAAATTGATGATGTAAGAAACTATATTAATGTTACTTTTGGAAAGAACCCTCAATTAAATGATTTAGTTGAGAGAGCAAACAAGTCTCTTATTGCAGAATACCCTAAAGGAAAATCTCCAAACGAAAAGACTTGGTTCCAAAATAAATTTTATCATCAGCCACTAATTGCTGCTATATCTAATTTGGAGATCATCCAAAATGATGCCAGAAATGTTCAGTCTGATGCATTAGCATTATTGCTTCAGGAAAAAGTTGATGCTAGCATCAAGTTTACAAGCTATGAAGCAATTGTTGCAGGTCCGGTTGATATCCAGGCAGGTAAACAAGCTGAAGTAAAAGTAATGTTAGGAAATTATTCTAATAGTAACAAAATCAGTATCTCTAATGTAAGTAAATTGGAGAATGGAAAAGGTATTATTCCTATCTCTGGTAATGGCATTGGTGAACATAAATTAGGTGGAGTAATTACATTAACAGATGCTACAGGTAAAGCGCAAACTTTCCCTTGGACGCATACTTATAATGTAATCGCAGGTCCTAGAGAAGTAAAACTTGAAAAAGGATTATTACTTTCTGCTGATAAAATGAATGTAATGTATAGAGGATTGGAGAACCCTGTATCAGGATCTATCTTAGGTGCAGATAACTCTAAACTTTCATTATCAGCTCCGGGAGCTACTGTAAGAAATACAGGCCCTGGTAAATGGATTGTAAAACCTTCAACAGGTACTACAGTGAAATTGACATTATCTGGAGTAGACCCTAACGGAAAATCAGTGTCTCAGGTATTTGAATATAGAATCAAGAATGTTCCGCCACCGCAAGGTCAGATGAGAGGACAGAATGTATTGTCGATGCCGGCAACTTCTATTCCGAACCAATCTGTACAGGCTGCTATTCCTGACTTCGACTTCCCGGTTTCGTTCAACGTAACGCAATTCATGGTAAGAGTACCTGGTAGAGCTGCACTATTGATCCACGGAAATACATTAAGTGATGCAGCAGGATTGATAAAAAATCTGAGAACGGGAGACGTTGTATCGATCTTCGATATTAAAGCAACAGCTCAAGGATTGGAAGGACAACAGATTAAAAACATTACTCCTATAATTATTAATGTTCAATAGGACTAAAATTGTAATTTATTATGAAAAAATATATTAGCACCCTTTTAGTATTAGTTTCGGGATTTGCATTTTCCCAGACTATTCTGAACGCTTCTTCTCCAGAAGAGTTTAGACAGATGAGAGCGGAGAACAAACAAAAAGTTGGTGATACTATTATTGATAAAACAGTAAAGCCTCTTGAATATGGATTTGTAGAAGATAAAGATATCCTTAAGAGCATGTTTGTTTGGGAAATCATCGATATGAATGATAAAATCAATCAGCCATTTTACTATGATAACCCGGATGGTCTTCTTTCTACCCCTACAAGATCCCTATATCAGTTACTGTTAGATGCAGCTTTAACTGGTAAAATCGAGCAGGTGTATGATGACGAAAACTTTACTGTAAAACTTTCACCTGAAGGAATACAGAAAAGATTGGAGAACGTTAGAATCAACGACGCTGCTATCGATATTCTAAATTCAGGGAGACAATTAACTGAACAGGAGAAAAAAGAATATACCGATGTATTTAAGACGACTACCGATAAAGTAAAAGTTCTTAAAATTATGGGAATGTGGTTCGTAGATAAGAGAGACGGGCAGATGAAATACAGACCTCTTGGTATTGCAGCTATGGGACCAGATCCAGCAGTACAGGGAGTTATAGGACCAGACGGTAAGCCTATTGCAAGCAATGACGAACTTATTGACCTGTTCTGGATTTTCTATCCGAATGCAAGAGATATTTTAGCAAACAATTATGTTTTCAACAGAAAAAATTCGTCTGCTGACCTTTCTTTCGATGATATCATTAATGCAAGAAGATTCTCTTCAATTATCTATAAATCTTCAAGTGGTTTAGGAGATGGTACTATTAAAGATTATATCCCTAAAGATGCTGATGATCAGTTGGATGAAAGCGACAGAATCAAGTTGCAGATCCTAGAAATGGAAAATGATATGTGGAATTACTAAATTTCACTTGATATTTATACAAAACCTGAGTATTTTTACTCAGGTTTTTTTATTATGAGAAATGTAGATTATATTATTGTAGGAGATGGATATGCCGGACTCTTTTTAGCCCATCAGCTTATTAAAAACAATAAATCCTTTGTGATCTTTTCCGAGGGAAGAAAAAGTGCTTCACAGGTTTCCGCAGGAATTATCAATCCGGTCGTTCTTAAAAAGTTTACCACATTCTGGAAAGCTCAGGAACAGATTGATTTTTTAAAGAGTAGCCTGAAAGAAATAGAGTCGTATACAGGAGAAAACTATCTTATCAATGCACCTATTCACAGAATTTTTCATGATGAAAATGAGCAGAAGCTTTGGCTTAAAAAATTTGGAAATGAAGAATTATCTAAGTTTTTGGATGAAAAATTTGATTCTTTAGATGTGGTAAAAAACGACTTTCTCACAGGAAAGGTGAATCAGTCTGCTAGATTAAATGTTAATGGATTTTTCACAGGTTTATTCGGTTATTTTGAAAAAAACGGTTTTCTCATCAGCGAAAAATTTGAATATACTAAACTGAGCCCATCAGAATCCTCTTACAAAGATTTTAAATTTAAAAATATAATTTTCTGTGAAGGAATGGGAGTGAAAGATAACCCTTACTTTTCAGAAATTGCTGTGGTTCCCAATAAAGGACATCATATTAAAGTTGAGCTTTCTCAGCCGATCCCTGAAAATATAACCATTAAAAAGAAACACTTCCTTTTCCCAACCGGTAACGGACTTTATTTCTATGGTGGGACCTATGATCGTGAGCAGCTTCATCATCACATTGATGAATCAGCGGTGAATCAGCTAATTAACGGGCTGTCTGAATTTTACCCTTATGATTTTGAAGTAAAAGAAGTCAATTTTGGATTCAGGCCGACAGTTAAGGACAGGAGACCAATTATTGGAAGACACGAAATCCATCATAATCTTTATGTATTCAATGGGTTGGGAGCAAGAGGAATTTTAAATGGCTGTTATTTCTCAAGAGATCTGTTTCGTTTTATGGAAGAAGGGATTCCATTGCATGAAGAAGTTTCATCAGAGAGATTCAGATAATTATCAGATATAATCTAAAATCAGACAATCTATGAATGAAAACCTACTAGGAATTATCGCAGGAGTACTTACTTCCATATCTATGATTCCACAGCTTATAAAAGTGATCAGGGAAAAAAATGTGGAGGATATTTCTCTGCTGATGCTTTTGGTACTTATTTCCGGATTGTCTTTATGGGTTTGGTATGGTTTTATGAAGGATGAGCTTCCTATCATTTTATCAAATTCTTTTGCAGTCCTGGTAAATATAAGCCTTTTGATTTGCTACACGATATATAACAAAAAGTAAAAAAGACGTCCCAATACAAGGACGTCTTTTTATATTAAATCTAATTATTTTTTTTCTTATTCAAGAACGAATTTGGCTAAAGGAGCCATTCTCGCTTTGTTTAAAGTCAGCGTGTTTCCGTTAACAGAATAGTTGTCAGCAGCAAGTATTGCCTTTGTAAACTGATTTTCGATATCAAGATCTTCACAAGCCATCATTGTAGACATTCCCTGATTGAATTTGATTCTCATAGCATCCTGTTTGATCTCAAAAGTTCCTCCCAGTCCGTTGCATCCTGCATGACCTTCATATTTCATTCCGTTCATATCAAGTTTGAAATAAGGATTGTTCTTTGGATTCTTTAATGCAATCGGCTGACCGTTAAGCTCTGTTAATTTCCATTTTTTTCCTGTAATATCTGTAGTAGGTTTCTGTGCAGTCTGTGTCTGACAAGAAACAAGAAATACAGCCAGGAAAAGAGCAGATAAATAGTAATACAAGCTTTTCATAAATTTTAAATTTTAATTTTTCTGTTTGTACATAAGCTAATACGATGCCATTTTTGCAGGACCAGATTCTTTTTTTGCCTGTTTAAGATGGAAAAGTACCATATCTACATTCTTCTTTAAAAAAGTGATATTTCCCTTAATTTCAGAGTATTGATACTCCTCGTTGGAAGCTGTATAGTCTGGTAAAGCCTCACTTTTTTTAAGGTCATAAGTTTTGCCGTTTAAATGTACTGTTGCTATATTTTTAGTACGGTTTATCGTTACTTCTATTTTTTCTCCATAGCTGTCAACATATACATCTTTTGAAATGTCATCTGTATTTTCAGGAGTAGCAGCGGTAATGGTTTCAGCATCTTTTCCGGGATGTTTACACGCTGTTTGGGAAAGAACTGCCAATCCAAAAAGAAGTGCTGTTAATAATTTTTTCATAGTGATAAGTGATTTTAAAGTGTTTCATGAATTATGGTGTTAATACTATATAAAATTACAAATATTTTCGATAATTATATGTTAATTTTACATAAAATAACATTATATTTTGATTGATTGGTTTTTTCCCATTCTTTTCAAAATATTTTTTCAGTGAAACAGAACTGATTATTTAGAGTGAGAAATTTGTGATTGAAAGTGGTGAAGGCGATTTTTTAACCGATTTATTTTCAATAGGATAGAGGGTAGTTTTTTCGTTGTTCATTTGTTGTTTAAATTTCCGGCAAAAATAATTCAAAAATAAGAGAATAACAATACGCTTATGTTAATAATTTGAAATCATGATAAAGTTTAGTTTTTCAGATGAATATTTTTTCCGGATAGTAACATTGTTCAGAATAAAATATCGAAAATCAGGATACAAGCCCATTGAAAAAAAAAGAACCTCGAGATATTATCCTATTGATAAGGGATTTTAATAATTTATAAAAGTCTGTATTTCACAGTGTTTAATATTCGATGGGATTTCAAATTCAGGTTATTTAAAGGAGCGTTAAATTTTGTTAATCTGTATGAAGATATGATAATCTAAATGTACATTTGCCACTTCAAAATGAGAAATTTTATAGTATATTTTTTAACCGGTCTTTTTCTGCTCTTTGTAGTAGAAAGCAGATTGAATGTTAAAACGCTCAGAAATGACTATTCCGGTCATGTTTCTCATCATTTACCTAAAAGAGCCAACCGACTGAATCAGACGTATGAAAAGCTGTCAGTGCAACAGATGGCCGATACTGTGGATAATTCAACTTTAGAACTTGCCGAAAATGATTTTCAGCTGTCTGATGTATTTCAGGCCATTGTTATTTTCGCCGGAGTTTTCAGTTTAATCTATATTTTTGGATTAAAGAACAATAAACAGTTTAAACCGGATATTCACGGTTTCATTTGGGGTCTTACCACCAAAAAGTTTATTCTGATCCGTTCCATTAGAATTTAAAATTTCATTTTTTTCCAATGAATTTCTGTCTGTTTTTCAGGTGGGAATACTTTGCGTTGTGTATGCTGGTAATCATCACATCGTACCATCCTCTATTACCATTTTATTTCTATTCAAAACATTAACGATTTATAAAACTCTAGAATTATGATAAAAAGAGTTGCCTCAGGTATTGCACTTAGTGTCCTTTTACTGGCTGTAAGCTGCAATAAGAAAAAAGAGGAGAAAGAAGAAGTAACCACTTACCCGGTAACATCTCCGGTAGTGATGGACACTGTAATTAATAAGGAATATGTAGCTCAGATCCAGTCTGTAAAGAATATTGAAGTTCGGGCTCAGGAAAAAGGGTTCCTTGAAAAGATTTTTGTCGATGAAGGGCAGTATGTACAGGCAGGGCAAACCCTGTTCCGTATTATGCCTAAGCTTTATCAGGCAGAATTATTAAAAGCAAAGGCGGAAGTAGAACAGGCCTCTATTGAACTGAAAAACGCCAGTACATTAGCGGGAAACAATATCGTTTCTAAAAACGAGAAAGCAATGGCTAAAGCAAAGCTGGATGCAGCCAATGCAGAAATGAAACTGGCACAGATTCATTTATCTTTTACTGATATTAAAGCTCCGTTCTCAGGGATCATCAACAGAATTCCTTTAAAGCTGGGAAGTCTGGTGGATGAAGGTGATTTGTTGACTTCATTATCAGATAATACAAGTATCTATACTTATTTCAATGTTTCTGAGCCGGAATATCTGAGCTATCAGACTCACGCTGCAGACAGAGGAAGTAACCAGGTATCCCTCATTACAGCAAATGGAGAAACGTATTCGCAAAAAGGAGAAATCCAGACTATTGAAGGAGAATTTGACAATGAAACCGGAAATATTGCGTTCCGGGCCAAGTTTCCTAACCCTGATAAACTTCTGAGAAACGGAGAAACCGGAAAAGTACAGATGACCATGCCGGTTCACAATGCACTTATTATTCCTCAGAAAGCTACTTATGAAATCCAGGATCAGAAATATGTATTTGTTGTTGATAAAAACGGGACAGCAAAATCCAGAAATATTAAAGTTGCCTATGAACTTCCGGATCTATATGTAGTAAGTTCAGGAATTTCAAAAGGAGATCAGATTCTTTTGGAAGGTGTTCAGAAAGTGAAGGATGATCAGAAAGTAAAAACAAAATTCCAGGACCCTAAAAAGGTTCTTCAGTCATTGAAATTAAAAGCAGAGTAGTGGTCTCTAAAGTGAAGTAGTATGTTTAAGAAATTCATCCGCAGACCCGTTCTGTCTATCGTAATCTCATTGATTATTGTGTTTATGGGAATACTGTCATTGGTAAAGCTTCCGGTGACGCAGTTTCCCTCCATTTCTCCCCCTAAAGTAAATATTACCGCAGAATATCCCGGAGCCAACAACGAATTATTGATTAAATCTGTTGTTATCCCATTAGAAAGAGGATTGAATGGGGTACCGGGTATGAAATATATGACCTCAGATGCCGGAAATGATGGGGAAGCTTCCATTCAGATCGTATTTGATCTGGGAACAGATCCCAACGTTGCAGCAGTAAATGTTCAAAACCGTGTATCTTCTGTAGTGAATAAATTACCTCCTCTGGTCGTTCGTGAAGGGGTGAAAATTACCCGTGAAGAACCGAACATGTTGATGTATATTAACCTGTACAGTGACGATCCTAAAGCCGATCAGAAATTCCTGTTCAACTATGCAGATATTAATGTAATGTCTGAATTGAGAAGGGTAAGCGGTGTAGGTTTTGCCGACATTTTGGGTACCCGTGAATATGCAATGCGTATTTGGCTTAAGCCGGATAGGTTAACGGCCTATAACATTTCAGCAGATGAAGTGATGGAATCACTGAACGAACAGAGTCTGGAAGCCTCTCCGGGAAAAACAGGAGAAAGTTCAGGAAAACGTTCACAGTCATTTGAATATGTACTAAAATATCCTGGTCGTTTTAATAATGAAAAAGATTATGGAAATATCATCTTAAGAGCAAAACCGGATGGTGAATCCATCAGGCTAAAAGATGTTGCCGATATTGAATTCGGAAGCTCGATGTATGATATTTATTCCACTTTGAATGGAAAACCTTCTGCAGCCATTACGGTAAAGCAGTCTTATGGATCCAATGCCAGTGATGTTATTAAAAATGTAAAAACTTTAATGGCAGACCTGGAAAAAAATACTTTTCCTAAGGGAATGCATTATGATATCAGCTATGACGTTTCAAGATTCCTGGATGCTTCCATGGAAAAAGTAATCCATACTTTATTTGAAGCTTTTATACTGGTTGCCATTGTGGTATTTCTTTTCCTTGGAGACTGGCGTTCAACCTTAATTCCGGCATTGGCGGTTCCGGTTTCATTGGTAGGAACCTTTGCCGTGATGTCCGCATTTGGTATCACACTGAATATGATCTCACTCTTTGCCCTTGTAATGGCAATCGGGGTTGTAGTTGATGATGCTATTGTTGTAATTGAAGCAGTGCATGCCAAGATGGAGGAGAAAAACCTTTCCCCTTTAAAAGCTACGGAAGAAGCCATGCATGAGATCAGCGGAGCAATTATCGCAATTACTCTGGTAATGGCGTCTGTATTTATTCCGATTGCATTTATGTCCGGACCGGTTGGGGTATTTTACCGTCAGTTCTCAATTACCATGGCATCGTCCATTATTCTATCGGGAGTCGTGGCTTTGACTTTGACGCCGGCATTATGTGCTTTAATTCTGAAAAATAACCACGGGAAAGCTAAAAAGAAGACCCCGATTACTGTTTTCCTTGATAAATTCAATAACCTGTTTACAAAAGGGGCTGGGAAATATGAAGGAATGCTTAAGAAGACTGTTACCAAAAAAGGAATCACATTGCCATTGCTATTGGCGTTTTGTGCCTGTACATTCTTCCTGAGTAATTCTCTTCCTTCCGGATTTATTCCGGCTGAAGATCAGGGAATGATTTATGCGATTATCCAGACACCTCCGGGATCTACCCTGGAAAGAACCAATCAGATTGCCAGAGAGCTGCTGAAAGAATCTGAAGATGTGGACGGAGTAAAATCTGTTTCTTCACTGGCAGGGTACGAGATTTTAACGGAAGGTACAGGATCCAACTCGGGAACCTGTCTTATCAATCTTAAAAGTTGGGAAGAACGTAAAGAATCTGCTGCAGAAATCATCGAAAAGCTTGAAGAAAAAGCTAAAAATATTCCGGGAGCCAATATTGAATTCTTCCAGCCACCTTCTATTCCAGGTTATGGAGCCGCAGGAGGTTTTGAACTTCGTTTGCTGGATAAGGCGGGAAGTGGTGATTATCATAAAATGGAGCAGGTGAGCAATGATTTTGTTAAGGAACTGAAGAAACGCCCGGAACTGGGATCTGCATTTACATTCTATTCTGCGAGTTTTCCTCAGTATATGCTTCGCGTGGATAATGACCTTGCTGAACAGAAAGGAGTCACCATTGCAAAAGCGATGGATAACCTGTCGACGCTTATCGGTTCAAACTATGAGACCAGCTTTATCCGTTTTGACAGGCCATACAAAGTTATTGTTCAGGCAGGACCTCAATATCGTGCCCTTCCAACGGATCTTTTAAAACTGTATGTGAAGAATGATAAGGATCAGATGGTACCTTATTCAGACTTTATGCACCTTGAAAAAGTATATGGACTATCTGAGATTACAAGACATAATATGTACAATTCCGCAGAGGTGAGCGGAACTCCGGCACCTGGATACAGTAGCGGGCAGGCCATTAAAGCGATTCAGGAAGTTGCGGATAAGACACTTCCCAGAGGTTTTGGTATCGACTGGGCGGGGATTTCGAAAGATGAAGTAAGCCGTGGGAATGAAGCGATATTTATATTTCTTGTGTGTTTAGGATTTGTATACCTGATCCTTGCTGCACAATATGAAAGTTTTATTCTTCCGTTACCGGTGATTTTATCCCTTCCTACAGGTATTTTTGGAGCATTTTTATGTTTAAAATTATTAGGATTGGAGAACAATATCTATGCTCAGGTAGCTATGGTAATGCTTATCGGGCTTTTAGGTAAGAATGCCGTTTTGATTGTGGAATTTGCAGTACAGAAGAAAGCTGAAGAAGGCATTTCGGTGGCAAAAGCTGCTATTGAAGGTGCTGCCATTCGTTTCCGTCCAATTCTAATGACCTCATTTGCCTTTATTGCAGGGTTAATTCCATTGGTGATTGCAACAGGTCCGGGAGCTATTGGTAACCGTACAATTGGAACGGCAGCAGCAGGAGGAATGTTGATAGGAACTGTTTTCGGATTAATGATTATTCCGGGGTTGTATTACATTTTCGGAACTATTGCTGAAAAATCAAGACTGGCAAGATATGAGGAAGAGAATCCTTTAACAGAACAAACAGAACCTTATGAACACGATGGAAAATTCGAAGACTAAAAATATTATAACAGCCATTGCCTTATCTCTTGTGTTAGCAAGTTGTAAGGCGCCAATGGCGACGGTCATAAAAGACGAGGTAAAAACAAATATTCCTCAAAACTTCAATCAGGAAGAGCAGGAAGATGGGAATAATAACAGTGGGATGACTCCGTGGAGACAGTTTTTTACTGATCCAAACCTGGTAAGCCTTATTGAAACTGCTTTAAAGAACAATCAGGAGCTGATGATTACCCTTCAGGAAATTGAAATTGCCAAGAGTGGAGTTTTAGCTAAAAAAGGGAAACTAAGTCCTACTGTTTCTGCAGGAATAGGAGCCGGATTGAAAAAAGCGGGCCGATATACGAGTGAAGGAGCCGGAGATGCCACTACAGAAATAGAACCGGGTAGAGAAATGCCGGATCCTCTTGGAAATTTTGAAGGGGGTTTAATGGCCAATTGGGAAATTGATATCTGGAAGAAACTGAGAACAGAAAAGGAATCCGCAGTGGCCCATTATCTTTCTACAGTGGAAGGGAAAAACTTTGTTCTGTCTAGCCTTATAGAGGAAGTTGCTGATAATTATTATGAGTTGCTGGCTCTGGATAATCAATTGGATATTATTCAACAGTATATCAAGCTTCAGCAAAGAGCATTGGAAATTTCCAAGATTCAGAAAGAAGCTGCTGCTGCAACAGAATTGGCGGTGAAGAAATTTGAAGCAGAATTGGCAAAATCGAAAGCTTCAGAATATACCATTCGTCAACAAATTACTGAGAAAGAGAATGAGATCAATGCTTTGTTGGGAAGATATCCGCAGCCGATTGTCAGAACAAAGGAAAACTTTATGTCAACAATTCCACCAACGGTTTATACGGGAATCCCGTCACAATTGCTGGCCAATCGTCCTGATATCAAGCGGGCTGAATTAGAATTAAGGTCTTCCAAACTGGATGTAGAAGCAGCGAGAAAAGAATTCTACCCATCACTGGAGATTTCTGCAACCTTAGGATTGGAAGCATTTAAGCCATCTTATCTGGTAAAAATGCCAGAGTCTATTGCTTATAATCTTGTAGGCGAGCTGGCCGGGCCACTCATTAATAAAAGTGCAATCAAAGCGAACTTTCAGACCGCAGATGCTAGACAGGTACAGGCATTATATGAATATGATAAAACTATTTTGAATGCTTATCTGGATGTGGCTAATCTGATGTCGAAAGTTAAAAATATAGACCAGTATTATCAGTTGAAATCTCAGGAAACAAAAGCCCTGGATCAATCGATTGATATTGCGAACCAGTTATTCAGAAATTCCAGAGCAGATTATCTTGAAGTTCTTTTGAACCAAAGAGATGCTCTTGATGCCAAAATGGAGCTTATAGAAGCAAAAGAAAAACAGCTGAGCACAGTAGTAGATATCTATAAAAGTCTGGGTGGAGGCTGGAAATAAAGAAACATCATAATTCAATCAATAAACAGTTAATGTTTTGAGGGTTGGCTCTTCGGAGCTGGCCCTTTTTTATTTCTAATGCGTCAAGTTCTGTCGTTTTAGCAGAGTAGCTTTGCATAAGAATGATATGGAAAATAAAAAGTGAGGTCAACTCTCTTTTGGATCGGAAATACTTGCACTACTTTAATAAAACTGACCATAAAATTCAAAAATAGGGAATGAAAAGCACTTTTAGGGGGATTTTATACTTTCATAACCTCAGTACCTGTATTTCAGGATTACATCATTATTTTAATAATCAATAATCTTTCTCTATAAATAAAGAATTAATGTGTACAAATGTTACAGATTAAGTTGTAACAGTAAAAGATATTATATCGCGTTTAAGTGTATTATTAATTATTATATTTAGCAAAACAAATGTTAATGAAAAAGATTTATCTCAGTGCATGTACTGTATGCACGATTCTTGGCGTATCTGCCCAGAATATTCTCTGGCAAAAAGATGTCAAGTCCTCTACTCAGGATTTCCTTAGCCAGGTCACTACCACTATCGATCAGCAGTATCTTATCACAGGAAGCTCTATACAAAGCGACAAACAGCAAACTTCAGGAAGTAAACAGAACAATGGCTACGATTTCCATCTGGTTAAACTCAATCAACAGGGAGAAGAAGCCTGGGAAAAGTATTTCTCGGGAAACAATCACGATTATTTAACTGCAACAGTCAGCACTCAGGAGGGAGGATTTCTTTTAGCAGGAACCTCATACTCTGGAAAAGGACTGGATAAGAAAGAAGATTCCAAAGGAGGTTCAGATATCTGGCTGATCCGGATCAGTGAATCCGGAGATGAATTATGGCAGAAAACATTAGGAACCTCTTCCGATGAAGAAGCTAAAGCAGTCATTCAAAGTACAGATTTAGGCTTTTTTGTAGCCGGGAATGTACAAAACTCTTCCCAAGGGTATGGCTCCAAAGATGTCTGGATCACCAGACTCGACAAAGACGGAAAAGAAGTTTCCCAATTGATAGTAGGCGGAAAAGGTTTGGATGAAGTAGAGAAAATGATTCCCACAAAAGATGGTGGAGCCTTATTAGGAATTTATTCAAGAAGCTCCGAAGTTCGAGGTTCAGGATTAAGAAATCCTGAAAGTAAATCTTCAGATGAAAGGTCTGTCAGTTCAACAGCCATTAGCCAGACGCCAAAAGCCAGCAGCAACTTCGGTGAAGGCGACTACTGGATTATCAAGCTGGATAAAAACGGAAAAGTAGAATGGGAAAAGAACTATGGTGGTAAAGGAGATGACCATATCAGAACCCTGTCTTTGACCTCAAATGGCTATATCATCGGTGGTGAATCCAGATCCGAAAGATCAGGAAACAAAACGGTAGGGATTGAAGAAGGAACCGATCTGTGGCTGATTTCTTTAAATGGAAAAGGTGATGAACAGTGGCAGAAATCCTATAATTTCAAAAACCGTGATATTCTGATGGGAGCAAGCGTAATCCATTCAGGAGACGACAAATCCTCGAAAGGAATTCTGTTAGGTGGTTACACCCAGGCAGAAGGAAGAATAGAAAAAAATGATGAGACGTTCTGGATGATCTACCTGGATGGTAATGGAAACGAACAGTGGCGAAAGCATGTAAGCGGAGAATCCAGACAGAAAGAAGAAAGACTTTCAGATTTGAAACTCAACAGAGACGGTTCTATTATTTTAGCAGGAACCAGTGCCAAAGAATTAGGGAAAGAAAACTGGAAGATTGTAAAACTTGGCGATAAACAGGTAAATGATCTGATTGAAAAATATGATATCAAGATCTATCCCAATCCTGTATCTGATTATGCTTACATAGAAATCGGTTTTGATTTTAAAGAGGCTGATATTATGCTCTATGATATGAGCGGAAGACAGCTTCAGAACTTTAAAACAAAGAACAGAGTGACTAAGATGAATACCCAAGCTTTGGTGCAGGGAGCGTATTTGGTGACGATAAAAACGGATACTAATAAAACAGCGAATGCAAAGCTAATTAAGAAATAAACACGAGAAAAAATGAAAAGAAAAAATATATTTTCAGTAGCCTTATTATTTTTGTGCAGTATCATCGAAGCTCAAAATATATCCAATATTTTACCTCCATCCCCCAATGCTTACAGCTTGTATAAAGTCAGAGATTTGGAACTTGATAAGATGAGTGGAACTGCCAACTTTTCAATTCCCATTTTTGAAATTGTTCAGGATGGAGTAACAATTCCTATTAGTTTATCTTACAATACCGGGGGAATAAAAGTAGACGAAAGATCGGGTTCTGTTGGCTTAGGCTGGGCATTGAATATTCCATATGATATAACTAAGCAAATTCATGGGTTTGATGATGACAATAGAAGACTCAAACTACCCGATAAAAAATATTATCATCCCTCAAGCTATCCTGAGATGCTTCCTTCGTTTAATTATGCTGCTATTGAAATTCCAAATGCTATGCTCATCGATATATTTGATGAAAACAGTATTTATGATATTCAACCGGATATGTATCATTATAAATTGGGGGCGTACTCCGGAAAGTTTTTTCTAGACACCCAAAGAAAACCTCAACTTATTCCTTATCAGCCTATTCAGATAAGTTCAGTTTCTCCTATGAAAATTAATGATTTTGAAGGAAATCTATACGAATTTAATTCAACACTTAATTTTCTGACTAAAGACCGTTGCTCAAATTTTAATGCTGGTGGGGATTTCAGTGGATATAATAATTATAAGATTTCCAATATCACCACTAAGAATAAAACCAATATTTTCTTTAAATATGATCAAAGTGAGAACTATGTAATTCGGGGTTTATATGAAATGAAAAATTTTAAAATAGAAGGCCCCTCGTTAGAGTTTAGCTCTCAACCGTTTTCAATTTCTTGCCAACCAATCAGAGAGGAGCATCATAAATTAATCACTGAAATTTTATTTGACCAGGGAAGAATACAATTCCAATACAAAACTATTCGAAGCGATATGGAGCCGATTAACACTCCTTCTAAAAGTCTTGATGAAATTACCATTTATGATAAAAATAACCGGATAATCAAGAGAGTTCTCTTTTCTTATAATTATTTTACAAGCTCATCTTTTTTAAGTAATAGTAATACATATTTAAACAAACGATTAAAGTTAACTTCATTAAAGATGGATAATGAAATCCATGAATTTGAATATTATGAAGATTCTTCAATCCCAGCCATTAATGTCAATTCAGTGGATTATTGGGGATATCACAGAGGAACAGCAGGAGCAACAAGAATTCCTATAATATACTTTAAAGGATCGGTAAATACAGATGGAGTCAATAGAGAGCCCGATCCAACAGGATTTTTTACAAGGATAATGAGTCTTAAAAAGATCAAATACCCAACAAAAGGGACACTCGAAATTATTTATGAGAATAATGATTATTATGGAGAGAAAAACACTTTTTTAAATCAAAGTATAGGAATAGATTCTGATAATCCATCAGTTGTTTTTACATTAGGGCCGCAGGATATTAAAAGGGTTGTTTATTTTACAACAGATTATGATAATTCTCCTGGTGGATTTGAAAATGGAATTTGTATAGGAAAAGTCTGGATGAAAGAGAACCAAGGAAATTATAAATTGATAGGGAATTTTTCAGATAACGGATCTTTTCCTAAAATTTTATCTTTAGATGGTGAATATAGGTTTACTTTAAACAATTTTGGAGACAAAAAATGTTTTATAAATGCAGAATATCTACAGAAAAAGACTGAAATGGGAGTATTTCCCGCAGGAGGATTAAGATTGAAAACCTTAAATTATTTTGATCATGATTCAAAATTGGCAAAACAAAAACAGTATCGATATGTATCAGATACTCTTGGGTATACGTCAAGTATCATGATGGGACTTCCCAATTTTATTAACGAACGGGTGATACAACAGAAAGTAGGGACGGAATATGAATATAAACTACAATATCTGATCTCTTCAGATGCGGATTTCAACCATTCTTTAAATTCTAATTCATCCGTATCATATACTCAGGTAGACGAGTTTCTGTCTGATGGAAATAAAAATAACGGGAAAATTAAATCCTTTAATTATATTGATAGTAAATTCAATTTTAGTTCATTAAAAAATTCATTTTCTTATAGATTGGTAGATGATTGGAAGAATCACACCTATAAGACACAAGTATATGATTCGAAAAATCAACTCTTAGAATACAATGAATATTTTTACAAAATTTACAGAGCAAAAAACGAATTGTCTGCCGATGCATATGGAAAATATATAGGATATGCAATGAGTAAAGGAGTTTTTCCCTCCGTTAATTCCAGTGAAATGATTGGAAATGGTTTTATAACAATAAGAGGATATCAAGCTCTTCTTGAAAGCCTTAGTTTCTATGGTCTAGATTCAGGGCTAAAGTTTCTTGCAGAATCCCGGAATTATAAAATTTTGAACGGAAAACCAGTCCTTACAAAAGAAAATAAAGAGTTCCAAAATTCTAAAGAATTCCCACATCTGCTTCTCTCAAGTACCACCACAGATCCTGATGGTAGCGTTATTCAATCCAAATATCAATATGCCCATGAAAAAGGGAATCAATTGATGATCTCAAAGAATATGATTAGAGTTCCTTTAGAAGTCAAAACAAGTAAGACTATGGGAGTTAACAGTAAAATGCTGACCAAAACAGAAACATTATATCCATCTAACCAATCGGAAGCGGATATCAAAACATCAGGCTTAGTATTGCCATATGCTGTACTTTCAACTGATTTGCAAAATGTTACATCGACTGATGTTACTTATGATAAGTATGATTCTAAAGGAAATCTTTTACAGTATACCACCAAAGACGGTGCTGTAACGGTTATTATTTGGGGCTACAACCAGACTAAACCTATTGCCAAGATTGAAAATATACGATTAACTGATATCCAGCAATCTTTTATAGACAGTATCGTGAATGCTTCTGATCTGGATGCTGCAGCCGGAGCAAATAATGAGAATAACCTACTTAATGCCTTTCAAACTTTCAGAGCCAATTTGTCCGGGCATCAGGTGACGACTTACAGTTATGATCCATTAATTGGAGTAAGAAGCATTACCCCGCCATCCGGAATAAGAGAAAGTTACCTTTATGATTCGGCCAATAGACTTGAAAAAGTAGTTGATGCTAACGGAAAGATCCTGAGGGAAATGAAATACAACTATAAAAACTAAAACCGATGAAAAAAATAATAATCCCCATAAGCATGCTGCTGATTACCCATTCAGTGCATGCCCAGCTTACCCCGCTCCCTAATACGGAGAATTATATACAGACCAAAACCTATCTGGATTATAATGGATCTGTTCCTACAAAATCTTCTGAAACAGTAGGATATTTCGATGGCTTGGGAAGACCTAAGCAGGTAGTGAACGTAAAAGCTTCCCCATTAGGAAGAGATGTGGTCATCCATATAGAATACGATCAGTTTGGAAGACAGACAAAAGATTATCTTCCTGTCCCACAATCAGGAACTCAGAATGGTGCCATTATTACCAATCCTTTATCCAATGCAACCCAACCCGGGATTTATGGGTCAGAAAAGATCTATTCGGAAAAGATGTTGGAAAAATCACCTTTGGACAGAATTATGCAACAGATTCAGCCCGGTAACGACTGGGCCAATAAACCTGTAGGATTTGTATATGAAGCCAATATTCTGAATGAAGTATATCAATATACCACGAAAACAGCATGGGAGAATGGAGCTACCAAAAGCGAGCTTATTCTGGCTTCAGCTACTTCCTTCTATGCTCCCGGAACATTGTATAAAAATGTAGTCACTGATGAAGACGGAAATAAAACCGTGGAGTTTAAGAATGGAAGGGGTCAGACCCTGATGGTAAGAAAGATCATTACCAATGCATATATAGACACTTATTATGTGTATAATGAATATGACCAGTTGGCTTTTGTTATTTCCCCCAATGCGGCAAACAAACCAATTACGGAAACATTACTTAATGATCTCTGCTACCAATACCGATATGATGGCAGAAACCGTCTGGTTGAGAAGAAATTACCAGGCAAAGGATGGGAATATATCGTTTATGACAAAAGGGATAGACCTGTGATGACACAGGATGCAAATCTCAAAGCTAAAAATCAATGGCTTCTTACAAAATATGACCAATTCAGCAGAGTTGTTTATACTGGTATTACTAATAATCCTTCCTTAAGGATTGATTTACAGGAGTATATCAATAACAGTATGGGGAGTCCTATAAATGATGAACAAAGAACTCTATCATATTTCACCATAAATGGGATGAATGTATATTACACCAATTTAGTATCTCCATCAGGAATCAATGTTTTACTGACAATCAATTACTATGATACTTATCCTGGATATACCTTTAATCCGCCGTTTCCTTCCACCATTCAGGGAGTACCTACCTTAACTGAGACAATATCTTCAGAAGGAAGAAGTACCAAAGGGCTTCCTGTGATGAGCCTGGTAAAGAATATTGAAGATGACAGTTGGACCAAAAACTACACCTATTATGACACCAAAGCAAGAGCTATTGGAACTCATTCTATCAATCATTTAGGGGGGTATACCCAAACAGAGTCTAGGCTGGATTTTACCGGAGTAGCTCACAATGTTGTTACCAGACATAAAAGACTGGCAACCGATACAGAAACAGTGATCACAGAGAATTTTGAGTACGATCACCAGAACAGGCTGCTTGTACACAAACATCAGGTAGACTCTAATCCTGCAGAAATCCTTACTCAGAATACATACAATGAACTTTCCCAGCTGGAATCTAAAAAGGTGGGTGGAATTTCTGTAGGAACTCCACTTCAGCAGATTAACTATAAATACAATATCAGAGGCTGGATGACTAAAATTAATGATCCTGTTAACCTGAATGGAAAACTGTTTGGGTATGAAATAAAATACACTAATCCAGTTAATCCACTCTATGCCACTGCAAAATACAACGGTAATATCGCAGAAATAGACTGGAATACCTCCAACGATAATGTATTGAGAAGATATACCTATGATTACTATGCAGATAATAAACTGAAGTTTGGGCATTACTCTGAACCCTGGGCAACAGTACCTCAAAACAGCTTTTACAGTGAGTATATTATTTATGACCTGAACGGAAATATCACTCAGTTATACCGTAACGCTAAGAACTCCACTACTGGAGTCGCAATGCAGATTGATGATCTTACCTATAGCTATGCAGGAAACAGGTTACAGACGGTAACAGATGGCACCCAGAATAATGCAGGTTATGAAGGAGGAGGTAATATTATTGAGTATGACCTGAATGGGAGTATGACCAGTATGAAGGATAAAGGAATTACATCCATCGCTTACAATTTTCTCAATCTTCCTGATAAAATGATCATGCTACAGTCCGGAGTAGGTCTTACTTATTTATATGGAGCCAATGGTACAAAACTTCAGAAAGTAAACTCAACTTATGAATGTGGTATTGTAGATTGCTATACTGTCAATGCTATATCAGATTATCTGGATGGCTTCCAGTATATGAGTACTTCTATAAGTAGGGGTAATGGTGGTGATACTGAGTTATTGTCTAAAAGTCGGGAAATGTCTAAGGCAATGGAGATCCAGGCCTATACACTCAATGATACTATTGTCCCAGCTACAGCAAGAGGTTCTTTGGGGCAAACAAAGAATCCCAATCTTTCTTTTTTTCCAACAGCAGAAGGGTATTATGATTATCAAAAAGATCAGTATATTTACCAATACAAGGATCACCTTGGAAATGTGAGAATAAGTTTCGGAAGAAACAGCGCAGGTGCTCTTGAAATCACAGATGCCAATGATTACTATCCATTTGGAATGAATCACCTCAATACCGGAAATACATTTTTTGGACAGGGTACTTATAAGAACTACAAGTACAATGGCAAAGAGTTGCAAGAGACGGGTATGTATGATTATGGAGCGAGATTTTATATGCCGGATTTGGGAAGATGGGGTGTGATGGATCCACTGGCGGAAACTTCCAGACGTTGGAGTACTTACACCTATGCCTACAATAACCCAATTAGATTTATTGACCCAGATGGAATGCAAAATAAAGATATAACATTTGGTAAAAATATTTCTGCTGAAACTCAAAATAAAATTGTAAGTGATTTAGAGCAAGAAACAGGACTTAAACTATCTATTGGTGATAATGGTAAATTAAGTTATACGGAACCTTCCGATGCTAGTGGAAGTAAAACAGCCCGTGATATGATAAAAGGAGCAATCGATAATCATAGAACAGTATATAGTATAGACTCAGACAATAGTAAAGGTTCATCAATTAGTGGTGAACCTACAGTAAAAGGAGAATGGATTGGAAATAAATACGGTTTTACAAGCTATTTTGATTTAAACATTAATACTGACCAAATAGATGCTTTTATTTCAGGAACTAGTGAAGCTCTTAATCCTTTGACTATGGGATATGGAATGATAACTCTTCATGAAGTAAGTCATAAATATAATAATTTAATAGATGGTATTATTGGAGATGATGGAAGAGAGCTTTCGGCGACCTCTATATATGGTATGCAGGGAGATAATGAAAAAAAAGTTATTAATGTCATTAGAACTGAGTTAGATAATTCAAAAGGATTTAAACTGCCATTTGGCCAACGAAAATCTTATTCTCCAATGAATTCAGGAAGTTTTAATTTTAGTGCATTTAGTAGTGAAGCCTATTCTAAAGGACCGCTGAAAGTCGATCCTAAAAAAGATTTATATATCAAAACTCCTCAAAGATAATAAACTCAATAAAAGATATAAAATGAAAACTTATCAAGTACTTGTATATTGTGTAGCTCTTGTTACTTTTATTAGCTGTAATTCTCAATCGAAAACAATGTATAATGAAGCATATATGGCTATAAGCAATGATTTTATCAGCAAAGATATTTCATTAAAAGAGTTTGGGAAAGATGTTTCTGGATTATATATTTATGATTTAATCTATCCCTATCCTTTAGATAAAAATGATTCAAGTAATTTTTATAAAAATATTTTATCAGAAAAAGAAGAAATAAAACCTTTAAGAGAAGATAAGCATCTTAAAGAGTTATCTAATAAATATAAGAATATAAACTGGGAACTTAATGCTCAATTTAATACTATATTTAAAACCGTTGTGCAATATCAAGGGGTTCCAAATGGACCATTAAATGCTGCTATATTTTCTGAAATTCACGACAATCAATTAAGAATTGATGTGGTCCCTTTTTTTAAAGGAAATCCCAAATATTGCGGATCAATTACCAAATACTACTTTAAATTTGATAAAACTAAAATTATAGAAAATAAAAAATGGACTGATCACTATGAGTGTTGGTAATAAAGACTATTGATTGGTAGCTTTAATTATAAGTACCAAGGGCAAGAGTTACAAGAGACTGGTTTTTACTCGTTTAAGTGGCGTAAATACATGCCGGATATAGGACGCTTCGCTCAAATAGATCCGCTTTCTGAAAAATATGCTTATAATTCTACATATGCGTTCCAAGAGAATAAGTTAGGAATGGGCGTTGAGTTGGAGGGGTTGGAATTATTGAAAAATCATACAGGCTTTTTTGCTATTCATGGAAATGCTATGAAAGTTAGACAAGCTCCTGTTTCTCAAAGAGATAGTAATGGAAGTCCTGCGTTTACAGCTGGAGATATTGGGTTGTCAACAAGTGGTTATAGTCCTAATGGGGCAAGAATGTCTTCAGGAAATACAGGCTTAAGGCTTGATTCTTATAAATATGACGGTCCAGTAGCTGATGCTGTGCAAATGCAGAATACAAGGGATAAAATATCCACTAAAGTTCGTCAGAGTTTTAAAACTACAAAAACGGGTGCGGAAATGTGGAATATTAAGCAGTATCGAGCCGATCAGGCGAGTGCAGCAAGTAGTGGAATAAAAGAGATTGTTAAATTGGCGAAGTTGGGAGCAAATATTCCTGATGCTATTAAAAGTACTAGTGATTATGTGCAGGCAGTAAATGATGTTACAGCAGTAAAGTCTCAGGCTGTGACTATGGATCAAGCAATTAAATACGTTGACGGAAGTGGAATTGATATGAATCAACAGACTAGGAATGACGTAGTAAATTATGTATTTGACGGAACGTTGCCTAGCCCTGATGCCGGATTAATGCCAAATTCTTTAATCATCCAGAATGGCTCAGAGATTATGAGAACTAATGGCATCCCTATTCAACCACTTGACGAACAATTAACAACAAAAAGTAGAAATATACCTCAATAATGAAAACAATTAAATACATTTTAGGAATACTATTCTTATTGAATATAAGCTGCTGTGTAAATCAGAAGAAAAAGGATGAAGAGCAAATAAAGGAAACAGTTACTAAATACTGGAAAGCGGTTAAGGAAAATGATTTACAGTCATATAATAACTTGATTTACGATTCAGAAAATTATCCTGGTGTAACTGCGTCCGAATTATTTTTTTTAAACAAGCATTATAATGCAATTAACTCAAAGGAAAAGTTTTTAAATAATATTAAGATAAAGGATACAACAGATATTATTCCAAGTGTTAAAATGAAATATGTTCAGTATACATACAAGAAAGAGAACGATAGTAATAATCTGAAAAAACCTTTGATTATAACACTTATGTTTTACAAACAAATGGGGTTTGATAAGATATACTATCCAGGAATTTTACAAAACCATATAGGTTGGGATAAATAAGAGCACCCCCAGCTGCGCAAAGTCTCCTGACTTTGAGCAATCAAAATAAAAGAACCTTTGCAAGAGCAAAGGTTTTTTACTTATACACTGCTCATCCGGATAAAAAATCTCATCCATCAAATATAATTACTTGAATTTGCCTCAACAGGTTATCCAAGATTCAAAAACAACTTATTATATCTACAGAGCGGATGGAACAAAGGTTAAAAAATCAGGAACTGCTGGCTTGGCTACAGATTATCTGGATGGTTTCCAATATACAGAAGCAAGCTTGAAATTTGTTCCTACTTCAGAAGGTTATTTTAATTTTGAAAATAATAAGTACATTTACAATTACGCAGACCATTTGGGAAATGTACGATTGAGTTATTTCAAAAATGGTACGGGAATAGAAGTTCTTGAGGAGAATAATTATTATCCTTTTGGTTTGAAACATGAAGGGTATAATATATTAGGAGGTAATCCAAACTATAATTACAAGTATCAGGGACAGGAGTTGCAAGAAACTGGTTTTTACTCGTTTAAGTGGCGTGAATATATGCCCGACATTGGTCGATTTATTCAGTTAGATCCATTAGCAGAAAAGTTCCCATATAATTCTACCTATGCTATTCAAGAAAATAAAATGGGAATGGGTATTGAATTAGAAGGTTTAGAATTGTTACCACATCATTCTGGTTATTTTGCGATTGGTGGAAATCAAATGATAGTTAAGCAAGCTCCTATTACACAAAGAGATTCCTTTGGAAGACCATCTTTCAGAGCTGGAGATATTGGTTTATCAACAAGTGGTTATAATCCTGACAGAGCAAGAATGTCTTCAGGAACAACAGGTTTGAAGCTGAATTCTTACAGATATAGTGGACCAACTCCGTCTAGTGCAAAAATGGAAAGCGTTAGAGGGGACGACCGACCAACAAATATTTGGACAAAAACATACGATAAAGGTCTTGATAAAGCAGGTAAGTTAAATAGTGGGATTAAAGAGCTATACAAGTTAGGCGATATGACAGCCAATATTACTGACGCAATAAAAAGTACAAGTAATTATACACAAGCAACAAAAGATGTAAACTCCGTTTTGGATCAAGCTGGAGTTATGGGAGATGCTATCAATTATGTAGATTCTAATGGAATGAAAATGGATTCACAATTAAGAAATGATGTTGTTAATTACGTTTTTGATGGTACTTTACCAGCGGGTACAGATACACAAAACGGTCTTATTATTCAGAACGGAACATCAGTTTTAAACTCTAACAATTTACCAGTTCGTCCAACACCTGGACAAGTACAAAGTATGCTGGAAAACAAGCAAAAAGAAATGCAAAATCAAGTAAACAGTATTCCACACTAATATGAAGACAATTAAGTACATATCAATATTATTGATCCTTTTCAGTTTCAGCTGTTGTGTAAACCAGAAGAAAAAGGATGAAGAACAAATAAAAGAAACGGTTCAAAAATTTTGGGAGAAAGCCAAGATAAATGATTTTGAAGGTTATAAAAGTTTAGTTGCGGATCCTGATGTTTTTTCAGGAGTAATGCAGGTAGATCTTAATTTTATTCATAAAAACTATGATAAAATAAATCCTAATGATATTCTCCTAAAAAATATTAAAGTGAAAGATACTAGTATTGCAGGACCTAATGTGCATCAAAAATACGTACAGTATGTAATAAAAAAAGAAAATGACACTAATTATCTGAAGAAACCTTTGCTTATTACATTATTATTTTATAAGCCTGTCGGATATGATAAAATATTTAATAGAAAAATTTTGCAAAACCACATAGGTTGGGATAAATAAGGGCAATAACGCTTATCAAGTGTTGTTGCTATCAATATAAGTATAATGGAAAGGAGCTGCAGGAGACAGGAATGTATGATTATGGGGTAAGAATGTATATGCCAGATATTGGAAGATGGGGTGTCGTTGACCCAACTAGCGGAAAAGTCTAGGAGATTTTCACCATTTGCGTATGCAATGGATAATCCATTAAGATTCATTGATCCAGATGGTAGACAAGTCGATGATTGGAGAAACAAGAATGGACAGTTAGTTTATGATACTAAAAATAAAGGGCACCTATTAGATTAATTTCGTGTAGTACTGGAGTTTTTGGTGATGGTGCAGCATATCAATTATCAAGATATTTAAAATCTCCAGTAACAGCTCCTACAAACTTAGTTAGGGTATTAAAAGATGGTAGTTATCAGGTTTTTGGGGGTGGAAGATTTAGAACATTTTATAATACAACAATGAAATATATAGGGTTTATAAAAGAATATGATACAATTCCTGAAGCTTTGGAGTTAGAAGCATACAGAAATGCAGGAATATATAATAGTGTAAATAAAAATAAAATTCTTGATTATTTAAAAAATGGAGAAGTAGCTTTAGCTTGGATGGGTGTTTTTATTAATGTAGAAAGTCAAGACTTTATTGGGCCTCAAATATATTACACTGATGGTAATTGGATATGGCCATCTTATTTAATTTATTACTTAGAAAATGATAAAAACTTTTGTCTAGAAAATAATTTTATAAGTCAAAAAATTCCAAAAGATAAACTTACTGAAATTGAAAATGATTTTATTATGAAATTAGAAGATGGAACCACTCTGCAAAGTTTGTAACTTTAAGGATTTAAATAAAAAAACCGCTAGCGCGAGCGTCATGCTCGTGATAATAATAACAAAAGTCACCCCTCGCTGCCGCACGAATCCTTTCGTGTGGGTGAGATAATAATAAACAGCCACTGCTATTTTTGCAGTGGCTGTTTACTTTCTTAATAAAACAAATTTTTATTCTTTAACTTTGTCTTTTTCAGTACCTATGAATATCTTTTAGTATTGAAATTTATATCCAATCAAAAAATAATATCATGTCAATTACCAGCGATGATCAGTTAATCGGAATGCAAAAAGTAAGTGAGGCGGTTGCCTATACTTTAAAAGAAATGACACAATATGCCCAGCCAGGGATGACTACAAAAGAGCTTGATGAATATGGTGCCAAAATACTCGCCGGTTTCGGAGCCAAATCTGCACCTTACCTTACTTATGGATTTCCGGGATGGACCTGTATAAGCGTAGATAATGAATTTTGCCACGGGATTCCTACCGATCAAAGAGTTTTGAAAGAAGGGGATCTTATCAATATTGATGTTTCCGCTGAACTCAACGGATATTGGGCTGATAATGGCGGTTCTTTTGTGATAGGGAAAGATGTCAATCAGCATCAGAAATTGGTAGAAGCTTCCAAAGATATTCTTCAAAAAACCATTGATAACATTAAAGGAGGGGTGAAAATTGCTGATATTGGATTTTTAATGGAGACAGAAGCGAAGAAAAGAGGTTTTAAAGTTATTAAGAACCTCGGTGGACATGGAGTAGGAAGAAGTTTACACGAACAACCTGATGAGTTGCTAAATTATAAAAACCGTTTTGATACCAGACGTTTTAAGAAAAATTCTGTGGTGGCTATTGAAACATTTATTTCCACTTCCTCAAATCTTGCTGTAGAATTAAAAGATGGCTGGACTATGGTAGGGAACAAAGGCGGCTATATGGCACAACATGAACATACTATTTTAATCACTGATGGAAAACCAATCATTCTGACCCAAATGAATGAAATCCTGAACTGATATCCTCCATCCTTAAAATTGTTAATGAGAAAATACTTTGCTATATTTAAAGAACCAAACCATTCATAAACTATTCACTATGAAAAAAGTTCTTTTAACCATTCTTGGAATTCTTGTTATTCTTGCAGCAATAGTATTGATTAAAACATACACCTATCCTTTTAAGAAAAATCTATCAGGAGCCGGAGAAGAATGGAAGCCTGTAAAAAATGATTCTGCAGTATCAAGGTTTTCCGGAGGGATAAAGATTCCTACCGTTTCTACAGGTAGTTTGGGCGAATTTAATTATGCCCCTTTTGATCAGTTTAAAGAATATCTGAAAACAACCTATCCATTAGTATATCAAAATACCGAAAACATAGAGGTTAATAAATACGGACTGGTTTTCAGGCTTAAAGGAAGTAATTCAGCATTAGAACCCATATTGTTTCTTTCCCACATGGATGTAGTTCCACCGGGAGATGCTGATATAAAAAATACAGATGAAAATGTTTTCAGACCGGATGATAAACCTTCCGAGTCAGTTTCAAAAGTTGCTGAAGATTGGGAATATGCCCCTTTTTCAGGAGCAGTGGCCAGTGGAAGAATCTATGGAAGGGGAGCAATAGACATGAAAGGGATGCTTTTCTCTTTGATGGAGTCTATGAATAATCTGATTAAAAGCAAGCAGATTCCTCAAAGAGATATCTATTTAGCTTTTGGTTTCGATGAAGAGGTAGGTGGAAAGAATGGAGCCATTCAGATTGCAGATTATTTTAAGAAAAAAGGATTGAAGTTCGATGCTGTATATGATGAAGGCGGATTGATTATGAAAAAAGGAAATGTAGCAGGAGTAGATGCGGATGTAGCAGTTGTAGGATGTGCTGAAAAAGGCTTTCTATCTGCAAAAATAAAAGTAAAAGGACTGGGGGGGCACTCCTCAATGCCACCTATGGAAAGTGCTATAGGAAAAGCAGCCGTTATTATGCAAAAACTGGAAGATGATCAGATGAAACCTGTTATCACTCCACTGGTAAAAGATTTTTTTGATAATATAGGCGGAGCAATGCCCTTTACAACAAGGCTGGCTTTGGCTAATCAGTGGCTTTTAAAACCGTTGTTGATCTCACAACTAACCAAAAGTAATACAACCACCAATGCATTGGTACGAACTACAACAGCGTTAACGATGATGAAAGGAAGTGACGGAACCAATGTGCTTTCTCCCGAAGTTGAGTTTGTTGTTAATTTCAGACTACTTCCCGGAAATACAGTGAAAGATGTTCGGGACCATATCGCAAAAGCAACCCAGGGTTTTGATGTTGAAATTGAAGAAATCGACAATACAAGAGAAGCTTCGTCAGTATCTCCATCCAATACAAAAGCGTTCAAACTGATTGAAGCAGGAGTTAAAGAAATTTACCCCGCAGCTATTGTTTCACCCTATCTTACAATGGCTGGAACCGATGCAGGGAAATACGAAATTGTAAGCAAAAACGTCTACAGATTCATGCCGATCAGGATCAATAGTGCCGAACAGCAAAGTATCCACAGTACCAATGAGTACCTGAGCATAGAAAACTACCTGAAAATGATCCATTATTTTGAATTCATGATGAAGAATTATGATAAGTAGGACGAGGTGTGTAAGATGCATTTCTAGTTGGATGAATATGTCAATTGGTTGTTAATCAGTTTGTTTTACTTGTTGGTTTTTATAAGAAATGGAATTATAATTGATATTTAGTTGCTTAGAATTGTTAATTACTGATCAAAGTTTCTCATTTCAGATTTCTTTTTCTTTTTTCAGAAAAAAAATAATACGTCAAGTTTTGTCGCATTACGGTAATAGCTTTGTCCTATCAAAATTACAGAGCTATGGAATTGCCATTTTACTTAAACTTTAACGACTTTGAAAACCATTATTATGATCAGCTTGAAAAATGGTTTGAAGAATATCATAATACCAGTGAGGCAGATTATCTGAAGACCCTTGCAGGCTTATATGCTCCTTATCTCTATTATAATTTTGCTGATGACAGCCTGCAGGCAGATGCCACCATTGAAATTAAAGATTGTTTCTTTCCCTATCATGAAAAGATAGGTATTTCATTCTGTACAGGCTGTGAACATGGTACATCACCCCAAAAAGGAATGAATCATGTTTTTGAATGGAAAACTATTTCCATGATGGAATATGCCCAGCATATCCTGGATAAGATCAACCGCCATTGCTCAAAAAATAAAGAAGCCCTGAGTGGTTATAAAAATATTCTGGATTACATCAATGATTATGATATTGTAACTTCCCGTGAAGGAGCCGGATATTGTGTGAGCTATAACAGACATCAGATGACGATTCCTTTTCTTAAAGCTTATCTTCCGTATTATGGACAGACCGTAGATATGGCGCTGTACAGAGATTTTATTTTCTCCATTGTACAGATCGCAGAATTTATCGATCAGAAATTAAAGATCATTCAGGCTTACGAACATACCATTTATGCCCAGTCAAGGGCAGAAGCTAAATTCAAGGTACAGATGAGCCGCCAGTTTCTGACTCTTTGCAACTAAAATTTTACACCAACATTCATACTTAATTATATTACGGAGAATTTATATTTTCCAACGAAAATCCCGGTCAGCAATGACTGGGGTTTTTAGATTTATTTTAATCAAGATGATCCTGATCGTTGGTCTCTCTCTTTTTATAAGGAATATTCCAGATGAGGTCTGCTGCAATATAGTGAACCCCACCATGGTGAATACTTCTGCTTCCTCTGATCAGATCATCCATATAACCAATATCTACTGTAAAAGGAGAGTTGGGGATATTGAACATATAATAAGCTGCCAGCCGCAGCTCCCGGTATCCGAAAGAATTCCAGTGCTGGTCATGTTCGTTGAAGTGACTGATAGAAAATAATGCTTCAGCACTTATTGCCAGCTTCTGATTATTCTTTGGAGATAAATTATAGGTCAGTTGGCTTTTGACACGCATTCTGAGTTGGAAATCTTCATCCACTTTATGAAAATCAGCATCAAAAAACTTTCTGAATTCCTGACGAACTGTATTTTTAAGTTTAAATTTTTTACCCAGATCAAAAGTATAGGCATACCGGCCATAAATTCTGAATTCCTGTTCTATATTTTCCCTGTCATAAGGTGATTCCTTTTCATATTCAGGTTGTCGTCTGTAGCTTAAAGCATAACTGTATTGCTGATGAGGAGCAAAAGAATGATAAAACTCGTGGTTTAATACAAAAATAGCCTGTTTAGCAAACAGATTATCATTGTCAGGGCTGCTTTTACGTCCTATAGCAATATAGCTCATGGTTTGCTTCTTTCCCAAAGAATCAAGATTACGTTTCACTCCAAACGCTGACCAGAATGCAGTGTTGGCGTCTCCAAGGCCTGGTGGGCTGATCTGTGCTTTTACAAAGCTTGCTAAAAAACCTGTGATACTTAATAAAATGAAGACTTTTTTTATACCGAACATCATGATAACTGCTTTATTATTAAAGTTAACATCTGCGAA
Organism: Chryseobacterium sp. MYb328; assembly: GCF_037572595.1. Taxonomy (NCBI): domain Bacteria; kingdom Pseudomonadati; phylum Bacteroidota; class Flavobacteriia; order Flavobacteriales; family Weeksellaceae; genus Chryseobacterium; species Chryseobacterium sp. MYb328. The sequence continues at coordinate 126,942 of NZ_JBBGZQ010000001.1, read as the reverse complement.
ATCATAAGGTTAGATGAAAATATCTAAGATGCGCAGAGAAAATATTTTGTCATAACAAATTTATAGGGCTTTATGAATACAATGTTTATCCAAAATCCTTAAATACTGTTTAAAAACATGACAAAATAAATAGACGACTTTGGAAAGATTTAGGAATACAATTATTCAATCCCCATTTTTTCCTGAGAACAGTCAATGTAAATTCTGTTATTTAAAAAGATTTTATTCCCCAGCATTCCTGTCATCCCGGAAAATTTCATCAGCATATATTGAGTCTGGGAAAATCCTTCTACATAGGTAACTTCACTGAGTAGAATATCTCTGTTTCCAAGACCAATCAACTCATGACTTCCTGTTGTATGAGTTATTAAAATATGGGGCCTCGACTGAGCTTTTTCCGTTTTAACTTTTGACTGCGGCAGTCTTAAGATTTCCCAGTTTTCCTTACTTGTAAGCAATTCATAAGCACTGGTTCCGGAGTCATAAAGGAATTTTTCATCCTTTCCTTTTAAATTGCCGTTAATAATGATTTTCCTCTTTTTGAATTTAAAACCAATAAGATTATTCCGAAACTCATCCGGCTCTTGGGACATATTGAAAACAATATGTTGATCTCTGAAATTGATCATTGTTTTCCTGTTTTCAAGAATATCAGCACCTAATGTTCCTATAATTTTAACAGGATCATTTTTTTCGAAAGCTTTTCCTGTATTGGATATTTTGATCTTATCAGATGTAATTTTCGACTGACCGATATAAAATGAGGATATCGCCCTTTCATTTCTGAAGGAGATTCCTTTCAGCTTTTGTATTGCTTTACTGTAAAATTCCGTGTCTGCAGCTCCTGTATCAAACTGAAGATAATAAGTTGTGGTGTCTTTAGGAAAATGAATGGGGACCATCAGGGCATTTTTATCATTTTCCATCCATTTGATGGGTACAGCTCCGCTTTCATCTTCAACCCTTAAATAATTCTTTTCAGGAGTGAATTTCTGATCAAAGTAGAGATATCCGCTTAATCCTGCAATAGCAATGATCATTAAAACAGATATCACAATTTTCTTAAATGTTTTCATGTTGATTTTTTAAGCAAGATTCGGAAATCTTACGTGGCTTTTGCACAAAAACAATACGACAGTTTTACGACATTTTTATGTCCTTGATTATAAAAAGTTGGTTTTCAGTTTTATACTTAAATCCTGGTTTTGGTTTAAACTGATTCCATTCTTGATAATGATCAATAATTTTAAAACTAAAAATAGAATTAACGGAATGATAAAAAGTGGAAATTTGAGTGAAAGAAACTTTTGTATAAACGGGCAGATAATCATTAATAAAGAAAAAATAGCTGAGATAATGATCTGTATGCAGATAATACTTTTCCCAAGCTCTCTGCTTTTGAAATCTTTGGTCTGATAGGTTAAAATAGCAGGAAGAATAATACTTCCATATGGAATAATGAGACCGGCAAGAGCAGAAAAATTAATGGTTTTGGCCTGTTGAATGTCAATTTGTTCTTCAGGAATAACAATAAGATTCTCAGGGTGGGTGTTCAAAGCGTGAGCCAGTGTTTTTAAAGTAAACCCTTTAAGAATGCTTCCACCTTCAATCCTTTGAACGGTCCGAAGGGAAAGTCCGGATTTCTCAGCAAGTTCATGCTGAGTTATATTCATTTTCTCCCTCAAAATTTTAACCTGGTTTTTCATGATCTGATAACTGTGGGTTTGTAACTGGCAGCTAATTTAATAAAAAGGGGTATTCACGTAATAATCTATTGCATTTACACTTCAATAAATTGATGCAAGTTCGATTGTGGATAACTTGTGGATAATTTATTGGTAAAATGTGGAAAAGTCCATATTTTAATTTTAAAAAGTCTTTGAAATGGTTTGTAGAGGGTAGTGATAGAAATTCTTACCTCAATAATTTAAAGGAATCATTCAAAAGGGAAATGATGATTTTTATCTTTTATTTAGAATAATTCAAATTAGTATGGTGTGAAAACTTGGTTATCCTTTATTTTTGCACTTTTATTTATAATTATTTTAAATAAGGGTGAAAAATGATACAATCAAATGAGTGTGAGCTTCCGTTGAAGTCAATACCTCCTGTCTTGAAAGTAAAGCAGGAGAACATTTTAACAGGTAAAATAATACAATGGTCTAAACCATTTCTGATTTTCTTCTTTTCCCTGACATGCTTAACGTTAATAGATGCACAGGATCTACAGGGTGGTATAACCGGTAAGGTTAATATGGTGGATGGACAGCCTTTAAGAGCGATATCAGTTTCTTTATTGGAGGCAGATCGGCAGACATTGACCGATGATGATGGAAACTATCGCTTTGTAAATGTGAATGCAGGCTCATATACTGTAAAATTGCAGATCTTAGGATCTAAAGAAATACGTATTCCTGTTGAGGTAAAAACAGGAGAAACTACTGCGCTGGATTATCAGTTATCCAAAGAAAATATTCAGGCCATACAGGAGGTGGTCATCATGAAAAATGTGAACAGATTTTCTAAAAAAGAAAGTGGATTCGTTGCAAGGCTTCCTTTAAAAAATCTTGAAAACCCTCAGGTTTACAATACCGTGACCAAAGAACTTTTTCAGGAGCAGGTAGCAGTAGATCTTGGAAGTATTTCTAAAAACGTTCCGGGTGCCGGTGTTCCTATGATTGCCAATCAGGGGAGAGTAACCTTTCGTTCCAGAGGATTTGAAACAGAACCTAACGCTCGGAATGGAGTGGCAGGAGCTGCCTTTTCAGTAATTGATCCTGTCAACTTAGAACGTATTGAAGCTATAAAAGGACCTTCCGCAACATTATTCGGGAAGAGTGTGGCAAGCAGTTATGGTGGGGTTTACAATCGTGTCACGAAAAAGCCTTACAATAAATTTGGTGGTGAAGTAGGCTATGTTGGCGGAAGCTGGGATTACAACCGTCTGACAGTAGATGTGAATACTCCGGTGAATAAGGACAGGACAGCTCTTTTCCGTCTTAATGCTGCCGGAACTTTTGAGAAAAGCTTTCAGGATTTAGGATTCACCAATTCATTGGCTATTGCCCCAAGCTTCTCATACCAGATCAATGACCGTATGTCGCTTCTTTTGGATGTAGAGTTTAATCAGGCTAAAGGAACCTCTGTAGTGCGTTTTAATCCTTATACAGGAAGTCATAAAACACAGTCTATTGCAGATATGAAGTTTCCTTATTACAAAAACTTCCTGGGTGACGATCTTGCTTATGAAACGCAGATGATGAATATCTTTGCCCAACTGAACTATAAAGTTTCAGAAAACTGGACTTCCCAGACGATTATATCCCGTGCAAGATCTACAATTAATGGTTATATTTCTGCCATTAACGGAAAAACAGATTCTACAGCAAGTGCTCAGGTAATGGTAGGAACTACCTCTTTTATCGCAACAAATATTCAGCAGAACTTTATCGGAGACTTTCATATCGGGCGTTTCAGAAACAGAATGGTGGTGGGCTTGGATTATTATAACAATTCTAATCATTTTGACCGTTATCATACCAATACAAAAGTGTTTAATTTCGTTCATCCTTCAGTAGATTTCAGAGTTAATCAGAATACCATTGATGCCCTTACCGCTACTTCTGTGGCCAGAAGAGAGAATAATAGTGACAATACTTATGCTGCCTATGTTTCGAATGTCTTCAATATAACGGATCAGTTAATGGTAATGGCCAGTCTGAGAGTAGACCGTTTTCAGTTTAAAGGGGTCTACGATATTGCTACAGGACAAATAAAAGGAGGGTTAAGTAACAGCGGAACCCAGACAGGACCTTATGCACAGACAGCACTTTCTCCTAAACTGGGGCTTGTGTATGAAATCCTGAAGAATAAAGTTTCCCTGTTTGGGAACTATATGAACGGCTTCAATAATGTAAGTGGAGTGGATATCAATGGAAATTCATTCAGACCGGAATATGCCAATCAGTTGGAATTGGGAGTAAAAGGAGATCTTTTCAACCACAGGCTTGTGGGAACATTAAGTTATTATAACATTCGTGTTGATAATATATTAAGAACCAACCCGGATGATATCAATTATTCTATACAGGACGGAACTCAGCTGAGTAAAGGATTTGAAGCGGAATTAACAGCCAATCCTTTTGATGGGCTTAATATTGTGGCGGGTTATGCTTACAATGACAGTAAATTCACGAACGCCAATCCTTCCGTTAATGGTTTAAGACCTGCATTATCCGGTCCTGCGAATATGTTCAACTTCTGGATCAGCTACAGGGTCCCGCAAGGCAAATTAAAAGGCCTTGGAATAGGAGGAGGTGGAAATATGGGATCTTCTTCCTATCAGACCAATACCCAGACTGCTAAAGTAATTATCCCATCCTATACAATGTTTGACCTGGGGATTTTCTATGACCAGCCAAAATACAGGGTAGGATTAAAATTTGATAATATAACCAATGAAAAAGCCTGGTCGGTACGTTTAACACCACAGGCACCAGCCCGTTTCTTAGGAAGTGTTTCTTTGAAATTCTAAAATAAGATTTTAATAATTGATAACAAAAAGTCCCGGGTTCATAGATCCGGGACTTTTATTTATAATGATTTTCTGTGCTTTTATTTCATTGATGGATGTTTATTCAATTTACCGTTTAAGATAACTTCCATCTTCCATCTTCCCGCTTACGTCCTCCTAATTAATCCAAAGGCAATAATTATTACGGTATCTTATCTTTGCGTAAGAAGTTCCCAAAAATATTCCTGGAGTATTGTCCTGCCAATCCTGCCTGATTATATAAAGTCCGGGCATAGTGGGTTTAAAGAAAGCTTTATTGTTTTCGTTTACCAGAATGTTCTTTTCCCAGTTTTCAGGGTTAAAAATCCTCAGCACTGTTCCTTTCTCTGCCGGTTTCATATTACGGTATGGGAAAATAGTGTAAATTCCATTTTTTTCAAAAAGTCTTATATCCATCAATGGAAGCGGAGGATTGTTACTGGATGGGATTCCCACCTGATAAGCCCCACACATAAAATCAATAGGCCGCACATTTTCCTGTGGATTTTGAGACCGTACCAAGACAGGCTGTTGGTCATTCATTCCTAAAATCCTGTAGGTTCCTTCCTGATTCGGAATAAAGGTTCCTACCCAGTGATCTCCCATAAGTTGCAACTCAATTTTTAATTTTTCTCCCTTTGCATTGTAAAGAAAAAAATTAAAATCTTTGATTCTCTGAAATTCTGGACCGGTAGAGCGGTGCCGCTCACTGAGATCATCAATAAAACCATAGCATACCTCAATTTTAACCTGATCTTTTATTTTTCCCGTTCCATGAATTTCCATCCAGTAAGCACTTGCTTTTGTGAGATGGGGGAAAAGAAAAGCGCTTAAACAAAACAGCAAAGAAAGCGCTGTCTTTATTTTATACATATACATTGAATTATAGTGATCCTGCAAATTTAAGGAAAAGGATGAATCCTATGTTGTAGCTTAAAACCAAAACTGCGATATTTTAAAAAAATACCGCAGTAAACTTGGTTATAATGATTGATTTATGTTATACTCCTGTTCTGCACATAGCATCCCAGGTAGTCCAGAAATGGGCATTAATAGCTCCAATAGGAGGATTGGTACTGTCTGCCACAATACCTACCATAGAGGCACAGTTGGAGTTACAGCCTATTTCATTGTGACTTCCTGCCTGAGGGGGAATTTGTCTCCATGTACCCGTAGAACCACTTAATAATTCTACTTTAATCTCAAAGATCCCTGATAGATTTGGGGTCTGGATCTGTTTTGTAGGATTATCGCTGGAGATAGAATCGCTCCAGTTTCCCTGTGAGAATGTTACGCGCCATTTGGAAATCATTTTAGCGGTCTCATTTTGAGGGGAAAGATATACCCAGAATTGTGCTCCGCCTCCCAGTTGTAACTGGCCGGATGAATTGGCATTTACGCTTGTTGATGTCATCTTAAATTGGTTTTTGTGGTTATTTTATAGACCAAAGTAACGAAGAACAAAACGGATAATGTAGAGTATAAACAACCAATTGTAGACTTGAGTAGAAATACTTAGATGAATGGAAAATTGATATTCTGAAAAGATTTAAAAAAAACTAGTAAAAAAGGGTAAGAGGACCTGAGCATTCATACAGAATGATAATATTTTTTAAACACAAAGTTTTACTGTTATATTCTGTAGATTTTAGGGAGCAAAGTTGGAATCAATGGATTTGATTCTTTCTAAGCTGACGCATAAACCAAATTGCTTCATCAGCGACATAGCTACATCTCTTAGCTTCCTTAAAGTATAAAGATTGTTATCATAAAACTTTGTGTCAAATTAATCCACAAATTATTGGCAGTCAAATGTTTAAAAGGGTATGAAAACAAAAAAGTCTTAAGTGTAAAACCTAAGACTTTTTTTTGCAGAGAGGAAGGGATTCGAACCCTCGATACAGTTACCCGTATACTACCTTTCCAGGGTAGCTCCTTCAACCACTCATGTTACCTTTACTTTAAATGTACTCCTATTTATATGCCTTTTTTAGATATGTCTCCTTTTCTGATAACTCAATACAATTTTCTTTTCCTTTTCAGGTTTTCTCAATATTAGATAGTACTTTCCCATGTACCAGGAACAAACATAAGTTTTATTAATGCGCTTTTGCTCATAAGCAATGCCTATAAATTGCTGTATCCACACTTTTAATTTTGTATATAAATGAGGTTTGAAATAATAGTCTATCTTAGTTAATACATCAGCATTATAATACAGCATTATCTTTTCCACTTTCAAGTCAAATAAATGCTCATGATCTGCCTTATCAAACTCATATACTTCATAGCAATACTTTTTACAGCAGTATTCCTCTTTATAGAATAGTCTAAATTCATGTTTACAGGATTCTTCACCAATCCTAAATTTTAGATGTTTATGTATCTCATTTTTCATTTGGTTTACAGATATAAAAAAACCACCTTATTTATGGTGGCTAAATATTAGTTTTATATTACTCTTAACTCATGGATGAATGCAATCTATTTCAGACTATTTCCCACTATGTAAAAAATAACTCCAAAAACAATGTATAAAACTGTTTTAGTGAATAGCATCTTTCTTTCATAAATTAATTCAGAAGGATATAGTTTGATTGCAATAAATGGTGTTACTAAATACAAGCAGATAATATTGCTTATAATAAGTATCAACCAATGCAGGTTAATACCCTTATATAAAGGGAATAATGCAATAATAAATCCACTGACAAATACCAAGAAAAGATATAATGTATTTTCATTTAATTTGCCATTTTCAAGCTCATAGTTAAAAGCCTTATCTGGATTATACTTCTGCATTCTTTTAAATCTTCTAATTGTGTCTTGATAAGTTGCAAATGGTAGCTGAAATAAAACTGCTGAAATGATAAATAATAAAGTACTCATTTCATTATATCTTATTAAGGAACTTTGCTCCAAATTCTGTTAGATAAATTTCACTAGAATATTCTGTTACTATTCTTACTCCTATTACATTGCCATTCTTTTCATCATATATAATGGCAAATGCACCTAATTCTGATTTTGATCTTCTATTTAAAGTATGTTGTATTACATCAGTTTCAAAGCCAAGGTTGAATAATCCACCATTATCATAGAATGAGTTTTTATATTTAATGTAATACTGTCTCTGAATGTTTAAATCTTTATCATTGGTATATAACTTACCTTGGGATATGTCAAAGTAAAAATAGTAGTTCTCTTTTGCTACATCTCTATCAGGTTTCATTCTATATTGTGTATCAATAGTAACATCACTTTGAGCAAAAGAGAACTGAAAACTTAGTAATGAAATTAGTAGTAGTGTTAGTGTATAAATTCGTTTCATATTTGTAAATTATTTAATTGTTCATTTAACAAAGATATAAAATGTATCATTTATGATAACCAAAAATTATCATTTATGACCACTTTTGGCTATTAATATAAAAGAGTGGATAAGAAAGAGTTTCAAATTGCTATTGGTAAGAGAATAAGACAACTTCGTGAAGAAAAGAAAATATCACAAGTTGAACTAGCAGCATTCTGTAACTTTGAAAAGTCTAATATGAGTAGACTTGAAGCTGGAAATACTAATCCTACAGCTTACACATTATATGTTATTGCTCAAAAATTAGAAGTTGAAGTCTTTGAACTTCTTAATTTTAAACCTTTAATTAAAGAATGAATTGGCTATTAATACCTATCTTAATAAATAATTGAGTTCAAATCATCTTAGATTACCTGGCATATGAGTGTAGATTCATGTATATTTATTTCCTGGTATTTTGAAATCGTGTAATCTGAAAACATAAAAAACCGTATATTTTCCCTAATCATATATAATATTCAGGAAAATATATGGTTTTCCAATTAAAAAATATCCAAACCTTACTGAAACCTATTTATGATTTTATAGTAAAATTTGGATATTTTATGATGTGAGATTAAGAAAACTCTACATGTTTTCCATTCTTAGAGAAAGATTCCATATCAGTAGCAAAGCTATTGCTTACCTGTTGCTTAACAGTATTCTTTGCTCCTGGTTCCTGTGGTGAGTATACAAATCTGTGATGTAACATAATCACTTCTCCTGTGTCCTTAACTGTATATTCGTAAGGTTCACATTCCTGTTTAACGATGCTTCCCTGCATTTGTGTTCCAATAGTAGGCTTGAAAATTGTATGTTCTTTGAAAAATGGGAATTATTATATAATGTAGAGTATGATGAAACCTTTGGAATATATGAGGTTCAAATTTTGTCTCTCTTAAATATTGTTGAAGATTTAGAAATTTATTGTGAAAAGAATCTGAAAAAATATCAGTATAGAACATCGACTACAATGGGGCTTAAGAGACCTTTTTATATGACCTTTGATTAATCAAGATAATTCCCTAAAGTATAATATCAAGGTTGCCATAAGCTCATTGTTTCATTTTACAGACTAAATAAGAAAAATAGTAAAATAAATCAACTATTTAAAACTACTGAGTTAACCAGTATTGAAGATAAGTAATTAAGTACAAAACTCTCTCATATTGATAAGAGAGTTTTTTATTTACAAGTGCATTGAATCTAGTTATTTTATTTAAATATATACAATAAATTGAATAACAATAAAAGGAATGTAAAAGCAATTATTATAAAGTCTTGTTTATTATTCCTTTTGAAGTCAATTAATAATACTATAATAAGGGTAATCTGTATTAGAGTACATAGATAAAACACCAAGTTCATTATTCCTTCAAATTGCCTAGGATTTATATAATTGTACAGTTTATTGGGAACTATTGTTTTATATAGTTTAAACCTTGAAAAAGAACTTACTATAGTAACTATAATTAATAGTATGCTTCTAAATTTCATTTATTTGATTGATGGTGCTGGCTCTGGAATATACCTGTCACTATAATTAAATAAATTCATTTTCATTGCTTCCTCTAAAGAGATGTTTTTATATGTATTGTCTGTGATTTTAAATATTGTATATTGTGGATGATATAAAGAAATGGTCTCATTTTTATATTCAAGTGCATTATCTGGTTTAAATTTATTTTTATTGTTGTTTTTGAAAAATTTTTTTGAGTAAAGAACAACAGTTTTCCCATTATGTAGATAACTTCCTGATATTGAATCTTTATTATAAAATTGAGATGTAGCAATTCTTACATAATCATTTCCATGGGTTTTTTCGTGAGTTACAGTATATAAGTTTACTGAATATTCCTTTGGAAAACTGGATGACATTGAGTCAATGACATTATTAATTTGTGTATATAAAGGTTCTTTTTCCTTTTCTTCTTTAGTAAAAGGTTTTTTTACATTTTTATTGCAACAGCACAAAAAAATAAAAAATACGATGTAACAAACTCTATTTAACATTGTAATAATTAATTTTATTTAAACTTTTAACATTTGCAGGGGTTAATTTTTGCCCTGTATTTTTATGACCAAATCTTGTATATTCAATTATACCATTGCCCAGACCTTCATGTACTGTGAAAAATCTTGGAATCATGTAGCTTCCTTTAGTTACTGAATTTGTCACTGTTACTCTTGTATCTTGGTCTGCTCCCCACTGATTTCCATATAAATCTGGATTTGCCCCTTGTAATCCATCATGATTATGATAAAAAGAGATTAAATTATTATAACCTCCAATATATTGTGTCATAAAATTAAATCCTTTGGTGTTATCATTAAGTGAATGTTGGGTTGTTATTAGATAATTTTCTGAACTTCCACCTTTTGAAAACCTCCCCAATCCAAATTCAATCCCATCAGTTGTATTATTATTAAGAAAATTAAATACACCTACAGCATCATTTACATTATTTGTATATCCTGCTGAAACAGTTCCATCTTTTATTGGTCTCATACCTCCTAAATAGCCAGTGGCCTGGCTTAAGTCGCTAATAATACTTCCATCAGTTGATTTAGCTTTATCTACTACGACAGGTGCTGTATTTGTCACATTTCCTTTCTTATCAGTAGCAAATAGCCTATCATCACTTCTTTTCTCACTACCATCATTAGGGTCTTTTCTGGTAACAGTACCATCTTGTAACAGCTTATAATCAGTAAAAACCTGCCTTCCATCAGGATCAATATTACTTATAGGATTATTTAAAACCATATTATAAGGAGACCAGCTTGAATATTCCTCACTCAATGGATCAGGGGAAAACCATCTCCCTGCTGTATCTAAATAAGGTTGAGCATCAGGATCACTCAAATCTATTTCTCTGAACTCTGTAATTTCTTTAGTTTTCCTATTGTACTTTACAGAACCAATATTGACTACAGCATCCATATCATGGAATTCTAAGTACTTTCCTTTACTTAGTGTAGCAATTTTAGGATAATAACCATATTTCTTAAAAGGATTCCCAATAGCAATATTCTTTCTTCTTCTTTCAGCTTCTTCAGGAGTAATGGAATCTCTGGTTTTTAACACTTCATCCATATAAGGTCTGTTTCTCTCTTCCTTAGTCAGCTTTACAGGATTAACCCATTTCTTCTCAGCTTTTGGCTTAGACTGGGATTTCTTGACCTGAGCATGTGTAATTCCAGTAAGAAGAACAAAGCCAGTAAGTATAATTCTTTTCATAGTCATTTGGTTATTTTGTAAAGTTATTTAATAATTTCTTATTCTCATATTTATCTCTTTCAGTTCTCAGAGATACCAACCAGTCCAAATACATTTCCTCTGGCATCTGTCTGTAACCTATTTCATAAATATGTCCATATTCTTGTGTCATTAGTTCCATGAGTTCTTTAGCTTTAGGATCTTGCTGTTGTACAAGCTTCATGTTTTCAGGCTTGTCAGTTTTGAGATTATGTTTATCCATCATTTTTGTAAACTGCTCTTTGTGAGTTTCAGCTCTAAGAATAAGTGCTTTTGCAAAGTTGGGATATACTTCTATTGCCTTGTTTACAGCTTTTAATACAAATTCTCCATCATTACCTGGAAAATTCCTATTGTAAGCCTGTGCTAAATCAAATAAGCATAATGCTAAACTTTCCTTATCATTCAGAGCCTTCATAAATACCCCATTTTTAATGGCATCTAAATGGATATACCCAGAAGCCATTAACCATGAATCCTGTGGAAACATCCCACTTGTAAGCTCTGTATTGTACCAGCCATCAGATTTAATCTGGTGTTTAATATAAACATGATTTGGAGCTAATGCTAAATTGGCTGTTTCTCCTAGCTCTTCTGCTAATATTTTATATAGGTAAGGCATGGAATTGCAATTCCCTTTCTTGGTAGCTAACAATTTAGATACAAATAAGTTAGTAATATCATTATGTCCAAATACATCAGTAAAGTCATAATTAAAAGGTTTGTACTGTATTACAGTATCTTTTATAGCAATAGGTAAAGTTTGACACATAATAGAGTACACTGCTGCATATTTACTTACTCTGTCTTTATCAGATTGTTTGTAGGTCAAATCTCTATTGACTATAATAGCTTTAGCAAACTTAGATAGAAATCTGATTTCATTATTAAGTTGTACAGTGTCTAACTTCCCTTGAAAATAAGCATTCTCTACACTGAATACAGCATCTTTAAAGCTATATTTCTGTTTATCATTCAGCATATTATCAATGGTCTGATAAGCATCATTATAAAATTGGTTACTTTGGGCTTTAACCATTCCTGAACTCAGCCATACAAATACTAAGGATAAAAGGAATAAGGTTCTATAGGATAAATATTTCTTCATTATATGATTATAAATGTTTTGGATCTATTGGGAAGTACTGAGCTTTCTGCTTAGATTGATCAGATTCTTTTTTCTTCTGTTCCTGTGCTTTTCTCAAAGCTTCCAATTGTTTCTGCTTTTGCTTCTCAGCATTAATCTGTCTCATTCTTTCAGCAATAGCTTCACTTTTCTGCTTGTTGGCTTCTCCTTTCATATTGCCTAACCATTCTTCATAAGCACCTTCTGGCATAGCTACATATCCAAGATTGTCAATAGTATTAAACTGTGCTTTAGTTTCCTGTAGTAGAGCTAATGCTTTAGGGTAGAATCTAATACTCTGTAGCTCTTCTGGATTTTCAAGGTCTTTAATACCTAATTGTATTGCTACATAACCTAACTTAGCTTGTTGGTAGGTGGATTTAAGCAGATTGGCATAAATATTATTAGGTGAGTATTCCAGAGCTTTGTCTAAAGTCTTTCCTACAAACTCATCCATTCCATACTTGTGGGCATAACCATTGGCTAAATCAGCATATAGTTGTCCCATAAGTTCCTTTTTACTCAAACTGCTCATATAAATATCATTCTGTAAAGCTTCTGATTTAATATAACCTGATTCCAGAATAATTGAACTTGTAGTAAATATTCCATTGGTAAGTTCTGCATTTTGCCATTCTCCCTCTTCATCCTTAAACTTGATGTAAGTATGGTTTGGGGCAAAGGCTAAATGAGCTTCTGCATTCATTTCTTCTGCCAGCATCAAATAATACAAGGGCATGGAGTGACATTGACCAGAGCCTGTTTTAAGGAGTTTGGAAACAAACATTTTACTCCAATCCTTTGTACCCATGTAATCCTCAAAATCATATTTGATGGCTTTGTGCTGAACACCTCCTAACTTCATACCTTTAGAAAGGTACTCAAATATCATTAAATTCTTATCTGTATTACTTTCAGTGTCCTGTTTTCTCTCTTTCATTTTCTGCAAGAGCTGTTTTGCAGTTTTCTGAATCCCAGATTTGAATTGATTATAATTCTGTTTATCTCCATAATAAGCATTCTCTACAATAAAGTTAGCTTCACTTATGGAGTAATTATTAGTATCAAGTCCAGAAAGTATATTAAAGGCATGATAATAAGATTCTGTACCTGCTTTTCCTGAAAATGATGGTAAGGTATGATAAGAATCCTCTTTGGCTTGTAGTCTATTTTCTTGTTCCTGTTTACTTCTCAGTTCTTGTTCCTGAGCTACTTTCTTAAAGTCCTCCTGAACCATTCTCATATTTTGTTGTTTTATCTGTGAACTTCCTTGATTATATAGACCTCCATGAGGAACAGAGGGAACACTAGACCTAGCTGGACTGCCATAATTCTGATTGGAATAATTCTGTAAACTACTGGTATTAGGTCTTGATATGGTAGGTAGATTAGGAATCTGTCCCAATCCATATATGCTGATACACAATAGAGGTAAAACCTGTAGTTTTTTCATCATATAAAATATTAATATTTCTGTGTTTTATTCATGATTGCAAGTTATGAAAATTCTCCAATACAAGATAAATTAGTTGTCATTTATGATTACAGATCAAAAATTGTCAAATTTTATATTGTTTTGGTATTTCTAATACAAAGCTATATCATAGGTGTGTCAAAACTTGACGTATTATATTTTATATAGAACTAAAAGACCACCCCACAAATGCAGGGTGGAAATAACTAACTCAAAAACCAATGATAATTAGAATTATCACTGAGTGTTTTCTGAACCCCTTTAGTAAATTCAAAGGCATTCAGATTTCTGTCAAGAAAAGTATCTATATAACTGCTCTTATTAGCCTGTGTAAATAAATTGTAGACATTCCATAAGTTGATCTCTCCATTATCAGCCTTACAAAAACACTTGTCGTCGTAGTAGTCTTTAGCTATGGTATTTAACTGGCTATCATTGAAAGTTAATTGAGGGATATTCAATCTTTGTTTTTCAGTCTTAGAGATATGTTGATATAGCCTTGTTCTTCCCAATAATTGAGCAAACTGATGTTCAGTCAAATAATGGTCTGAAAACTCTTTCATTTCCAATAAATGTTGCTGTGCATTATACTCTGTTAAAGTACTCATTATTTTATTCTGTAATTCCTGATATGAACTTACCCTCATATCATCTATAAAGCCATCACTCCAAACACACAAATTACAGCATACTTTATTCTGAAAACCAATGAAGAACTTAAATTTTTCAAAAGTCTTCTTATTGTATAAATTCTCCTGATTATAGGCTCTGACTCCACCCACTGTTAAGGATAATTCATTACCATTAATAGAATCAGTTATACCAGGAATCCTAATAATAAATGCCATTCTTTCAAAATACTGTGTTCTTTCATGGTCTAATAAATCTTTTGCATTCTTATAAATAGCATCAGGAGTTCTACTCTTAATTTGGTGTGAAACTCTTATCTCAGGTTGCATAAAAGAATGATGAGGAAACATCTTACTAATACAGTCCTGTATAACAACAGAAAATAAACATATCTGCTACTTGTTGTAGTCTGTCAGAAGCAAACTTGTGATTCTCAATTATGCTCAGTTCTTCCATAGTTAAGTAGATAATCTCCTTCTTAGGTTCTTTTGTTCTATATAAAAGAAAGGGGTCTTTTACTAAATAATCCATTGCTACTGCTACTCTTATGACCTTTCTGAATCTTCCTATACTTCTGTATGTAGTTGTAGGCTTAAACTTCTTTTCAACTTTCAGGTAGTACTCAAAGTCTGCAATAAAGCTGAATTGTATCTCTTTTAGCTTCATATCATTTCTCTTGAATTTAAACCAAAGAAAGTCCTTAATATGGTTGTGGGTATTATGATACCTTTCCCAACTATTAATAGAACCTTCAATGCCTATCAAGCTTTTCATCTTGTTATTATGGTAGTTGAATATATCCATTAATGTGTTATCCTCATTCTGAGTTTCACCTTTGTATTGCTTATAGATTTTCCCAGTATCAAAATCAGATTTTTGAAGCTGTAGAAACAAAAAAGCCTGATTAATTTCATTCTTAATCAGACTTAGTTGAGAGTTGATGAACTTATTATGTTCATTAGGTGGATGTGCTTTCTGTTTGGTATTCTGCCAATGTGATGGATTAATAAATAGTCCTGTAGCAAATTGTTTTCTTTCACTATTATAGGTTAATCTACAGAACAAGGGAGATGCACCATCTTTTCTCATTCTGTTGTTGGCAATGAGAAATAATATATTTAATTTTGTAATACTCATAATTGGTTAATTTTCAAATATTTAGTTTGATACCTCAAAGGTTGTAGTGATACCTATTTTGATACCTGTAAATGAGGTTGCACTTGATTAATGAGAACATAAGAAAAATTGTATTTAAGGATACAGAAGAGTATAACTACTTAAAAGTAATAGAGTTATAAAACAAAAAAGTCCTAAACAATTAAGTTTAAGACTTACAATGCAGAGAGGAAGGGATTCGAACCCTCGATACAGTTACCCGCATACTACCTTTCCAGGGTAGCTCCTTCAACCACTCGGACACCTCTCTATTTGAGATTGCAAAAATAGGATATTTTCTTTAAATACCAAATTTTTTACTGCATTTTTTCAGCCGTAATTTCTCCACAAAGGCTTTGGGTAAAGTTATCCGCGAAGCTTCCGGAGTAATTAGGATTGTCTATCAGGTGCATAGCTTTTGTGATGGCCGTTTCTGCAGTCATATCTCTTCCACTGATCGCTCCGATCCTTGAAAAGATATTACTGTTCTCATACTTGCCAAACGAAATTCCACCAGAGATGCATTGACTTACTACTACGATCTCTGTACCGTTATTTCTGATCTCCTGAAGAGTTTCCTGAGTCTTTTCACTGCTGAAAATGGTTCCCGAACCGAAAACCTGTAGGATCAGGACCTTCATTTTAGGAATTTCTCTGAAGTGACTCAGATGCATTCCCGGAAAAATTCTCCAGAACAGAACATCCTCAGAGATATATTCGTCAACATGAAATTCAATCTCAGGATCACAACGGAAAAGATTGTCTTTGAGAATATTTAAATGAACTCCGGATTGCCCAAGGATAGGGTAGTTCGGACTTGCATATGCATCAAAATATTCGGCAGAATACTTCAGTGTTCTGTTTCCTCTCAGAAGTTTATATTCGAAATAGATGGCAACCTCCTGAATGACTGCTTCATCATTTTCATACAGACTTGCATAATACAGACTTGTCAGAAGGTTTTCCTTGGCATCGGTTCTCAGATCACCAATTGGAAGTTGTGAACCAGTCATGATTACAGGCTTTCTTAACCCTTTTAGCATGAAACTTAGAGCAGAAGCGGTATAAGACATCGTATCCGTCCCATGAAGGATCAGGAAACCGTCATAGTCATTATAGTTCTTCAGGATATAATTGGCGATTACTCTCCATTCTTCAGGTCCCATATCTGAAGAATCCAGTGGTTTGGCAAAAGGATGTACGAAAACTTCACATTCCATAAGCTTCATTTCAGGCATCTTTTCGAAGATATTACCAAAATCAAAGGCACGCAGACTGCCGGTTTCATAATCTTTTTCCATACCGATGGTTCCTCCGGTATAGATGAGCAGGACTTTTCGTTTCATGTATTATTTTTAATTAAGAATGATCCCGATTAAGGATCATAGCCCAAAATTACGTTAATTTGCAAAGATTTGAAAATGAATAAAGGCTTATGATTAAATTTTATAAGAATAAGATTGTAATTATAGGCTTTATATAGAGCTATTGAAAAAATAACTAAATGCAGATGAAAGATTTAGCACAGACTTATGAATATTTAAAACAGTTTTTAACAGAAGAAAGATTATCAAAGATTGAACATTTTTCCCAGGAAAGTTCTGATTTTGTACTTCCGGTGGTGGAAGATATCTATCAGTTCCGGAATGCAGCAGCCATTGTACGCTCTGTAGAGGCCTGTGGTTTTCATAAAGTAGTGGCTTTGCAGGAAGAATATAGCTTTGAACCCAATCTTCGGGTTACCAAAGGAGCAGATACCTGGGTTGAGGTTGAAAAAATGCCACGTAATATGGAATCTTTTCAGGAAATTAAAGACCGAGGCTACAAAATTGTAGTGGTTTCACTGGAAAATAATGCTAAAATGTTACCCGAATATGAAATTACGGAACCTATGGCATTGGTATTCGGGACAGAAATGGAAGGAGTTTCTCAGGAGATTCTGGATTTTGCAGATGAAACACTGGCGATTCCGATGTATGGCTTTACAAGAAGCTTTAATGTTTCCGTGGCAGCTTCAATCTGTATGTATGAATTGAAACAGAAGCTGATAAAATCTGGTATTGATTATAAACTAGATGAAGAAAAACTGTTAAGAATGAAAATCCTTTGGACAGTAAACTCTATAAGAAGCGGGCAGCAGATTTTTGAAAAGTATCTGAACGAAAATAACATTGATTGGAAATAATCAGTTAAAATATAAATATAAAAAGGAGGTCGCTGAACCTCCTTTATTTTTTATAGATAGATTAAAAATCCATTACCTATATCATATTGTAATAATTCCACGCTGCTACAAATACGCCTGCCGTTTCAGTTCTTAACCTTTGATTTCCTAATGAAACCGCTTTAATTTTCTGTTCGGCCAAAAATGCAATTTCCTTTTCAGAGAAATCACCTTCAGGACCAATTAAAAAAGTAATCTCTTCCATTGTAGGAATACTTTTGAGTTCCATTCTTTCAAGATTTTCATGACAGTGGGCTACAAAAGTATTTTCAGAATTAATATCCTTCAAAAAATCAGTTAGCTTTACCGGATCATTGATCACCGGAAAATGAAATCTCAGACTTTGTTTAGAGGCAGCTACAGCCTGTTTTCTGATCTTATCAATATTAATATTTTTACGTTCCGTTTTTTCTGTAATAATAATGCTGATTTCTGAAATACCCATTTCTACAGCTTTTTCCACAAAAAATTCGATACGGTCAATATTTTTAGTAGGAGCAATGGCAATATGAAGTTTCGGATTGAAATCCTTTAGGTTCTCTTTAATTTCAGATACATCAATAGCAGCTTTCTTTCCTTCTATAACGAGTTTTCCCGAAGCTAACGCTCCATTTCCGTCCGTTACATAAATTTCCTCTCCCTGCTTCATACGAAGAACTTTTACAATATGCTGCTGTTCCTCGTCGTTGATGATTACTTTTTTGCCTTCTATTTCTCCGTAAAATAATTTCATATATCCTGAGTTAAGAATGCAACTCCTGTTTTTATAGTCGTATAAATATCTGTATCACATTCACGGTAAGTACACATGAATATTTCTTCTATCCACTTATTATTAATAAAAATCAGATTTAAATATTCCTGCTTTCTTAAGTTATTTTTTATAGATAAATAATCACCTTCTTTTGGTGTATAGGGAAAGCTGAAAACTTCTTCTGAATTTATTGTTTCAAGAATCTCCTCTTTTACATCCTGAATATATCCTTTTTCAGAGCTTGCCGGAAAATAATCCATAGCGTCTTCCGGATTTTCAATTTTTCCTGTAATGGTTTCTAATACCCAATAATATTTTGAGTTCTTTTTAGAATGCGTTCCCAGTACTTTTTCTTCTAAAAGTATTTTCATAAGTCATATTTTGCGGTCGCAGTAGTTTTCAAATCTGTAAATTCACCTCTTTCGAACTTCAGCTGTGCTACCATAGCAATCATGGCTGCATTATCGGTAGTGTATTCAAATTTTGGAATGTAGATATTCCAGTCTAATTTTTCTTTATTGTCTTCCATTGCCTTTCTTAGTGCAGAATTGGCAGAAACCCCACCCGCAATAGCTACTTCTTTCACCTCAAGATCTTTGGCTGCTTTTTCAAGTTTGTTCATCAGGATTTCAATAATACATTTTTGTACGGAAGCACAAAGATCGTTGAGGTTTTCCTTAATGAACTCAGGATTTTTTCTGACTTCTTTCTGAATGAAATATAAAACGGAAGTTTTTATACCACTGAAAGAATAATCATAATTTTCCAGTTTGGGTTTGTTGAATGTAAAAGCATTGGGATTTCCTTCTTTGGCAAGTCTGTCGATAATAGGACCGGCAGGATAATCCAGATCAAAGATCTTTCCGATTTTGTCAAAGGCTTCTCCGGCGGCATCATCAATGGTTTTTCCGATAATCTCCATGTCAAAATAGTCTTTTACCAGTACGATCATGGTGTGACCTCCACTTACGGTAAGACATAGAAATGGAAAAGTAGGCGGCACAGGATTTGCATCCTCGATGAAATGGGCCAGAATGTGAGCTTGAAGGTGATTAACTTCAATTAACGGAACATTAAGACTCATAGCCAGAGACTTAGCAAATGATGTTCCTACAAGAAGTGATCCCAAAAGTCCGGGGCCGCGTGTAAATCCTATAGCAGAGATTGCATTTTGTTGTATATTTGCTTTCGTAAAAGATTTTTCAACAACGGGAATAATGTTTTGTTGATGGGCTCGCGAAGCCAATTCAGGAACCACACCTCCATATTCTTGATGGATGGTCTGATTCGCAGCAATGTTTGAAAGAATAGAATTCCCCTTGATGATAGCTGCTGAGGTGTCGTCGCAAGACGATTCAATACCTAAAATTATAGAGTCGCTCATAATAATGGCAAAGTTAGAGAATAATAACGAGAATGAGAATAAAAAATCAGTAACTGAAAACCTAGGGGATCAGGTACAGAAGACTGTTGAAAATGTGGAGGAAAAGGTACGGGAGACTGTAAAAGAAGCATCTGAACTGGCTTCAGACGCTATCAATCATCCTGTAGAAACAGCAGAGGAGTTTGGAAAACAGGCTATGAAAGATGTCACCAGCTACACCTGGTGGGCAAAGCTTTTGCTTATTCTTTTTTGGCTGGGTATCGTTCTTGTTGCAGGAGTTCTTATTACAGTCAATCTTCCGGTAACTAAACAGTGGGCTGCAGATCAGGCTTTAAAATTGGTAAACAATGATTTCAAGTCTGAATTTTCTACTGAAAGTGTAGAGGTGAACTATTTCGGAGATGTTACCATAAAAGGATTAAAAGTAAAAGATTATAAAGGACTCGAGTTTATCAAAGCCCGCGAGTTTTATGCTGATTCAGACTGGATCTCTCTTGCGGTGAATGCTATTTCAGGAAACAGTAATTCTTTAAGCTTTAATTCCCTGAAGCTTGTGAATGCAGATGTAAAAGTGATTACCTATAAAGGAGACAGTATTTCTAATTTTATCAGATTTGTTGACCTTTTTGATGATGGTAAAAAAAGAAATCCAAACAAACCGCCTTTTCAGCTGAATTCCAGAATTCAGATCCTGGATTCCAAAGTTTCTATTGTTAATGAAAATTCTTCCGGAGATCACGGAAAATGGCTTACCGCAACGAACTTTAATTTAAAAGCACCCAATGTTAAGGTGAACGGACCTAATATTTCGGCGCTTATTAATAATATGTCTTTTGTAACTACCAGATGGGGGAAATCCCATACGGTAGACACTTTTTCAACAGAACTGTCTTTAACCAAGCAGTTTTTGTCCTTAAAAGACCTTACTTTAAATACAGATCATACTTTACTTCAGGGAGATATTAAATTTAATCTTCATGATGGTTCATGGGCAGATTTTGAAGATAAGGTTCGCTGGGATATGAATATTGCACAGGGAAGTCAGATGAGCGGATATGATATCAGCTATTTTGTTACAAACTGGGATAATATCAAGCCCTTCAACCTTTCAGGAAAAATGACTGGTCCTTTAAATAAATTTCATTTAGAGAACTTTCTGATCCGGAATCCTGATGTGAATATTGCCACCAAAACGATGAAGGTTGATAATCTGCTGAAAGGACACTTTTCCATTGAAACAAAAGACCTTTCTACAGACTTTACTTATAAAGATCTGAAGGCTATGATGCCTACTTTTATCTCCAGCAAGATGAAGAATTTTGCAGATGATTTCGGAAAACTGAAATATAACGGAACGGCAAAAGTAAATCCTGATCAGATTTATGTTGACAACGGAAACTTAATGACGGGAATAGGACAGGCAAAAATTTCCAAACTTTCTTTAACAGGATACAGCACAGCTATGCCTAAATATTCAGGACATCTGGATGTAAAAGACCTTAATACCTCCGTTATTACTAAAAATAAATCCGTTGGGCTGATTTCCGGTAATTTTGATCTTAATGGGCAAAGCTTTGATGTGAATACCATGCGTCTTACCACCACATCTAAGATTTCCAGCATTGAAATAATGGATAAGGTGATCAATAATCTTTATCTGGATGGCTTATTGGATCATAAAAAATACAACGGGCTGATTACGGTAAATGATGAGCAGGCAAAAGCAACCATTAAAGGGTTGATAGATTTCAGTACATCAAAAATTATGATGGATGTAAATGCTGATGTTACCCAGTTGAATATGAATTATTTTACCAATAAACCCGGAAGCCAGATTGTAAGCGGCCTGGTAGAAGGTAAAATGTCTATGTCATCCATTAATGATCTTACACTTGACGTTAATGCCAATAATCTTCACTTTGCAACTGCTACTCAGAAATACAGTATCCCAGCTGCAAAATTAAAAACTTTTGTTGAAGCAGGAGGACGTGTAATAGATGTAGATGCTCCTGGAGCTGCTACCGGAAAAATCTCGGGTAAATATAATCTTGCAGATCTTGTAGGAATGGTAGAAAACGGAGTGGGAAGAATTCTTGTGGGGCCACCACCAAGAAAATTATACAGAGATCAGAATTTTGCAATGAAATTTGATGTTCAACAGGGACTGGTTAATTATTTTTTACCTGATCTGAAGCTTCCTCACGGAGCTTTGGTAGAAGGAGAGTATGATGGAAATTCAAATAACCTGATCCTGAACCTTGATGCCACTGCGCTGAAATATATTATGACCAAAGAAGAGGAAATTACCGATGCTGATAAAGCTTTGGCAGCTTCCAATCCTAACTACCAGATCAATGGCAGAAAGAGTCTCAGCAGAGACAGTGCTATGGTAGACAGTGTTAAAGTAAGGATCAATACTGCGAATCTTGCTCAGCAGGTGTATGCAAGGATCAATAGGTTGGAGTATAATAAAAATATTATTAAAGATTTCGAACTTAAAGGGAATAACGAAAACGGAAATACCCTTCATCTGGCTACCCTATTTAAGCATGGAAGCCCGGATGATGAAATTAATGAAAAGCTTAAAGAATATGCCATTAATGTAGATCAGTCTACAGATGCAGCCGGTGATTATGTTTTCAGGTTTGAACCTACTGAAGTTAAATTCAATGAAGTTTCCTGGGCTATTGATACCAGTCCGGAACTGAATCATTCCATTACCTACAGAAAACAGACAGGCGATTTTGATATCAGAAATCTGAGGATCTATTCAGATAAGAGTGCTTTGTTTATAAAAGAAGCCCAATTTAAATCTGCTAAAGACTTCTATGTAGATGCTGATATCAACGATTTTGCAATAGAGAAACTCCTGGAAATGCAGTCGGGTGGAAATGGAATGGATATAAAAGGTCTGGCTAACGGAACTGTAAAGATCAAAATGGATAAGAACACTTTGCAGCCTCTTGTAGACGTTACGGTGGATGATATCAAAATGAATGGTAACGACATGGGTGATATCTCAATTTCTGCTACCAACGGATTCTCACTCAACGTTTATGATATTGATGTAAAAGTTCATTCTGCAGGTGTATTGGGGAATAACAGTTTAAATCTTACGGGTACTGTTAATAATAATACAGCTTCTCCTGATATTGATCTTACTGCTGAAATGCGTGATTTTGACCTTTCATTTACCCAACAGTTTGTTCATACTATTTTTGGAAACCTCAGAGGGAAAGCAACCGGTGATCTTAAGATTAACGGAAAGCTTAATAACCTTGATTACAATGGTGATATTGCTTTGAAAGATTTTGGATTAAAACTTCTGTTTACAGGGGTAGACTATTCATTTGATGATACCGTAATCCAATTAACCAAAGGGCTTGCAATTCTCAATAATATTGAAGTTCATGACGGGAGATCCAATTCCAAAGGAAATATTTCTGGAGCGATTCAGTTTGAAACCCTGTCTTCAATGGGGGTATCTCTTGTAATGAGGGCTGATAACCTGTTGATGCTGAATAGCTCTCAAAAAGATTTTGACCTTTTCTGGGGAAGGGTTTACGGACAGGGAGATCTTTATGTGGATGGACCGGTATCAGGACTGAGTATTACGACACCTAATATGAAGGCTCTTAACGGAAGTACTTTTACCTTTAATTCAGGTTCCACTTCAAATGTTGAAGAATTCAAAATGCTGAGATTCCTGAAAGAAGGAAAAGATGGGTTGATAACCTTGGAAGATAAGAAAAAGACTGGTGCCAACATGAATATTGATTTCAATCTGGCTGTGGATAAAGGGACCACTGTAAATGTTCTTATTGGAGATGATGTAGGAAGTATTACTGTAAAAGGAGTTGCAGAACCTTTGAAGTTCCAGATGAACAGACAGGGAAATATTGCGATGAACGGTACTTATAAGGTAGATAACGGAACATTTATTTCAAAAGCGATTCTTAATAAAACTTTTCAGATTCAGAAAAACAGCAGCATCAGATGGGATGGTGACGCTATGAAACCAGGACTGGATATCACGGCTAACTATGTAAGAATGGTTTCCAATGTAGGGGAATATCTGAGCTTAGGGAAACTGCAGCCTATCAGTGTTTTGCTTCAGGCTAATATTACCGAATCATTGATAGATCCTAAAGTAGAGCTGAATGTTACAGCAATGGATGTCTCCAGCCAGGTAAGAGAAACTTTAGCGGCAAAAATGAGCCAGGAAGGGGAAAAAGTACTTCAGTTTGGTTCCGTTCTTCTATTGAGTACCTTTAATGTATCCAATAGTGGTGGAGTAGAAGTGAATATGGGTAACGTTGCAGAATCACAAGGATATAATATGCTTCTGAAACAGCTGGGATCGGTTCTTAATACAATGAGTAATGAATTCCAGATTGACCTGAATTATGTGAAAGGTGATCAGAACTCAAATATCGGAGACAGGGCCAATGCAGGGGTAAGTGTTGCCCTTTCGCCAAGGATGAATATAAAGACAGGACTGGGAATTCCGTTGTCAAAAACAGATGCAAGTACAACCGGAGCACAGAATAATTATCTTTCAGGAGAAGGATCTATAGAATATGATTTGTCTAAAAAGAATGACGGTACTTTGGTGGTAAGAGGGTATTCTAAGCCAACAAACATCGGAATGATCAGTACGAACGGAGCTGCAAATCAAGCCTATGGAGTAGGGGTTATGTGGAGTAAAAGCTTCAATTCTTTGTTTAAAAAGAAGAAAAAAGACAAAAAAGTGACTGAACAGAAAACTGAAATAAAAACAGATTCTATAAAATCAAATGCTAAATAATCGGAATATTTTAATGATTTTTATCATCCGTGTTAATTATTGTTAATGTTTGATATATTTTTTTTAGTTAAATTATTTTTCGTAAATTTGCAAAAAATACATAGATTTTTTAAAGAAATTGTAATTTAACTAATATGAACTATCAACTGGACGAAATAGACAAGAAGATTCTTGATTTCTTAGTAGAAAACACAAGAATGCCTTTTACCGAAATTGCTAAGCAGATGGATGTTTCTGCTGGGACAATTCACGTAAGAGTGAAAAAGATGGAAGATGCAGGTATTATTTTGGGATCATCTCTAAACATCGATTATGGTAAGCTGGACTATCACTTTACAGCTTTCATCGGGATCCTTTTGACAAAATCAAACCGTACTCAGGAAGTATTGAAAGAATTGTCAACTATTCCTAACGTAATTGAAGCTAGCGTTATTTCTGGAAAATATAATATTTTCTGTAAAGTAAGAGCTAAAAACACGGATGATGCTAAGAGAATTATCTATCAGATTGACGACATTCAGGACGTAATGAGAACTGAAAGTATGATCTCTATGGAAGAATTCTTGAGTGACAAAAATAGACTGATCAACGCGATCTCTATTTAATTCAAATTTTAAACGAATAACTATAAAAGAACTTATGAAATCTCTCATAAGTTCTTTATTTTTGTACCTATGGAAGAATACAGCTATTTTGACGAAGATCCGAAGAAAGGATGGGGATTTGTACTGGCATTTGCAGCCTTGATGTTGTTTACAGTAATGGGATTGGGAATTGATGTTGATGAGTACCTTCAGCATGAATATCTTGATATCCCAAGATGGTACTTTTATATTATCTTTTCAATTGATGCATTGATGATGATAGGATTGGTCCTGATGTTCTTCTACAGAAAAGTCGGAATTATTATGTTCCCGGCACTTTTGGTCATGCATTTTTTTATGCACAACTATTACCTGTCTACATTTTTGTATACGGATGTGACAAACCTTTTCCTTTTTACAGGTTTTGGTATGCTGGCCATTATTCCGAAATGGAAGTTTTTTAAATAAGAGTTTTTTCTTATTTCTACATAAAAAATAGCTTTTAAACATGGTTTAAAAGCTATTTTGTTTTCCGGATGCCATAATATTGAATGGTTTTCTGTTTCAACGGATTTTTACTCCAGTCTTTCCATTCGTTGGTATAAGGATTATAACCACATTTTAACGGCTTCGAAATATCCCTGTTTTCCTGTGTATAATGAGACCGTTCTGTATAAGCCCTGCAATCTGTGCAGATATACCTGAATTCGCAGTCTTTGCAGCCTTCTATGCCGTCTTTGGTTATATCCCAGTATCTTTTGAAACCAGGTTGAAGTAAAGCATCCTCAAGGCTTATATTCTGAATGTTTCCAAAGCTTTCAGCCATTAAAGGACAGTTTTTAATGTTTCCTTCCTGATCTATCCCCATTTTTTTATACAGGCAGGAATTATGATTAATGGCTTCCAGAACCTTGGGAAGGTTGGTATTGAAGTATTTCATATCCACTTTTCCGCAGGATGATATTTTTAGAGTTTCCTTTACAAAGTTCAGACTGAACCTGAATTCATCTTTTATTTTAAAAGGCTTCTGCGTACACAGATAGAAAATAAGATTGTAAATCCTTTCTGTGCTATGGTTCAGTTTCTGTATGAATAACCGATCTATTGCTGAGTGAAAAGGAGAAATGATTTCTATTCCCTTAAGGGCAGATGAGCTAAATGTACGGTCTATGTTAATAATCTCCTCTAATGTTAATGATCTTGAACTATAAATTACCATATGCCTGATCTCAAGATTTTCTACAGAGTCTTTAAGCCTGTTTAAAAGCCTAATATCTGCCATCTCGATAAAAAGGTTATTAATACTATTAGGCTCGCTATATTGGTGAGACAAGGCCGGAAAATTACCATCCCGGTCATTCTCTGTAATAAAACCGTATTCATTGTTTAAAAGGATTTCTACATATTCCTGAACAATATCTTGAGATTCATCATTATATGTTTCCAGAATTTCTTCAATGGAATTCTTTTTCAACTGTTCAATAAGGTCATAAAATTCCAGAGGATATAATTCTGAAGCATTTCTCTGGAGATCTGAAATCAGTATCCTGTTGGCTCCTTTTGTAATCAGAATATTACTAAATAAGGTAAAATATTTCATAGCAGTCTGGAGAGTGGTTTACAAGGTTTTTCTCTGAGATAATAATCAGTTTGGTATTTTTTACATATTGAATAATAAAATGAATTGCTATCTAGCTTAGCAGAATTCCTAATTTTGAAGATATCCATATACTGGAAGGTGAGTGGCAGTTTATTTTTTTCTTTGTATAAATTTCTCATAAATATTCAGCTATTTTTCTTTCCAATTGATAGTTACAGGTATTTGATAATCCCAGGAACTGTCCTATGGGATTTATTTCCAGAAAATAAAATTTGTTTTCTTTTTTGATAAAGTCTATTGAACCACAATTGAGATCTAAGGATTGCATCAACAGATGGATCTTTTCTTCAATGTGTTTTGGAAGCTGATAGGGAACATTTCTATTAGGTTTCTTATTATTATACTTTCGGAAATCTATTTTTGTTTGTTGGTCATTTTGTGAGAAAATTGCCATGGACCAGCACTTTGTATTCAAATAAAAAGTTCTGATTTCAAAATCTTTTTCAATTTTTTCCTGAAAAAAAGTAATGAAAAAATCATTTTTTTCCTCTTTTTCAACAATTGAGGTATACATAAAACCACCGTAGTCCTTTTTGATTTCCTCCAACATAACATTTCCCCCTATAGTTTTTACGATCGTTTTATTAATCTCTACTTCTTCGGTATTTTCAGCGAGAAAATATTCAGGAACATCAAAACCTAAGTCTTTGGCCCTTTCAAGCACAATAAGCTTGTTAATATGGCAGGTGCTTTCTTTGTTGATATGTTTTTTTGATTCAAGAGTCATTCTGACGTAATCTTCAAGCCAGTGCTGTGTTTCGTACATATCAAGGTTAATTGAAGGATTACTATATTTTAAACGGTTAAAATTTAATTTACCTCTTCTATACCATACACTGTTAATTTCATCAAGAAAAAAACGATTGGCAAGGCTTTGTAAGAATATCCTCTTTTTATGTGTTCTGATTTCAAATACCTCATCTTCATGAATACGGATAAATTTTTTCTTCATGATCATCAGATATCTGATAACTTCATTTGTAGTAGCTTCATTATTTTGCGAAATGATCAGTATCATAGGTGCTTTATTCTATTTTGAAACCTTCCGGTTATTGAGCTTTTGAAAGTCTTTTGTAATGTTAGCAGATTGTTTAAGGCTTGGAAAACCTATTGCTTTACGGTTACGGTTTATCCTTGCAGAATCTGATGCATTAAAATCGGGTGTAGAATAATGTACGAATATACCGTATTGAGTTTCCAGATGATTAATATATTGATGTTTGTCAACCATTTCCATGTAATCTCTAGGAGTACATTCAACGGACTTTACATATTCTAATAGCATTGTTTTAAAGTATTCATAATGTTCATAACCTGCCATATGGTTGAATAGTAATCCCATTGGCATAAAAACGCCGTTATTCCCATACAGACCAATTTTCTGAATTGAGGGAAATCTATTTTTTTTTAAAGTCCAAACTAATAGATCTGCATTCTTCCTATCGTTAATACTAACGATTGTGCCAATACGATGATTATATTGATCTCTGTTAAATGCAATACTGAAAGAATCTACTAATTCTTTATTAAGGCTTTTTTTCCATTGTATCACTTCCTGTTCTATCTGAATGCTATCAATTCCATACTTTTTATAAAGTTTGAAAAAATCCGGATCTGCTTTTTTATATTTCCAATAGGGAGCAACCTGTGTTATAAGACTGTAAAGACTTTTTTTTCCACCAAAGTTCTTATTGAATTTATCAGAAAGCTTAATATAAGTTTCATATTCCTTAAGCCTTTCATTTTGTTGAAACAAAGGATATTTCCTAAATAATTTTTTATACTGTTTAATGGTTGATAGTGTATCTTTATTTACTCTAAAGCTGCTATCAATGGCATATAATTTATGGTAATAGTCTATATAATTTACTTTTCTAGTCTGGCAGGAAAAGAATAGTAAGACAACAATGAGTATAAAAATATTTTTTATATAATTCATTCTCTTATATTTTGACCGGTTTATGTTGATTGCCTGTTAGTTTGTCAAGAATATAGAGGGAGAGTCTCCCTCCATATATTAATTAATCTATTTCTAACGTAGCAACGAGCTCCCCGTCATTATATAATTTGGTATCACCAGTATTGCCAGGATTTCCGTTTGCTCCTGTTTCTGAAGTGGTTCTAGTATTTGTTCCGCCACCAAATATAACCTTTGAGTTCTTCAGTTTTCTGTTTTCTAAAGAAGAGAAATTTCTCTTCATTCCAACTAATTTTTTCATTTTAAGAGTTTTTGTTTGTTAAGTAAAATAGTCTGCCATATGATCCCTGGCATTGGGTGATTCATTCTGATGTTTAAATATGTACTGTACATATACAATCCAAATACAGAATGTTTTATCAACGTCGATGGTTCAAAACTAAAAATAATTACATCACTTAATGGTGATTAAATTTGTGTTTATTTTGTAATATTTTATTACAGAAACCCATAAAATGTACAGTTATTGAAGTAATTGTACATGATTTATTACATTCAATTTGAGTGTGATTTAACAAGGTGATGGAAAATAAAAAAAGGATAAAGTTTTGTTGTGAGAAAAGAAAATGGAATCAGGATAATGAAGCTGAAAAGCATGAATTATTTTCTATTGTACATAAATTACATATTAGATACAAGTTGTATCTAATTTTTTTAACCAGATAGATATTAAATGGTAGCTTAAGGAGTATTTTTGAAAAAATGATGTCTTTATGGGGCAAAAAATAACCGCATGGAGACATAAAATAATGGAAACATGTTTTGAATGTGTGAACTGCTAATTTTTTGTATATAAACAGTGTCAAATAATACGTCTATTTTCCGCTAAAAAATATACCGATGGTTTTAAGCTGAAAATACGCCTTGAAAGAAAGTATTCAAAGCCATATTTTCATCCAGTCCAAATTTCTTTTTTAAACGGTATTTAGTCATTCTTACACTCTTAGGTTCCACGTTTAGGAGATTGGCAATTTGTTTTGTATCCATTCCAAGGTAGATATAAGCGCAGTATTTCAAATCCAATGGTGTTAACTTCTGTTTAGCCTTTTCATTGATGTTTTTGAAGAAGTCAGGATGTAATTCCTGGATGGTAAACCTGATCTTTTCAAAATCATTATCTACCCGGTTTTGTTCTTTCACTACCTGGTTGATATTGATATCTGTATCTGAAAGCTTGGTCTGAAGCTGGTGAAGCACCTCATTTTTATGCTGAATATGCAACTGACTGGCCAGAACTTCACTTTGAAGTTTTTGTTGTTGTAAGGTAAGAAGTTCCTGCTCAGCTTTTAGTCTGGCTTGTTCCTCTTCCTGAAGTTTTACCCGCATTTCAGCTTCGTATTTTTCAGTATTCAGCTTTTTTTCCCTTACAATAGAGTAGCGTAATTTATAATGATAAGAACGGAACATAAAAAATGTTCCTATAAGCCCTATTATTACAAGTCCTATATACAGGAACTTCTCTTTCTTAAGGCTTGCTGTTTTTTCTGTAAGAGCTTTCAGTTCGGTCTCTTTTTTCTGGGACTGAAACTGGGCTTCCAGTCTTTTTGCGGTCTCTGCCTGTCCTTCGTTATACAGCAGATTACTGTATTCTGTTACTTTAGCCTGGTATTCATAAGCCTTTTGATAATTTTTCTGTTTTACATACAGCTTAGAAAGGTCAGTAACTATATTAATCATGACGTGATAGTATACAGGTTGCTGTGTGAGTAAGATCTGCTCAGATTTTAAAAGATACTGTTCTGATAATGCATCATCCTGATCACGTGCTGCAAGATTGCTCAGAATTCCTAATGCTCCGGCCTGGATACCTTGGTTTAAAGTCGTATGTTGAGTGAGTTTGAGGATTTCAGCTGTATCATCCTGAATTTCCTTACGGGTTTCCGGCGTAATGACGGGATAGCTCAGATAATAATTGGCAAGATTTAATAATGCAAGAGCATGAGCATGAGCTGAAACCTGTCCCGGAAATTCATGATAAAGAGCAACAGCTTTTTTACACATATCTGTTACACGTTTTAAATCCTTTAGATCGCCGGTTTTTTCATAGGGAAAATAATAGCAGACTGCCATAGCAGAATAGGCTGAACTCAACATGTTCTTATTCCCTGAATTTTGGGCTAGTTCTACTGCTTTTCGAGCATATAGGGTTGCATTTTTTGCATCATTCCACTCAGAGTGAATACCATATAGGAGATAATTGAGTTTAGCATTCAAAAGAATCTCTGAAGGCTGCTTTTCAACTTCCGGAAGAATTTTCTGAATAAGTTTAATGGTATTTTCAGACTCTCCCAAGGTATTATTATAATAAATATTCAGATAAGCAGCATAGAGAGAGGCCGTTTTATCATTTGATTTTTGGGCAGTTGCATGAGCAGCATCAATGAGATTTGGAACCTTATCATATTCAGATTGATTAAGTTTAATGATTCCATTCTGAACCAGAGCTTTTACTTCTTCAGTATAATTACGCTCACTTTTGGCCAGTTTTAATTGTTCCTGAATGTATTTTTCAGCAGTAGAATACTGATCACTGACTCTGTAATATTCTGTAAGTTCATTGTAGATTTTAAATTTTTCCTCAGCAGAAGTATTGCTCTTCAACTGGTTCTTAAGTCCATCAATGTATGTATTTTGAGCCGGGCAAAAAATACAGATAAAGAATATGAAAAATAAAAAAGTGAACTTCCGTTTCATGAGGTGAAAGTACAAAAATTGCAAAGACTGATCACTGATTAAAAGTAAAAAAAAGAAATTGTAGTCTTTGTTTAAATTACTGTTAAATAGTTTGTTATGGTGTTTTGTAGACGCTTTGTAGGCACTCCTTCTTTGAGTTGAAGTTGTTTTGTAGTAATACAAAAAATTGGAGATATGCTTTCCTGTCGCAATTTTGAGGCAGTAAAAAATCAAAAAAATATTAATTAAAAAACTTTATTATGGACAACAAGACATTATCTATCGTATCATACATCACCATTATAGGATGGCTGATCTCTTTTGTATTAGGAAAAGAAAAACCAGACAGCTTTTTAAAATATCATCTTAAGCAGTCTTTAGGAGCAGCTATTCTTTCTCTTATTCTGCCAGTAATTCTTGGTATTTTAATTTCGGTTACTCATCTCGGTATTTTGGGAGTAATAGGATTATTACCATTAGTACTGATGATTATTGGAGCCATTAATGCAGCCAATGAAGTTGAAAAACCTTTGCCGTTAATCGGAAAAATGGTTGAAGATAAATTTTCGTTTATCGGATAGAATCTGAAAAACTTACATCAATGGAAGGGTTCAAGCATCTAAAAAGGGAAGGAGCAGGCTATCAGGTGAAGCAGTACATATCATTACAACATCTGATAGTAGTGATCTGGGTATTGATTTCTATCATTGTGATTGTGAATACCAGCTATCTCAAGACAGGAATCGGAATGCTGGTATTTTCACTTTTACTAACCATTATTTCCTTTATTCCTCCTAAAATTTATTTTGATCCTGCTTCACAGGTTCTAACAGTTATCAATACAGGGTTGGTACGTAGGAAATTTACTTATGATCTTAATGATTTTGAAGGATTTGAACTGCAGACCATCGGTTTGAGTATGATTCCTTTAGGTTGTTATCTATATGGTAATTTCAAAAATATATCCCATTTTAAGCGTCCGGTCATATCTCAATCCTTTAGTAAGAGAACCATGCAGGAAGTAGTAAATGAGCTGGAAGACCTTAATAAAAAATACAACAGAACACTTATTTAATTTTTAATATCAGATTATGAAGAAATCATTGCTCATTGCAGGAATACTCAGTCTCGGGCTTTCGATGACCTCCTGTGATAAACTAGAGAAAATTAAAGAAAAGCTTTCACAAAATGGGAGTAATAATAATCAGACAAACCCTTTTAGTGTCAATTCAGGAGATGAAAACAGGGATATCGTTGCTTTTAATAATAAGGTTGTGAAAATGGATGAAGCCCAGACGGATTTCATCAAAAATTTTCAGGAGTCATTGATGCAGATGGATGAATATGTAAAGAGTGTAACGGCTAATCCTCAACATATCGGGATGTCCCCCATATTTACGCCTACTATTATGATGTGGGTCAACCAGGACATTAAGGCACCGGATGCATTGGGTAAAGATTATCAGGTACTTGTTGATAAGATGAAGGAAACAGCCTCTGAGCTGGAAGTGCTGAAGAAAGAGCTGGAAACTTATAAAACAGCCGAAGACTGGAAAGATGACAAAGGAAAGAAAATCACTGAGATCACTGAAAAATCCCAAAAACTTATTCAGGAAAACCGTAAGGCAGCCAATGATTTGTTTTCCAAACTTTCTCCCAAGGCAGATAAGGCAGAAATAGAGGTTCTTAAAGGGCATCCGTTGAAAGATCACATCATTCAGTCTAAAGAAGTGATGGAACTTGCCCAAAAGATCGTTGATGATTCTTATGATATTAAAGATCTGAACACTTACAAACAGAAATTTACCCAAGAGTATCAGCAGATGGAAAAATTGTATAAACGGAATATTGATGAAAAAATCCCATCATCTGAAAAACACAAAGAAGGAAGTTATATGGCTTTTAATAATTCGGTAAATGATTTCCTGGGTAAAATGAGAATTGTTCAAAGAAGCCTGAACGAAAATAGTGCTGAACTGAACAAAGATCTTGATGACCTTGAAAGCGAAGCAAATACTGTACTTAGCCGTTATAACAATTTTGTAGACTAATTGATAACAATTAATATTTGGATTATGAAAAAAACACTAGGAATTATTATGATTATCATAGGTTTCTGTTTGACTGTTGTTGTGAAAATAGGACCTTCTAAAGAAACATCCTGGCTGTTCAGATATGGAGAACTTCCTCTATTAATCATTGCAGCGGCCATTATAATTCCGGGATTTATCCTGTACAACAAAAACAGATAATCTTCAATAATAAAAAAAGACTAGCCATAATCATGAAACTGGCTGTACTTTTAAAAAATACAAAGCAGGATAAGGGTAATTTTACCGCCCATTTTAAAGAAGATACGAAGCATGGATTTTGAGACGTTGAAGCAACAGATAGAAAAAGCAGCAAAAAAGGCTTTTTTGGAAATGTATGAAAAGCATGGCGCTGAAAACATTTACAGTTTTGCGTTGTATAGTGATGAAGGAGCAATGACAGTCTGCCCTTCTTCCAATACAGTGGAGACCCTTAAAGAGATTGATGAAGATGATGCCGTATATTATAAATACGAACCTGCGGAATGGACGTACGAAATGGAAGGTGCAGATCAGGATTTTAATGAAATTTGTACCCATCTGAGAACAGAGCTTGATCAACATGAAGAAGATGACGAATGGTTTCAGCAATTTCAGGCTAAGCTTTATACTAGTTGTATTGAAGTATTGGAAAAACTTAAAAATGAGAACTTTTTTAAAAATACTATAGGGAAAGATATTTTCCTGATTTTTACGGTGTCAGATTATGAATTTGAGAAGCAGGATCTGAAAGATATCATTATCAGACTGAACGATAATGAGTATAAAAGTGAATATCTGGAGTGGATGGAAACCTGGGGCAATTAGAAGAATGAAGAATAAAAAAACACATTAATTATATTATATGAAGCAAGATAAAATAATTGTCTCAGACACATCTTATAACAGTAACGATCCTTATGATCTGATCCTATCCAATATTTCTGTGGTGAATCTCCTGAACGAAGAAGGATTTGAGCCAGAAAATAGGCATGAAGATTCTATCATCAGTTATTATCTTGATTACTATCTCGCCCAATATTCCAACGGGAATTTTTCCCAGTTTGTATGGAATTCAGGATGGTCACCGGAACTCAATCGGGATATTGAAGAAGGGTTGAAAAAAACTGGCGCGCAAAAGAACCTTATCCTTTTTCTTGAACAGTGTACAAAAGTAGAAAACCTGGAAGAAGGAGAACTTGAAAAATATCTGAAAAGCGAATATTTCGGACCTAATAAGACCAGGGATAAGCTAAAAAATAGTTCATTTTATAGCTTGGAAGAAGATTTAATAGTATTACATTCGCAATGGTTGAGAAATCATCCTGATCTACAGGTTTTGCCTGTTGAAGAAATGTTTTCAGCGTTAGAAAAACTTGTTGGGAGAAAAATTGAAAGATCATAATCATTACAACAAAATCAGTCTTATGGAAGATCTTAAAAAGCTCAATATTGAATTTAAAAATTATCTGGAAGCAATCAGTGATAAGCTTACAGAAGATTTGAGTCATCTGCTGAACGGAGACCATATCAGTTATGTTGGGAACAACGGAAGATCTGATATCAGAGCATTCTATTTCGAGTACGAATATGAATATCTGAATATTGTATTCTGGGGCGTAGACGGCAACAATAAAATCGCGACCAATACAATTTCTTTGCCCACTGAAAAGAATGGCAATGCTGAAGAAAATAGTGATTGGGATGCGCTGATCCCGGAAAAAATATGGATGGCAGCTTCAGATTTTCAGGATCATTATGAAGGGGAGGATTTTGATGATATACTGGATGAATATGATGACGAAAAATATAAACTGTTTGAACAATGGTTTTTTGACTGCTGGAAGAAAGCTTCGGAACAGACCAAAGTAAAAATGGATGCCTATTTTTCTATTCATGATACCTATTTCAGAACAGATTTAAATACTCTGAAGACCATTAATGAAGATGAGATTGCCCTACGCTATGAAAATTGATTCAAACCCAATACTAAACAAAATATAAACCCAAATCTATTATGAACTCTTATAAATTTTACAAACAGGAAGGAAACCAATACATTTTTAAAAATCAACCGGTTTTCGTATCTGTTTTATGTCTTTTCTTTTTAATAATAGCAGGATGGATCTTTAAAGATGTAAGAATCCTCAGCCTTATTCTTATTGCATTGGTAGTACTTATCGCTATTAATTTCTTTACCAAGAAGTTTATTATTGATATGGACCGAAAAACCATTACCGGGAAGCATACCATTTTTGTTCCGGCAAAAACTTATGATTTAAAGGATTTTACCAATTTCCATGTATTGGCTACAAAGTATATGGGTTTTATTACCACGAATGTAATATTGTCTATTTATTTTGAAGTAGAAGGGAAAGAAAAACATCTGACCATTGGGCAGGCTTTGTCGCAAAAAGGAATCCAAAAGATGGTGAATGAAACAGAAGACATCATGAAAATTAATGATTCAGGAAATGAACATAACAGACCGTTATAAATTTGAAGAGAATGGCAGTGAAATAAGCCTTATGCCCAATTACAGCTTCCTGCGCACTTTAATCTGGTGGCTGGCCTTTGGAATGATTGCCCTTTTGGTCATTATCTATTATTTTATGGATAAAATGTCTGCAGATCAGTTCAAAATTGCATTGATAATATGGGGGATTTATATGATCTATTTCCTGTTTGATCTGTTTTTCAGGATTCCTGTGAAGTATATTTTTGATAAATCTGAGAAATGTATTTACAAAAAATGGATCCTTTCTAAAAAAATTATGACTTTTGATGAAATGACCTATTTTATCAATGATGAAACAGGTGGATATTACTATTCCATAGGAAAGAAACGCAATCAGTTTGTGAAAAACTACAGGATCAGCAATTACTTTTCAGGATCAAAAGCTTCAGACAGAAGACAGGAAGAGTATATAACAGAAATATTATGCCCAATTCTTCTAGCAGTGGGAATTCCTTTGAATCAACCGGAATAATAAAAAACAAACGATAAGTAGGGTAGAAACTACAACCATGATAACTCTATGTATAACTATTCCCCTCCTGTGGAGGGGTGTCAAAAATTTAAAGAATTTTTGACGGGGTGGTTAACTCCAACATTGAATCACTCATTCAATAAAAGACTGCGGGCTGTTTCGAAGAAACAGCCCGCAGTTATTATGATAAAGCTAATGATTAGTTAGCTAAAATTCTCTTTACAGCTTCTTTCACTGCAGCAGCATCAATCTTATACTTTTTCATCAGTTCAGCAGGTGTTGCAGATTCTCCGAATGTATCGTTTACTGCTACAAATTCCTGTCTTGTAGGTCTTTTTCTTGCAAGCATTCCCGCAACAGACTCCCCTAAACCACCAAGGTAGTTGTGTTCTTCAGCCGTTACAATCTTCCCTGTTTTTTCAACAGATTTTAAGATGATCTCTTCATCAAGAGGCTTAATCGTGTGGATGTTGATTACCTCACAAGAAATGCCTTCTTTCTCAAGTTCATCAGCAGCTACAAGAGATTCCCATACAAGGTGCCCTGTTGCAACAATCGTTACATCAGTACCTTCCTGAAGCATGATTCCTTTTCCAATTTCGAAAGGCATATCTTCAGGGATGAATACAGGAACAGTGGGTCTACCGAATCTTAAATATACAGGACCTTCAAAATCAGCAATCGCAAGAGTAGCCGCTTTTGTCTGGTTGTAGTCACAAGGGTTGATTACCGTCATTCCAGGAAGCATTTTCATCATCCCGATATCTTCCAATACCTGGTGAGTTGCTCCATCTTCTCCTAGCGTAAGACCTGCGTGAGATGCACAGATTTTTACATTTTTTCCAGAGTAAGCAATAGACTGACGAATTTGGTCATATACTCTTGAAGTAGAGAAGTTTGCAAAAGTTCCTGTGAAAGGAATTTTCCCTGTGATACTAAGACCTGCAGCAATACCCATCATGTTTGCTTCTGCAATACCCACCTGGATAAATCTTTCAGGAGCTTTCTCAATGAATTTCTCCATTTTCAAAGATCCGATAAGGTCTGCACAAAGTGCTACTACATTAGGATTTTTATCAGCAAGCTCAGCTAATCCGGCTCCGAATCCTGAACGTGTGTCCTTTTTTTCTGTATATGTATATTTCATTTTTATTTTTATTAATCGAGAGTTTAACTGATGGTTAGAGATTAGTAGTCAGCAGGAGCTTCTAAATACAATTGTTTGAATGCAGTTTCCAATTGCTCATCATTAGGAGCTTTACCATGCCAAGCATGAGATCCCATCATAAAGTCTACTCCGGCACCCATCTCTGTGTGAAGCATGATGGCTACAGGCTTTCCTTTTCCTGTTTCAGCTTTTGCTCTTTCAAGAATACCGATTACAGCTTCAAGATCGTTACCGTTCTTTTCTTCTAAAACAATCCATCCGAAAGCTTCAAGTTTAGCATGAAGATTTCCAAGGCTTAATACATCATCTGTATCACCATCAATCTGACGTCCGTTATAGTCAATAGTAGAAATAATGTTATCTACTTTTTTAGCAGCAGCAAACATCAGTGCTTCCCAGACTTGACCTTCCTGAAGTTCACCATCTCCGTGAAGAGTGTAAACAAGAGACTGGTCTCCGTCCATTTTTTTACCTAAAGCAGCTCCCAATGCTACAGAAAGACCTTGTCCTAAAGAACCGGAAGCAATTCTGATCCCTGGAAGACCTTCATGAGTAGTAGGGTGTCCCTGTAATCTTGAATCAAGCTTTCTGAAAGTCTTCAATTCTTCTACCGGGAAGAAGTTGAATCTTGCCAAAGTAGAGTAGTACACAGGAGAAATATGCCCGTTTGATAGATAAAAATGATCTTCATTCTTGCCTTCCATTGTAAAAGGAAGATGATAGTTCATCACCTTTCCATAAAGTGCTGTAAAGTACTCTGTACAGCCTAAGCTTCCTCCCGGGTGTCCTGAATTTACAGCGTGAACCATTCTTAAAATGTCTCTTCTGATCTGCGTAGTAAGAGATTTTAACTCTTCAATACTTTTACTCATTATATCTGATTTATTTGCACGCGAATTTACAATTTTTTACCGGCTTACGGAAATGCAAAAATCCGGATATAAAAATCCGGATTTTGATTGATTTGAATATTTTCCTGCTTTTAACAGCCTTCGTTGATGTAAACAGTAATTTCTGTAACGATATTATTAATAAATTTAAATGTTAACTGAGTTCCTGCATCATAGTCCTCAATATTAAAGTATCCTGCATCTTTAACACGTTTACCATTGTCATCAACCTCCGGGCGAACACTAAATATAGGATAATTTCTATAAGCATTAATCAATTCATCTCTGGTACTTCCAACACCCATTCCGCTTTTGGTTTTGAATTTTTTACTGGTAGTGGTCATTCCTGCAATGGTAACAGCATCAGGCTTTGCTGCTCCACCATACCCCTGAAAAACTTCAATACTAATAGCCTCTCCATTGTATTTTACAAAACTCTTTTGCTGTCCGTCAGAAATTTTGATTGTAGTCCCTGCAATTTTTTCTGCTTCACTTTTTTCCATGAAGATCTTGTAAGGCCCAATCCTTAAAGTAGACACCTCAAAATTTTCCTGAGCTGCTACAGAACCGAATGTTAATATAAAGACGAAAAGTGAAATAATTTTTTTCATAGTTTTAATACTGTTTTTTTATTTTAATTCTTGCTTTCAAAGATATTGAAATAGATCCCTCTATAAAGGATGAACACAGAATATTTGAGGGCCTTCTGATAAAATTCCGAGTTTTTTACCATTTAGAAGTGAATACAAAGCAGCCTTGTTAATATTTTCCATGATGTTTATTGTTTTTTAAGTATTTATTTTTCAGATTATTAGAATCTGTATTGTTTTATGAATAGATAGAGAATATTTGTTTTTTTGTATAGGTTTATTGTCTAGATTTATAATTATTTTTGGTTAAATAATTTATTTTTAACCCCCTTTGATTATTTATTTAAGAGTTAAAACCACATACACAATGAAAATTAAAC
This sequence comes from Chryseobacterium sp. MYb328, assembly GCF_037572595.1. NCBI lineage: Bacteria > Pseudomonadati > Bacteroidota > Flavobacteriia > Flavobacteriales > Weeksellaceae > Chryseobacterium > Chryseobacterium sp. MYb328. The sequence continues at coordinate 87,243 of NZ_JBBGZQ010000001.1, read as the reverse complement.
AATTACTCTATTTAGGGATATTTATGATATCCATTTCTTTGGGGAAGGCCCAGGACTTTTTTACAAAAATTAGTGAAAGGTCTGTTGAGGCTAAACCAGGTGACAGGTTGATACAACCAGAAAGATTTCTCAGTTACAGGTTAGATGTAGCAGGAATGAAAAGCTACTTCCAATCAGTTCCGGAATTGAGGGATGCTGATTTTAAAGATAAGGCTCCCATTATTATTTTGCCTATGCCTGATGGAACAAAAGCAAAATTCAAAATCTGGAAATCTTCAGTAATGGCTCCTGAATTAGCTGATAAATACCCTCAATTGGTTACTTTTACAGGACAAGGGGTTGATGATCAATACGCTACTGTGAAATTAGATTTTACAGAATTGGGATTTCATGCTCAGATAAAATCTGTGGTGGCGGGAGATATGTATATTGATCCTTATGCAAAAAATGATCTGAATAATTATATTATCTACAAAAAAGGCGATTTAATTAATAAGAGCCCGATAACTTGCGGTACTAAAGACGGGAAATTTCAAGCAGAAAAAAAAAACGGACAAAAAAGCGTCACTCCGGGCGTAGGAAATCAAATTAGAATTTTCCGGTTTGCAGTAGCCTGTACAGGTGAATATGCAAAAGCTGCAACAGGGCTAGCTTCTCCTACTGTGGCTCAAACACTGTCTGCTATTGTAACAACCGTAAACAGAGTAAATGGTGTTTATGAGCAAGAAGTGGCTGTGAGACTAATATTAGTTCCTGATGAGACGAGTCTTATTTTTACAAATCCTGCTACGGATCCTTTTAATGGTAATAATAATTCAGACCTGTTAGTTGAGGAAAGTCAGACTCAGATTAATGCAATAATTGGAATTAACAGTTATGATATAGGACATACTTTTAGCACAGGTGGTGGTGGTGTAGCTTATTATGGTATATGTGATCCTGAGTATAAAGGAAAAGGAATCACAGGAAGAAGTAACCCGGTTGGTGATCCTTATGATATTGATTACGTTGCTCATGAAGTAGGGCATCAGTTTTGGGGACCCCATACTTTTAATGCTGTAACTGGAAATTGCGGAGGCGGTAACCGGGATGCTGATGCTGCCGTAGAACCGGGAAGCGGGATTACGATTATGGGATATGCCGGAATTTGCGGATCTCTGAATAATTTGGCTAACAACAGTATTCCTATTTTTCATACCAACTCATTTCAGTCGATCACTACAGCAGTAGCATCAGCAGATTGTCCGGTGATCACTCCTGTCAGCAACACTGCCCCTACAGTAAATGCCGGAAATGATTATACAATCCCTAAAGGAACACCATTTAAGCTTACTGGTTCTGCAACAGACTCTGAAAACAATGCGCTTACCTATTGCTGGGAACAAAATGATAACGGTCCTGAAGGAGATTGGAATACTCCAACCGGAAACGCTGCTATATTCAGATCATTTGTACCGGAAACCGCTTCCTACAGATACTTTCCAAAATTGGCAAGTATTCTCAACAATACGGTATCAAAAGGAGAAATTTTACCATCTTACGGAAGAACAATGGAGTTCAGACTTACTGTAAGAGATAATAATGCAGGTTGTGGAGGAGTAGCCAATGATGATGCAATTATTACGGTTGCTGGAAACTCTGGTCCGTTTAAAGTAACTGCACCCAATACTGCGGTAACATGGGGTGCTAGCTCTACACAGACTATAACATGGGATGTAGCCAATACTGCCGCTGCTCCGGTAAACTGTGCCAATGTAAGTATTTTACTCTCAACGGATGGAGGTCTTACTTATCCAACTACTCTGGTTGCCTCTACCCCAAATGATGGATCCGAAGCTATAACTATTCCTGACGTAAATACAACAACGGCTAGAATTATGGTAGCAGGGGCAGGAAACGTATTTTTTAATATTAATCCTGTTAATTTTACAATCAGTAAAAATGTATTGGCTGTAAATGATGTAACCGGAAATAAAGATGCATTTGTCATATATCCTAACCCAGGTAAAGAATTTCTTAATATTAAATTTTCAAATACAAATGAAGTTTATGATGTTACCATATATGATGTAAGTGGAAAACTAGTATTCAGTAAGTTGAATAATACACCTGATCACAATAATCTGGGTACTTTTAATGTGGCTCAGCTTATAAAAGGAGATTATTTGATTAAAGTTAAAACAAAAACTTTTGACAGAACCATAAAATGGATTAAAGAATAAAGAATAAACAATTCACAAAAAAGGCTGTTTTCAAAAAAGAAAACAGCCTTTTTACTTTTTATAAAGACCCAAAAGGTTGGACGCTAAAGTCTTTTAATCCTAAACAACTCTTAAATGCTGTTTATCCTTCACTAGCCATAAACCGATAAAGGTAAGCAGCCCATTAAGAACAATAAGCTCTACACCAATTCTGTAATCTGTGTAAGAAGTCACAGCAAAGTTGATTAAATAAGTGATGATAGGAGCAAGGATCGTTACTGTAAGAATTGAATACTTCTTGGAAATATGGAACTTGGTGAAAATTCCGAAGGCAAAAAGTCCTAATAACGGCCCATAAGTATATCCGGCAACCTCCATAATCAGGTATACAATAGATTTGTCGTTCAGAGCTTTGAATACCATGATTAAAATAAAAAACATAATGGTGAATGTCAAATGCACTTTCATACGAAGGCTTTTCTTTTCTTTTTCAGTCTTTGTTTTATCTTCGTTAAGGTTTAATAAATCTACACAATACGAACTTGTTACTGCCGTTAATGCCCCATCCGCAGAAGGGAATAATGCTGAGATTAATCCAATAATGAAAATTACAGAAATGGTCATCGGGAAATACCCGTTAAGAGATAAGGCTGGGAAAAGGTCATCACCCATAACATTCTTGATGTTTCCTGCAGCATCTTTGAATCCGAAGATATTGCTTACAGGATCGGTTCCTGTTGTTCCATATTCTGCTCCATGTTGCAAAGCAAAAAGGTAAAGTAATCCACCTAAAAATAGGAATGCAAGATTAACTAACAGAAGAGTTCCTGCAAAAGTTAACATGTTTTTCTTTGAGTTTTGGAGATTATCTACAGAGATATTTTTCTGCATCATTTCCTGATCCAGTCCGGTCATTGCAATCGTAATGAAAATTCCACCCAGGATGGTTTTAAGGAAAAACGTCTTGGAATTAGGATCGAAATTGATAAAGTGAGTATAATTTTTCTGTTCTAAAATTGTGTATGCTTCACCAAAAGACAGGTTCAGGTTAGATAGGATGTATACAATACATGCCACCAGGCTGATAATCATGAAAGAAGTCTGTAAAGTATCTGTAATCACAATGGTTTTTACTCCGCCTTCAAAAGTATAAAGAAGAACCATGAGTAAAAGCACCATGGAAGTTACCCAAAATGGAACCCCTAATCCTTCAAGAAGGAAAATCTGTAAGACATTTACTACCAGATATAATCTTGCTGTAGCTCCGATTGCTCTTGAAATAATAAAAAATATCGATCCGATCTTATGCGCTTCCACATTGAATCTTTTTCCCAAATACGTATAAATGGAAGTAAGGTTCATCTTATAATACAGAGGCAGAAGGATGGCAGCAACAATAAAATATCCAATGAAGAAGCCGATCACCATCATATAATATTCAAAACCTCCATAAATATATTCGGAGCCGGTCATTTTTCCAACTGTTCCTGGAACTGAAATAAAGGTAACCCCACTTAAACTGGTCCCAATCATCCCGAATGCAACGAGCCACCATTTGCTTTTTTTATTACCGATAAAGAAAGACTGGTTGTCAGAATTTCGGCTGGTGAAATATGAGATCACCAAAAGGCCGATAAAGTAGATAAAGACAAACAGCAAAAGGACAGTTCCTGGATTCATGCTTAGATTTTAAATTTTAGCAAATATATAAAAAAGAAGCATCGTGAATCATGAATTTAGTTAAGAGGTAATTTTTATATAATTACTTAGGGGGAAGTAACCTAAGCTTGGGATTAAGCTTATGTTTTTCAGAAAGGTTTGAAGCTGGGAGCTGGAAGCAGGAAGTTATGGCACTTATAAAAGCAATTATTCTCTACGTCTTCATCTTTTTTATAGTGATAAAGAGTAATTGTTTCATTAAAATTAGCTTCGCATTTATTAAAGCGGGGCCTGTTTTCTAAGCTAATGATAACAGTTCGTTTTATCAAATCGATTGAAAATCGATTCCCTCTTTGCTCACTTAAAAATTTAATATAATCCAAAATAAACCTTTGCGTGAAGAAAGAACCTAGTGAGGGATAAAGAGTTTCTGCTAAGTGAAACGCCTTTGCGAGCTCTTTGCTGTAATTTAAATAAACTCTTTGCAAACTTAGCGTTAAAAAGAAAATTATTTCCCACTTAAAGAAAAAACCTTCCAGATCTGCTCTGAAAGGTTTGTATTGTAAGGGTAGAAACTGTGACTAATTCACCAAAACATCCTGTAATTCCTCACTCTTCTGAAAACTGGCTTTCGCAAAAGGACAAAGCGGAATGATTTTTTTTCCGTTTTTTCTTGCAAAATCTACAGCAGCCAAAAGCATTTCCTTACCTACCCCTTTTCCGTTGTAGGCTTCTTCCACCTCGGTGTGGTCAATAATAAATCTTTCTTCTCCTGCCCAGGTGTACGTCATTATTCCTGCGCGTCTTCCATCTATGAAAGCTTCAAAACTTCCGTGTTTCTCGTCGTTGTTTTGTTTTACTTCGATCATGTTTTATGAGAATTTAGTTAGTATTTCTATATCGTTGGTTAATATTTTATGTACCGGACATGCATCAGCAATGGTATGAAGTCTTTTTATTTGCTCATCATCCAAAATTCCTTCAAAGGTAATATCTCTTTTGAAGATTGCTTTTTTTGTCAAGGGATAATTTTCAAGTTCCACTTCTACATTGATGTTTTCCACATCCCATTCCTTTCTTTCAATATACATTCTAAGGGTTGCTGCTGTACAGCTTGCCAAAGAAGTAGCCAGAATTTCCATGGGATTGAAACCTTTGTTCTGTCCGCCTTTATCTATAGGTTCATCGGTAATAATCGTATTTTCTCCCGCTGTTACCTCTGTATAATATTTTGTTTTTCCTAAACTTGCTTTTACCGTTACTGCCATTATTTTTCAGTATTGAATTTATAACTTAATGCTCCAGATGGGCATTGATCTATCTGTATTTTTAGTTCTTCCGGGGTTGCATTGGTTGCTTTTATCCAGGGTCTGTCTTTTGGATTGTAGACTTTGGGAAGCATTTTTACACATACAGCCGAGTGGATACACTTCTGAGGCTGCCAGATGACAGTAATGTCGCCGTTGGGATATTCGTGTGTTTCCATATTAATTGTCTTTTAATGATTTTTCGATTCTTCTGTCGGGAATCATCCATATAAGAGCCACTATATAATAAAAACCTATGGCAATATAAGGATAAAAAAATGAAGTAGCGATGCCCAGAATATAAAATATAATGGATATATTCTCTTTATACTTTGAATGTATAGCCTCCTTCAGCTGTGAATTTTCACCCTCACACCGGATAATAACATTCTCCAAAATACTATAGGCAATAGCGCATAATACGAGAACAATACCATAGGTTGCTACAGGGTTTTCTGCAAAACCGGTAGTGCCGATCCATTCTGTAGCAATAGGCATCATGGAAAGCCAAAATAACAAATGAAGATTGGCCCAAAGAATACCTCCGTTTACTTTTTTTACTGTCTGAAATAAGTGATGATGATTGTTCCAGTAAATTCCTACATAGATAAAGCTGAAAATATAGGCTAAAAATTTAGGAATCAGAGGTTTTAGGCTTATCCAGCTGCTTCCTTCAGGTACTTTCAGTTCAAGAACCATGATGGTGATAATGATGGCTAGAACTCCATCACTAAAAGCTTCCAGTCTTCCCTTAGTCATTGGTAATTGAATTTTTAAAGCTTTCAATCTTCATTTTCAGCTCGCTCAGCATATCAGGATTGATCACTCCACTTTCAAGATCAAAATTCTCATAGAACTTGGGTAGGGAAAAAGTATCCTTGATATCCGCTGCAAATTGAGGGAAAAATGTTTTTGCTGTATCCATAACATTTCCACCACCATACCCTCCGGGAGAAGTACTCATCAGAAGCATTGGTTTATTCTGGAATACTTTCACATTAATCCTTGATGCCCAATCGAAAAGATTTTTAAAAGCAGCGCTGTAAGACCTGTTGTGTTCTGCAAGAGAACAGATGATAACATCACATTCTTCAATGGCTTTTAAAAAATGATGAGCTTCATCCGGAAATCCTTTCTTTTCAAGATCTACGGAAAAAACAGGCATTGTGAAATTGTTGAGATCAATAAGGTTGATCTCTTCATGCTGGAAATCTTTTAAAACAAACTTTACCAGTTCCCTGTTGATGGAAGTGGAAGAACTGCTTCCTGCAAATGCTAATATTTTCATGGTTTATGTCAGCTGAAATTATTTTCTGTTTAAAATCGCTTTTGGCAATGGAACGTATTCCTGCTCATCACCAGGAACCAAAGGAAATGCATCATGATTCTGATCGTTCCAGTTTACTTTAGCCTGATCAATTATTTCCTTGTCAGAGTTTACAAAGTTCCAGAAGATAAAACGCTCCTCATCAAAAGGTTCACCTCCGAAAAGATAGACCGTTCCGTTTTCACTCATATCAAATTCACACAGCTTAGTGTCTTTGGCGATCATCAGCTGTTTTGAACCATAAGAGTTTCCTTCAGTAGTTACCGTACCATCCAGAACATACATAGCAGCTTCCCCATAAAGATCCTTTCCTATGCTGATTTTCTTCGCTTCTTTGGTTTTGATTTCAATGAAAAATAATTTGCTGTGTACGGGAACAGGTGAGGTTTTTCCAAATGCTTCTCCCGCAATTAATTTATACTGAATGCCGTCTTCTTCCCAAACCGGAATCTCATCCGCTTCAATATGATGGAAAGTAGGTTCAGACTGTTCAAGATGTTTTGGAAGTCCCACCCAAATCTGAAATCCGTGAAGTCTTTTATCACTGTGTCTTAAATATTCAGGCGTTCTTTCAGAATGTACCACCCCTTTTCCGGCAGTCATCCAGTTTACTGCACCGGGTTTAATCTCAAGAGCACTTCCGATGCTGTCTCTATGGAAAATAGATCCTTCCAGCAGATAAGTTAATGTAGATAATCCGATATGTGGATGAGGGGGAACATCAAGGTTTTGATAATCCTTTAATTCCGAAGGGCCCATGTGGTCAATAAATACAAAAGGTCCAACCGCTCTTTTTTCACGGAACGGAAGAAGTCTTCCTACCAGAAAATTTCCGATATCTGCTGCTTTTTCTTCGATGATAAGTCCAATATTTGACATAATGATGTAATGCTTTTTTAATGTGTTAAATAAATGTTGATAAATAGTTACAGTTTATGGTATCCATCAAATTTTTCATCTACGATACGTTTCCATTCAGGATGCTTTTTGATAAAGGCAAAAACATACGGACAGAACGGAAGAAGTTTTTTACCGCTTTCTTCAATATAATTCAGGGTTTTTTCCACTACAGCAGCGGCTGCACCTGTTCCCGCCAGTTCTGGTTCTGCTTCAGTGTGGATCAAAGCAATCTGATGACTTGTTTCACGATAATTAATAAAGGCATAATGTCCATTAACTTCTATTTCAAATCTTTTTTCGGCTTTTACAAGGGGGATATTTTCAAATTCTGATTTCATAATTTTTTGTATTAAAAAGTTGGTTAAGGTCTAGGTCTAAAGAGGTTAATGTCTTTTGTATTTATAAAAGAAAGAAACAAACCTTATAGGTTTTCGAAACCTATAAGGTTTATATCCATCCATTATTTAACATTAATCTTTGACATCTTAAACCCGTTATAATGTTATATAAAGTTAGTAAAAAAGAACTCATTTAAGATTAAGGAAAACTTAAATCTATCCTTTTAATCTTCAAGATATCCGAATTTTCCGGTATTGAAATCCTCAAAAGCCTGCATGATCTCTTCTCTTGTATTCATTACAAAAGGTCCATGAGGAAAGATGGGTTCATTAATAGGCTCTCCACTGATGATTAAAACAATTGAATCTTCTTGGGTTTCAATGGTAAAGCTTTCTCCTTCATTTTTAAATAATGCAAAATGATCTGCTTTCACTTGTTCTTCTCCATTGACAGTAATATTTCCTTCAATAACCAAAGCGGCTGTGTTGAAGTGGGCAGGGAAATTAAATTCTGCTTTACCTCCAGCTTTAAGTTTTGCATTCATCATATGAATAGGAGTGAAGGTAAATGCAGGACCTTTGTTTCCATTATAATTTCCGGCAATTACTTCAATAAAGCCATTTTTACCAAGATCTACTTTTTCCATCTTAGAGTTTTCAATGGACTGGTATTTTGGATGGCTCATCTTATCTTTTGCAGGAAGGTTGACCCACAGCTGAACCATCTGAAAGATTCCACCTTCTTTAGCCCATTCTGTTTCATGGTATTCTTTGTGAAGAACTCCTTTGGCAGCAGTCATCCATTGTACATCGCCTTCGCCAATAATACCACCGCCTCCGGCACTGTCATGATGTTCCACTTTACCGCTATAGGCTATGGTTACTGTTTCAAAACCTCTGTGTGGGTGAACTCCTACACCTCTTGGTCTATCTGAACCGTTGAAATGAAATTTTGAATTATAATCAAGCATAATGAACGGATCCATTCTTTTCATATCTAAGCCATGTACGCCCGGAATAAAATTATGAACTCTAAAACCGTCACCTACAAAGTGTGCAGGTCTTGGAGATACTACCATTTCTACTTTTTTAGTTGCCATAATATTGTTGATTTTATGTAAACAAAATTACCATACTTATAAAGCAAATGCATTGATCTGTGATAAGTTCGTATTGTAGTAAAAGACTGATGTACAATTAACCTTTGCTTATTCCTCTTTTGATTTCATATTCTTTCCGTCTGAAATGTGTAGTCTTCTAAATACAAAACCTGATAATATCGTTAATATTCCTACCGTGAGAAAGGTATATCGGAAAGCATTGTGAGTTTCTCCCTGGATGAGGTCAGAGTTTTCAAATATTTTTAAAACAATCAATCCAAAGGCAATTCCGAAACCGATCGCGAGCTGCTGATTAACGGAGATTAATGAATTGCCACTGCTGGTCTGAAAATTCCGGAGATCTGCAATGGAAATCGTGTTCATAGAAGTGAACTGTATAGAATTGAAAAATCCAAGCACAGCAATAATAGGAACAAACCAATATAATGAAGTGTGAATATCTGGAATAGCCAGCATGCAGATTAAAGTTCCAATGATAAATGTATTTACCATCAACGTTTGCCGATAGCCATATTTATCAAGAATTTTAATAACAGATGATTTCCCGAATATAGCAGTCAGAGCCATTGGAGCAATGATCCATCCTGAAGTTACGGCAGACTGTTTATAAGCAATCTGGATCATAAGCGGAAGCAGTAACGGAACAGAGCTGATCCCGAGTCTTGTCGCTAAGTTCCCTACAATCCCAACGCGGAAAGTCCTTACCTGAAACAGGTTTAAAGGGAAAATAGGATGTCCTTCTTTTTTTGCATGTTTATAGTAATAGTAAAGAAACAGGAATCCCAGGATAAATACAATGAGAACCGGTGTTATATTCTGCATATTTCCAAAAAGTTCTAAGGAAATAGAGAGTAAGAGAGAGGCTGCTGCAAAGATTAAGAATCCTTTAAAATCAAAATCTACATCATCAGATCTATAATCAGGCATAAATTTTAATCCTAAAATAATTCCTAAAAAACCAATAGGAATATTAATAAGAAATATCCAGTGCCATGACAAATAATCCACCATATAGCCACCTACCAAAGGTCCGAGAACAGGCCCGATAAGGGCAGGGATAATAGCAAAGTTCATAGCCTTAAGCAATTCACTCTTATCAAAAGTTTTAATGAGTGCCAGCTTTCCGACAGGTGTCATCAGACTTCCTCCAACACCCTGAATTACCCTTGAAATAACAAGATGGGTAAGGTTTTGAGACAGTGAACAGAATAATGAACCCAAACTAAATAGTATCAATGAGAAAATAAATACTTTTTTCGTTCCGAACCGGTCTGCCAAAAATCCACTTGCAGGCATGAAGACAGCCAAAGTCAATACATAACTGATGATAGCGTTCTGCATATTCAGCGGAGATTCATGAAGGTCCTTGGCAATGGAGGGAAGAGAAGTATTCAGAATGGTTGAATCCAGCATTTGCATAAAAATAGCAGTGGCGAGAATCAAAGGAAGAATTTTCTTTATTGAGGTCTGTTGGGGGCTTGTTTCTGTCATTTTGTATAGGCTGGAATATTCAAAAAATTCCAGACTTATTTTTATTGAAGAGAATGCTTGCTTTAAGCAGTTTGATTCTTAGATAAAGAAATCCATATAAAATTAAAAAAGTCCTGTGAAATATCACAGGACTTTTTGATTTATTTTTTAGGTTTTTCTACTCCTTTCCATTCGTCACCGGCTTTTCTATACTGGCTTAAAGTGAAATTTTTGAAATCCTTTGTTTTGTATTCAATATTATCGGTATTCTGCTCGAAAGGCATGATATAATAATATTCTATATCTGTTTTATCAGACTTGTTTCCTTTTTTTACAGAAGGAACATATTTTGAAAACTTATAGTTAGGAAGGTATTGTCTCAATCTTGTGTAGAATGATTTGTCATCTTTTTCACTAGGAATAATATCTACAATGTTAAGATCATCTTTTTTCTTATCCACCCAAAGATAGTAGGTCTTTTCTTCTCCTAAATTTCTGTTGAAAGAATTAAAGGCAAACAATTCTTTCGGAACCAGTTCTTTGATCTTTTCAGGATCAACCTTTGTATAGAATTGTCCTTTTGACGGGTCAACGTAAGTTTCAAGGTTGTACATTAAAACAGAATTGTTCTCAAAATTCTTGTTCTTGAAGTATTGATTTAAAGACAATTCTGCAGTAGCTCTAAGCTCTTTGTCTCTTTTATCCAGTTTTTTTGTCGGATTCTGAGGGTTTACGTATTTTACAAATTCATACAACACTACTGGCTTTATATCCTTAAGGTGAGGATAAGTCTTAAGTTGCTCAGCTTTTACCAACCAGTAGAACTGTTGATAATAGTCATCCTTATCAGCATCTTTCACGCTTTTATAAGCTAAAGCAAGCTTTTTTGAGTTCAGATATTTGCCATATTTTCCCTGTCCAAAAGCAAAACTGATGGATAATAAGGCAAATAAAACAGTAAGGTTTCTTCTCATTTTTTTATAATTGATATTTTCGTTTTCCAAATATAATTATTTATTAGATATTATTTTTGATTGTCAGTTAAATTATGCCATATTGTTATTGTTAATTCAAAAAATAATCCCGTATTGCTACAGGATTAATAAATTATTGTGGTAGAGTTTAGAAACAAGAGGGAAGATAATCCGGATAAGAGGTAAAGACACGAAAAGATAATAGATAATAGACAAAGTGGATAGAACCTGAAATCTTAGATCTTTTTAATGTCAATCATCCATTTGGCTTCGCAAGCGAATCGTGAATTTAGGATCATACAAACTTTACCCCTCAAGCCCTCAAACTTCTAGTACGATGTCTCATGTACTTTCACTGCTCTTCCACTTGGATCATTCATCTTTTTGAAAGCTTCATCCCATTCCAGAGCGATAGGAGTAGAGCAGGCGACAGATGGAACAGATGGAACAGTTGCTGCTGCTGTCTCACTTGGGAAATGCTCTTCAAAAATAGTTCTGTAACGGTATTCCTCCTTGTTTTGTGGGGTGTTTAACGGGAATCTGAATCTTGCGTTAGTCATCATCTCATCAGTAACTTCTTTTTGAGCAACTTCTTTTAACGTATCAATCCATGAATATCCCACACCATCCGAGAACTGTTCTTTTTGTCTCCATACAATAGATTCCGGAAGAATATCTTCAAAAGCTTTTCTTAATACCCATTTTTCAATTTTCCCTTCAGAAACATTAATCATTTTATCCTGTGGGTTAAGCGTCATGGCAATATCCATAAATTCTTTATCAAGGAAAGGAACCCTGCCTTCTATTCCCCAGCTCATTAAAGCCTTGTTGGCTCTCAGGCAGTCATATAAATGAAGCTTTCCAAGTTTTCTTACTGTTTCATCATGGAATTCTTTAGCGTTAGGCGCCTTATGGAAGTACAGATAGCCACCGAACAGTTCATCAGCACCCTCTCCGGACAATACCATCTTGATTCCCATTGATTTGATCACTCGTGCTAAAAGATACATTGGGGTGGAAGCTCTGATGGTTGTCACATCATAAGTTTCCAGATGATAGATTACATCACGTACTGCATCTAATCCTTCCTGAACGGTAAAGTTAACTTCATGGTGAACAGATCCTATATGCTTGGCTGCTTTTTGAGCAGCTGCCAGGTCTGGAGAACCTACAAGTCCTACCGCAAAGCTGTGCAGTCTAGGATACCATGCTTCCTGAGTATCTCCGCTTTCAATTCTTTGCCTTGCAAACTTTGCTGTAATCGCTGAGATAACAGACGAGTCAAGCCCACCGGAAAGTAATACACCATAAGGGACATCACTCATCAGCTGTCTGTGAACAGCATCTTCAAGCCCCTTTCTTAGTTTATCAATATCTGTTTCGTTATCCTTTACGTGGTCAAAGCTTTCCCATTCTCTGGTATACCATTGCTGAAGCTCAGCTCCATCTTTGCTGTATACCAAATGTCCAGGTAAGAATGTTTCAATGGTTTTGCATATGCCTTCCAAAGCTTTTAGTTCAGAAGCTACATAATAATTTCCGTTTTTATCCCATCCCTGATACAGTGGGCAGATTCCCATATGATCACGAGCAACGAGATACACGTCGTTTTCTGTATCGTATAATGCAAATGCGAAAATCCCGTTCAGCTTTTCAACAAAGTCTTTTCCGTATTTTCTGTAAAGTGCCAGAATAACCTCACAGTCAGATTGAGTCTGGAACTCATAATCGGTAAATTCTTCTTTTAATTCTCTATGGTTGTAGATCTCACCATTTACGGCTAATACTACTTTTCCGTCTTTAGTAAATAAAGGCTGCTTTCCGGAAGTAGGATCTACAATAGCAAGTCTTTCATGAGAGAAAACTACTTTTTCATCCTGATAAACTCCACTCCAATCCGGTCCTCTATGACGGATCTTTTTTGACATTTCTAAAACCTGAGGCCTTAATGTCTCGGTTTTCTGCTTGGCGTCAAATAAACATACTATTCCACACATATTTTTATTATTTATATGACAAAAGTAAAGGGGATGTTTATAAATAACAATTAAAATTACGTGTAAGTTAAAATTTTCAATTAATTAATTTATTTGAAAGAAAAATATTAACTATTTAAGAGAATTGTAATGTTTTTGATTAATTTTTTTCGTTAGGCTAAAATAGATGTTACCTCTATACAAAATAAAAATGACATATTTCTTAATATATGGTAATTTATTATGTGAATTTTAGCCCTTACTTTGTGGCTCGAAATAATTTTTTTTCATCATTTGTGTTTTTACCTTCTTGCAATTCTCATGCAAGAAGGTTTTGTTTTTATAGACTTTTAATAAGTTCTTTTTAAACTCTATTAGTAAGCTAAAAATCCTGTTTTCTTACTAATCTTTATATTCAGACCTTGAAATGATTTTTCCTGCTTAAAAAAGCAAGACAGCATTGTCAGGTCGTCTTTTAAATGAGTAATCGTTTTGTATTCACTGTTGGTGCTACTCCTGATGAATTTTTCCTGCTCATGGCCAGAATGGGAGTCGGATGTTTTTTATATGATAAGAACTGATATAACGGCTCCCGTATGCCTGTGTAGAAGACAGGTAAGGTAAAAGGGCAGCCGGAAATTTAAGTACAGTTCCTTTATTCATAATATTATTTGGCAATAAAGTAATTTGGTTTACAAATATACTTTACAGCAACAAAACGGTTAATCTATAGAGTTAGTAGGGAATTGGTATGAAATGTTACATTTTAACTACAAAAAACAAAAAAACTACTCCTTAGAGTAGTTTTTTATAGTTGTATGGAGGAATCGGTTAAGAAACTCTTTCGATCAACGCCATATAGAATCCATCATACCCTTCGCTTGGCATTACTTTCTCATCCTTGATCATTTTGAATCCCGGATTGTTTTGAAGGAATTCTTTTACCTGAAGGTTGTTTTCAGATGGCAGGATAGAACATGTGGCATATACCATCTTTCCTCCTTTTTTAAGTATTTTAGAATAGTCCTGAAGGATCTGCTGTTGCTCTTTCTTGATTCTGTCAATGAAGTCCTGATCAATTTTCCATTTACTGTCCGGATTTCTTTTCAAAACTCCAAGACCTGAACATGGTGCATCAATCAATAACCTGTCTGCTTTATCATGAAGACGCTTGATCACCTTATTGTCGGAGATCATACGGGTTTCAATATTGTGTGCTCCCGCTCTTTTAGCACGACGCTTCAATTCAGTAAGTTTCCACTCGAAAATATCTAAAGCGATAATCTGACCTTTATTTCCCATTAGTGCTGCCAGGTGAAGAGTCTTTCCTCCTGCACCCGCACATGCGTCCACAACTCTCTGTCCTTCCTTTACATCAAGGAAATACCCGATCTTCTGAGAAGAGGCATCCTGAACTTCAAATAATCCTTCTTTGAAAGCTGTAGTAAGAAAAACATTCTTTTTCTCTTCAAGCTGTATAGCGTCAGGATAATTTTTAATAGAAAAGGATACAACACCTTCATCCGAAAGGTCCGAAATAAGTTCCTTTGTAGTTGTTTTTAATGAGTTTGTTCTTAAAACAGTAGGTGCCTGCTCATTCAAAGCAATCATTTCTCTTTCCCAGGTAGCTCCCAATTCTTTTTCCAACGTTTCTGCCAACCAGTCCGGGATAGAATGTTCTATTGCTTTTGTAGGAACCGTATTCTTTTTAAGTTTGGTAAGGATATCCGCAATCTTGATTCCGTCAAACTCTTCAAACTTTTTATAATTGGTCTTGCTCCAAAGAAGATAAGCAATGATAAGTTTATAAATATTGTTGGGCTTTACCCCTTCACCCATATAATATTCAAGGCGTTTTTTCCAACGGATAATATTGTAGAAAATCTCAGAAACAACGGCTCTGTCCTGGCTTCCCCATTTTTTGTTTGCCTTTAAAAGTCTTTCAATAACTTTATCGGCATACTTGTTTTTTTCAAAAAATGTTTCTTGTAAGGCATCGTGAATCCCGATAGCCAAGTTTCTGTGAATAAGTTCCATAAATTTGCTTCGCTGTTTGAATCTGCAAAAATACGAATTAAAGTTGAGAGTTGAAGATTGAGTTGGAGAGTTTGACGGGTAGTGGGTTTTAGAGTTGGATAATAAGAGGGGGGAAGGGGAATGGTGAATGGTTTGTCAATTTTTGTAGCCATCAATGATTTTCTGTTCACTTCCTAAGAAAAATTCACTATTGATATTTAAAAGGACTGAAGTTATCAGCTTTGTCCTTCCTGTCTCTCATCTCTTAGTCTGTTATCTTTCCGTCTTTTTACCTCTCATCCAGATTCCCTCTTGACTTCAACCTCCAAAAAGCTATACCTTTGCAAAAATTAAAAATATGAGTGATACAGTACTTTGTCCGAAATGTAGTTCTGAGTTTACGTACCCAAATGATAACATGATGGTATGTTCTCAGTGTTTCTACGAATGGAATCCTGAAGAAGCAGCTTCTGAAGTAGCAAACGAAGGGAAAATATTGGACTCTAACGGGAATGAGCTTCAGGATGGTGATTCTGTAGTGGTTGTAAAGGATCTTCCTGTAAAAGGAGCACCAAAGCCGGTAAAAGCTGGGACTAAAGTAAAAAATATCCGTCTGAGACCAGGAAGCGATCACAATATCGACTGTAAAATTGATGGTTTCGGAGCAATGGCTTTAAAGTCAGAATTTGTGAAGAAAGCATAATAGCTGTTAGTGAATAGCTTTTTGCTGTTAATACTATACTTTTGATTAAAAGTTTTTAGCTTAAGACCATAAAAAAAAGGAAAAAATTGGACAGTGTAATCTTTCAATAAACTTAATTGCAAAATTGCTAATGTCCGTCTAGAAGGCAGAAAGAGAAATAACCAATAATTTCCTTATGCTGTGGAAATACAAATGTAAGAAAAAGTTTGATAACAGATTCTTATGTTTGTATTTTTTTTATTGATAAGTGTAAGTAAATGTATGAGTTATGTGCTTTTTTGTAAGGCTTAAAAGGTCAAGGGAGCTAATGTGCTTAGGTTTAAATATTAATCATTTACTGTCTCGTTATTCTTCGATTTAAATAAACGAAATACTAACTAAGCCTTCTAATTTTTCATCGGTATAGATCACAAGTTCTTTGTTTCTTGCTTTAATTTTATTCCAGTAATAGTTTCCGGCAAACCTGCTTTCCAGTACTTCAGCTTCAGGGCCAGCTTCGGATATTTTTATTTCTTTTGGGTAGTAAGAAAGTTTTGTAAGCTGGAAATCTGCTGCTTCAGTTTCAGTAAACAGATTGACTTCTCCGAATAATTTAGCAACATAGGCATTGTAAGGTTTTCGGTAGGTTTCTTCCGGACTGTCATTCTGAATGAGTCTTCCATCCTGAAGAATAACAATCTGATCCAGCCATGGCATGATGTCCTGAAGTTCGTGGGTAGAAATGATCAGAGAGATCTGCTGCTCCTTTACGTATCGGAAAAGTCTCTCCCTAAGCTCTATTTTTCTTGGAAAATCCAGATTACTGAAGGGTTCATCCAGAATAAGCAGTTTGGGCAAAACGGAAAGTGCTCTTGCAATAGCAACTCTTTGTTGTTGTCCACCACTTAAATATTTAGGAAGTACATCGGCAAACTCCTGAAGTCCGACAACTTCAAGAAGTTCCATGACGGTTTCTCTTTTCTTTGCTAAATTGATATTTGAAATAAATTTACCTACATTTTCAGCAACAGTAGCATAAGGCATAAGGTCAAAATTCTGGGCTACAAATTTCATTTGAGCTTCTCCGGGAACAAGGTTTCCTTTGGGGCCCAGCAATCTGATTCCATCAAAAATAATATCTCCGCTTTCCCAATTCAGTAATCCATACACCAGGTTTAAAAGAGTGGATTTTCCACATCCGCTTTCCCCTGCCAGGGCAATGATTTTATTGGCTTCAAATCTTAAATTAAGGTTTTGAAACAAGGGATTATCTTTGGTGTGTGAGAAAAATAAATTGTTTATTTCTAATAGCATATTACAAATGTAAGGTTTTTATGAAAACATAATTTTTTTTATTATATTAGCGGAAGTAATAAAAATAAATCAAAAATGAGAAAAAAACTGTTTTCGTTGGCTATTCCTGCTTTATTCGTTGCTGCTGTAGTGGTTTCTTGTAAAAAAGATAAACCGCTTACCAGCGAAGGTAATGAGGTGACTACAACCAAGGATGGTAACCAGTACACTTTGGATACGCTAAACAGTAAGGTTGAATGGAAAGGATACAAAGTATTTAAATCTGAAAATACGAGCCACTTCGGAACAATTAAGTTTGAAAGTGGAGATGTAACGGTGAAGGATGGAAAACTGGAAAGCGGTAAATTTGTTTCTGATATGAACTCCCTGACTTCTGTAGACTTGAAAGACAGTCCTGAAGATATGGGTAAATTAAACGGTCACCTTAAAAGCGGTGATTTCTTCGAAGTAGAAAAGTTCCCTACGGCTTCTTATGAGATTACAAAGGTTACTCCTTCTACAGAAGGTGATTATAATACTCTTTTGGACGGTAATTTAACGATTAAAGGAATTACAAAACCTGTACAGTTTAAAGCTAATGTTTCTGTGAAAGACGGAGAAGTAAGTGTAGCGACTGAGCCAAAAGATATCAAACGAGAAGAGTTTGGCGTGAAGTTCCAGGCTCCGGCTGAAAATGGAGTGATTAAAGATGAGGTAACTCTTCAGATCAACGTTAAAGCTTTAGAAAAGAAATAATTTTTTTATTTAAGTGAAATAAGTGATTGAAGTCTGCCTCCCGAAAAAGAGGCAGATTTTTTTATGACGGACTTATTATTCAACTTAAAAGTCGTATTTTTGCAAAACATTTTGAAAGGGTAAAATAATGATAGAAAAGATAGAAGAACTACTGATCGAAGTAAACGGCTTCAATGCTACCTCTAAGGAAGATATAGAAAGCTTCCGAATCAAGTACAACGGTAAAAAAGGGGTTCTGAATGATTTTTTTGAAAAATTTAAAGAAGTTCCTAACGACCAGAAGAAAGAATTCGGACAAAAGATCAATACTTTAAAACAGGCAGTTGCTGTAAAACTGGAAGATTTGAAAAATACTTCCACATCTTCTGTTGTGTTAGAAAAAGAAGATCTTACGAGGCCTGCTTTTCCATTGGAATTGGGCTCCAGACACCCGATCAATCTGGTTAAAAACAGAATCATTGAAATCTTCAAATCGATTGGCTTCGCAGTTGCTGACGGTCCTGAAATTGAAGATGACTGGCATAATTTTACTGCATTGAACCTTCCGGAGTATCACCCGGCAAGAGATATGCAGGATACTTTCTTTATTGAGCAGAATCCGGATATTCTCTTGAGAACGCATACTTCTTCTGTACAGACCCGCTATATGGAAGAAAATCAGCCGCCTATCAGAATTTTGTCTCCGGGAAGAGTATTCAGAAATGAAGCTATTTCTTCACGTTCTCACTGTATCTTCCATCAGATTGAAGGATTATATATTGATGAAAATGTAAGCTTTGCAGATCTGAAGCAAACAATCCAGTTCTTTACTACTGAGCTTTTCGGGAAATCTAAAATCAGAATGAGACCTTCATTCTTCCCGTTCACAGAGCCAAGTGCTGAAATTGATGTGTATTGGGGATTAAACTCTGAAACAGATTACAGAATCACAAAAGGAACAGGATGGTTAGAAATCATGGGTTGTGGTATGGTAGATCCTGCAGTATTAAAGAATGTAAATATTGATGCTGAAAAATATTCAGGATATGCATTCGGAATGGGAATTGAAAGAATCACCATGCTTCTTTACCAAATGAGTGATATCAGAATGTTCTTTGAAAATGATATAAGAACCTTGGAGCAATTCAAGACACTATAAAAATAAACCTCCGGAGCTCCGGAGGTTTTTGTTTTTAATTACTGACCTAAGAAACAAAACGTAATTAAAAACTGATTTTATTGAAAAATTTACACGTGTCTTGTTTCTTTCTATAATACGCTGCATATTCATCCACATTTAGGAACATTGTGCCCTTTATTTCTCTGGTATTATATTTTCGCTCTTATTATTAAGACAACTTAAAACCATACTATATTACACGGTTGACAGAAAAAAACGAATATATGTTTCTTTTTCAATGGGGGGCAGTTATTGTACGCCAGGTGAAGTTCTCATCAATAAAATTCAGTCATTAAATTTTTTTTTCTTTTTTAATGTTCCGGAATCTGGCAACTGTCCTCAGTACAGTGAATGGGGATGATTTTTCGCTTTATAGCCAGTTCTTTGTAAATAATTTCCCCAATTCCTGAAATTTTTAATAAAAATAAGATAGGAATGAAAACCCATGCAAGAGGAAGTCTTATCAATATGAGATAAATAGAAATAAAACCATAATTCCATTTTTCCTGATAAGAAGCCATTTCTTTATATGCTTTCTGTAAATCCAATCCAGGATATTGATTTGAAAGGGCCGGATTTCTTAACGGAACCTCATGAATTCCCTGCAGCCAATCGACTTTCTTTACAGTGTTTATAAATCGTGTACAATTGGGACACCAGTTATCATAAAAAACAATCACTTGCTTACTCATACTGTAGATTTTAGGGTTAATAATTAATCTTTACTATGGGTTTCGATGTGTTATTGGGAACTTTTATCCATCACACTGATCATTGATTTGGTCAGCTCGGCTTTCTGTTCCAAAAAGATGTTTTCCTTGATAAGAAATTTCTTTTTGTTGGTATTGAAATCCTGTTGTAAAGAGGTGTAGAGTTCATCAAATTTTGAACTGAAATTATTCAGGTACTCAATTTTAGTCATCTGGGTAGTTCTGAAAAAATCTTCAGACCAGATTACCAATCCGGGTAAGCCAAAGAAATTCACAGGGCCGCTGGATACAGGAATGTCATCGGTATACCATGTTGTAATTAAATATTCTTCTTTTTTGGAAACGGCTTTTCGGGCTTTAAATCCTAAAAGTTCTTTTTCTTCGGCAGTTATTTTCCATTCGATATCAGATAATTTCCCTTCTGAGTAGAACTTCTGGTTGAATATGGATTCATTGAGGAAATAGGAGTCCTGATTTTGTCTTACACAATATTTAAATTCGTCATTGATCATCAGTTGTACGTCTTTTTGGTTTTCAGGTTTATTGATCTTAGTGCTGTCCATTTTGTAAATAGAACGGTTGGTTTTGGGGTCAATCAATAAGGTGTAATAAAACTTGTGAGAACTTTGTAATGCAATGTCATTATCCCGGCTCTCCTGAGATACTCCTGCATTATTACTCACCTGATGGGAGCTTAGAGGCATGTTCATATAAGATACTTTAATTATTCTCTGATCAGCGGCCTCTTGTGCGGTTAGCTTTTGAGTACTTAGTATCAGTAATAAAAAGCAAACGTTGATTTTTAAAATAGTTTTCATTGTGTTAAAATTTATATTCTACTCCTGCCATCAGATATTTCATTCTGTATGGATTGATTGTTTCTGTAATGATATTACCATCTGAATACACATTGAGATCTTTAGTCTTGTTATTGCTGGATAATAAATCGAATAAAGCTTTTCCTCTCAGGAAAAAACTTATTTTATCCGAATATTTGTAGGATGATAAAAGGTCAAGATTAGGAGTGTTGTAATTGATTCCTTCAGCAGGGCTGTAAGAGTAGCTTGCTGAGAGAAGGTTCTCGAATTTCCCGATGACACTTTTTACATCTAAAAAAAATGAATTCACAGTAAAGCTGTTTACATTGTTTCGGTTGATATTGATATCCTGAATGTTTTTATGATAGGCAATACTGATATCATTAAATATCCTGGATTTTAAGTTTAAAGAAGTCTGCAAGCTGATGGTATAAGTATTACTATTATACTTGTCGCTGGTATTGTTAATAGGAAAATCACTTCTGTTATAGCTGAATTTTGTAGTGAAGTCAACCTTCCTGTTTTCTGCGGAAAAATAATATCCTTTTCTCCAGGATACATTGAAGTTGTTTTTATATACATGATCAATGATGATATTCCTGTAATAGGTAGTGATGCCATCAAAATTGGTAAAAACAGGCTGTATGATATTTCTGCTTTCCACAAAAGAATAATCTATATTAAAAGATTTAGATCGTGCAATATTAGAAAGATAATAGCCCAGCTTTATCTTGAAATTCTTTGAAATATTATATTGAGAATCTATATTTCCTGTATTTACAGTTGCTAAAGAGGTATATAATGTATCAACTCCTTTTACAAGATCCTCAACTCTGTTGCTTTTGTCAATATCAAGAATAAGATTTGCACCTCCGGAAAGACGGAAGGTCATATTTCCACTGATCATAAGGTCTGTATTGTTTTTGTCCGACTGGTTACGGAAAGAGAAGTTTCTCTGGCCCACTGCAAGAGAATACTCCCATTTTTTATCTTTTCCACGGATACCCGGATAAATATCTGATACAGTATATTCTCTTTGATATTTTTTATCATCTGAAAATAATGCATTATCTACTGACTTTACTTCAGAGAAAAGGTAGAATGTCAATAGATTAGAATGTTTGTAATTGATATTTGCATCAAAATCGAAGACATGATTGAACTGTCTCAGCGACTGATTATTTCTGATCCCTGTATTTAAATAAGATGAAAAATTACTGCTGGATTTCTCATAGAAGTAAGAAGTGCTGCCACTTACCAGAATCTTATCGCTGATTAATCCTCCATAGGAAATCTTATTGTTGATAGCGAATGTATTAGGAATTATCCTTGCTTCATCTCTGTATAAGACAGAATTGGTCGTCAGATCTCCTGAAAGGAAATTTTTCATATGATTATTGATGATTGAATTCTCAATACTCAGGATACTTTTTTCACTCAGTTTAATATCATACATAATTTTACTGTTCAGGTAATTCCCCTGATTGGTAGTAGAATTATCAAGATCTCTTATTGGTTCTTTGTTTTCTGCATAGTAAGATCTTTGAAGAGTGTTTTTTTCCCAGTTTAAATAATTGTATTCAGCAGAAAAATTAAGTCTGCTGTATTTCCATTGTTTTCTCAGTATAAGATTATTGTTGGAATTTTCATCCTTTTTTACAAGATTATCCGAGATGTAATATTGGTTAATACTCTCTCCAAGAATATTTCCTGATAAGCTAAAGATACCGTCAAGTTTATCCGTATTAATGTCCTTTTCCCCTACATTATTGGTGTTGGTAGTAAAAAATGCATTGATGTTATCAGAAAAATACATAGCACTTCCCTTTATAAGATAGGCATTTTTTGCTCCGTATAATCCCTGAAGGCTTTTCTTCAGAATTCCTTTGTAATTGGATTTGGTATTGATATTAAGAACTGATGCGGTGAAATTATCAAAATCTACTTTAAAACCATCCCTGTAATTATTGACCATCTGTATTTTTTCGATGGCTTCCATATTGATATTATCCAGAGCAATCTTATTCTGATTGACGAAAACTTCTCTTTTGTTGACCAGTATTTTTGTAATAGGGACTCCATTGTAGCTGATTCCTCCTTCTTTGGTAACAATAAAGCCTTCAGCCTTATTGAGAGCATCCCTCAAAGAAGATTTCTCAGTGATGCTTGGATGATCTGTTTTTACAGCTACTGTATCTTTATATTTGGTGTTCTTTATTATAATCTCATTAATCTGATTGGTTTTTTCGGATAGAAGTATGCTGATTTTTTGTTCCGCTTTAAGGTTTTTTTCTACATGTTTTTCATATCCCAACTTAGAAACCGAGATATTGAGGTTTTTACCTTCCTTATTGTGAAAATCTACTTTTCCGTTTGCATCGGTTTCTTTATAAAACAGGATATTGTTTTCATTATCCGATAAAGTTACGATAGCACCCGGGATTCCGTTATTCTGACTGTTATGAACGGAAATGTTTATTTTTTCCTGTGAAAAAAAAAATTGAAGACAAAACAATAAAGAAAATGTAAAAATCTTAGAATTCATTTACCACCTGAGTTTTATATTCCTTGGATATTGAAAACCAAGCCAACATATTCCACAAAATCAATATAAACGCAAAAGAATACAGCTTTAAAATGAAGGCAATCCCCAAATGCATAATGATGCACATAATAACAGTGATATACCTCGTTTTCTTGATGGAAACAAGCAGGGGATAAAGAGTTTCCAACAAGACAGTTCCAATCCCGAATATAAGAAAGAAGAAAGGTGGAAGTTTAAAATTATTATCGTAAATAGATGAAAAAGACCTCCATAAAGAAATCCCGTTCCACCATTCTATATCCAATGCTTTTGCAATCCCGGCAAAGAAATAGACAATACACAGGTGAATCTGTATTACCCTTGCATAGTTGAAATCCGAAAGCTGTTTCTGTTTGAACAATATGGAATCTATAGAATACTTCCTGTTGGTAGGGAAAATAAGACAATAGAATAAAGAAATGGTTGCAAACTGATCATATCCATAGCCTACCTCCGCGAATGAGCGATAGATGATAAGCTGTGCCACCAGTGCAATCAATACAGAAAACCGGGTAAAGAGTCCTGCTAATACAAATACTAATGCAGCGATATAAATAATTAAAATATATTTATAATAAATACCTGATAAATTGTTGATGTCAAGGTAATTATACAGCCCGTTCAGATAATCGAAATATTCAGAATATAAGAACAGAAAATCTCTCGGAATGAAAGTTTCATTTGCAGAAAAAAGCAGCCTGATATCCTTATACATAGATAAAATATCCACCAGAGCAATGAATACAACCCCAATTCTGAAGAATGGGAGAAACATCTCTGTTGTCTGATTTTGTGGAATTCTCCAGAAAGTATCAGCTTTATTTAATATAGTATTTATACTCTTTTTCAACATATACTTTGTTTTTTGTTATTTGTCCCTGCCATATATCATGCGGAATGATAGTGCAAAGCCTGATAATGTAGTATTGGGTATTAGTGTCGTTTCCTACAGCTCTTTTTCCTAAATGTTTAAATAATTTATAAGCATAGTCTTCCCTAAGTTTGATATCTTTTGATTTTTTTTGTGTGCTGTCTTTGGCAGCCATTTCCTCAGTTTCTGAAATAAAGTTGGAAATATGAGTAGGAAATCCTTCGTATCGTATTCTTCCGGTAACAGTGGTAAATCCAAAATTATCACTGCTTTCAAGCAGTTTGTTATTGATGTCATAACGTTCCATTTCAATGAATTTCTGCGTAGAAACACTGGTTCCAAAAAAACCATAACCGGTATTGATTCCTGTAAAAACAAAATACGGATGCAGATTTCTGTTGCTGAACTTTACAATATCTTTTAAAACCCAAACGTCTACATCCTTAGATTCCTTTACTTTATAATAGGATGAGATACACAAATAAAAAGACATGCTTAAGACTAAAAAGAAATGCAGGGTAAAGTAAAAATATAATTTCCTCATGATCAGTCGTTATATTAAAAGCAAAGCTGTTGAATTCAACAGCTTTGCATAGGTTATTGAATGGAAATAGTTCTAGTACTTGTTAAGAACATTAGAAACCTTTTGTACAGTTTCAATTTCCTGTACAGCAGTCCAGTCTTTGTGGTACTTAGACCAAACTACCTGCTTGTCAGAATGGTTGTCATATGAACTTGTAAATGATTTTGCAGTCCCTGCGTTGAAGATGATATTTCCTGATACAGGATCGTAAACTCCTTTTTGAGACTCTAGTGGCTTAAATGAAAATGCTACTAAGCAAACAGCAGTAGCGCCTGCTGCGAATAATAATCTTTTGTTCATGGTTGTAAATTTTAAGATTTAATAAATTAATTAATTTCACTTTTATCTATAATCCTTCCTGGTCTGTATTGGCCACTACAAACTTAAATGGATGAAAGATCGGATTTTGATATTAGGATATCAATGATGATTGTATCCTGTAAGGAGTATAATATTGAATGGGTAAAGACCTCAGTATGTCATAAACCGGTAGATCCTGGTCTTTGTGAGAGAAGGTATATTGAAATTTAACCTTGCAGAAGAATTAAGCTTGTAACACATATTTTAAAATAATAATGTTACTGTATCTAAAAAGCCGAAAATAAATTCTTCTTGCTCCTTAAATTCCTCATGATAGTTCTCAGAGTTTCAATATTATTAAATTCATAATAATTTTGTTTAATCTTTGTTATTAGTTTTGTTTCGTGGTTCTTTTGCTAAAGTATTCAAAAAAAATAAGAATCCAAATTTTTTTTCACTTTTATTGGAGATAATTATTTAATAAATTGATATTCAGTTTTTTAAATTTATTTACTCTCCTTTAAATTGCCAGGAAATCTATATTTTTCAAGTATTGATTTCAGAAATTGATGTTTTTTTTATCTCGTTTAAGAGAATTAATAAAGCTTTTAAATATTGTTTGCAGCTTCTCTTATTATTAAGACAACTTGAATTTAAAATTTATAACACACACTCATTAAAAGTGTAATTAATTCTAACTCTTTGGGTAATTTTGAATAAAATGGTTGTTTTTTTTCATTAAAGTTATATTTTGTTGCAATTAATTTAGTTAGATTTTTATTTTTGATCTAGTTAAATTATAAACATTATGAAAAAATTGTTATTTCCGCTTTTAATTGCGGGGGTATGTTTTAATGCCCAAAAAATTGAAATTGCAGCCAGTTATGGAGCTCCTTCCGTGTATGGAATTGCGTACGAACTAGCTCCTGCCATTACTCTAGCTTTATTACCTGGAACTTCCTCAATAAGTCCTTCAAGCAATGGTGTTGCTGCTTTTGGAGTAATGATGTACAGTAAAAATATGAACTGGCGCTATGGGATAGATGTTACCAATGAATTTTTTGGAAAAACAGAGTCTGTTTCGAAACAAAACATAACCTCAATACTTCCAAAAATAGATTATTTCTGGCTTAGAAAGAATAAGCTAGGACTATATTCAGGAGGTAGCATTGGCGTTAATTTTGCCAGTACAACTTATGTGAATAAGGATACTAAAAAGGAGAATAAAGATAGCAGTACTGGATTTGGATTTAATGTTGTTCCCATTGGGCTAAGATATGGAGGAGATCTAAGTGTTTTTGTGGAAACTAATATTGGAATGAAAGGAATTGCTCAAGCAGGTGTTTCTTACAGATTTTAAAATATGGAATGTCTTAAGGGATAAAATAAAACAGAGAGTCTGGCTATAGATTCTCTGTTTTGTTTTTATTGTATTCTGAAACTATTTGGTAAACTTTAAAGGATATTTTACGTTTTTATAATCATCAATACTTGCTTTCAGTGAACCCACAGCCAATTCAGCTTTCAAGAGCATCGGTAAGTGATTGGCATCATTGGAAACCCACATGGTAACTCCTTCTTTTTCCTTGAATACTCTTCCGCTTTTTACAGAAGGAATTATTTTTAAGCAATTGATTGTACCGAATTTTGTTTTTAAGTTCTCAGTTCCTGTAACTTTAAGCTGAAAAGGAAACATTTCGTCATCAATCCATACATTCATATTGATAACAGTTCCTACTTTTAATTCATCCGGGTTTTTGCTTCGAAGATAATAGAAGCAGGAAAGCATATCCTGAACTCCTTTCACAGATTTGATAACCTTTGAACCATTAGCTGGTGTTTTTTTATCAGTTAAAATTAAAGTATTGTTATCGTGATTAAAGGCCGTTTCAAAATGCTGACGATATCCTCCCTCACGTACATTTCTTACGTAGTAGCTTGGTAAACCGGTTGCTGTATCAATGAAACTTTCATATAAGTCTTCTACTTTGAAGAATGCTTTTACCGCACCAGTAGTTTGTCCGGTCCCTTTTACATAAAGGTGAGGAGCGCCTTTATAAGTAGTCTTTTTAGTAGTAAGATTGGCGGTTCCTGCATTTAAGAAGCCATAGTGGATTCTAAGGGTGATGGATTCGCCGTCTGCGATGTTATCAATCTGGGCAGAGCCTAAAAAGAATATAAATACTGCAAAAAGGTTTAAAATTTTCTTCATGATAAGACATTTACAAAAACATTGCCAAATTTAATATCTTAAATAATAGATATTTGACAAATCTCAGGTTTTTATTTAGAATCAATTAAATATGCTTCGCATTAAAATTAGTAAATTTGCAGTTACATGTATAATTAAATTATCTTAAATTATGATAACCACTGATATATTGATCATAGGGGCAGGGCCTACAGGGCTTTTTGCCGTTTTTGAAGCAGGTCTTTTAAAAATGAAGTGCCATATTATTGACGCACTTCCACAACCGGGAGGGCAATTGGCTGAACTTTATCCGAAGAAACCTATTTTTGATATTCCGGGGTATCCTTCAGTAAACGCTGGAGAATTAGTGGATAATTTGATGGAACAGATCAAGCAGTTTCAACCTGGATTTACATTGGGAGAAACAGCTGTTTCTTACACAAAAGTAGATGATGAGTGGTTTGAAGTGGTTACTAACAAAGGAACTGTTCACAGATGTAAGGCGATTGCTATTGCAGGTGGATTGGGAACTTTCGAACCTAGAAAACCTACTTTTGAAAATGTAGCTGATTATGAAGAAAAAGGACTTGAATATTTCGTTAAAGAACCTGAGCACTTCAGAAATAAGAAAGTGGTGATTGCCGGAGGTGGAGATTCTGCCCTTGACTGGAGTATTTTCCTTTCTAACGTAGCAAGTGAAGTTACTTTGATTCACAGAAGAAATGAGTTCAGAGGAGCTTTGGATTCTGTAGAAAAAGTTCAGGATCTGAAAAACGCAGGAAAAATCAAGTTGATCACTCCAGCTGAAGTAACTGGAATAAGAGGTGATGGTAAAGTAGAAGCAATCACTATACAGAAAGATGGTGAAGATGCTTTTGAAATTGAAACAGATTATTTCATTCCATTATTCGGGTTGACTCCAAAATTGGGGGAGATCGGAAACTGGGGACTGAACATCGAGAAAAATGCAATTGTTGTAAACAATGCCCTTGATTATCAGACTAATATTGACGGTATTTATGCTATCGGAGATATTAATACATATCCTGGAAAACTGAAGTTGATTCTTTGTGGTTTCCATGAAGCAACTTTAATGTGTCAAAGTGTTTATAACAGATTGAATCCTGGTAAGAAATTCGTATTGAAATATACTACAGTAAGTGGAGTAGACGGATTTGACGGAAGCCGTAAAGAAGCAGAGAAGGCTGTTGTGAAAAAAATTGACTAATTTTGCAGAATTATGTCAGATGTTAATATTAAAATCACCGACAGAGAAGGTGTAACCCACGATGTTATTGCTCCAACGGATATGTCCATGAACCTAATGGAAATCATCCGTTCTTATGAATTGGCTGAAGAAGGTACTATTGGTGTATGTGGTGGAATGGCGATGTGTGCTTCATGCCAGGTTTATGTAATCAACGATCCTGGTCTGGAACCAATGGGAGATGAAGAAGATGCGATGCTTGCTGAAGCTTTCCATGTGAAAGACAACAGCCGATTAGGTTGTCAGTTGCATATTGCAGATGCCATGGAAGGACTTGAAGTGGAAATTGCTCCTTATCCTTAAAAATATTTTTTAATCTTAATAAGAGACCCGTTTGGAAAATCCGAACGGGTTTTTTATATTTTTTTGATTGAGAACTTATATTTCCTCTTTAGAAATCCACTTTCCAACCGTAGGAGCCTGATAATTTCTCATTTTTTCCAGCAATTCATCTATATTGTCACTGATCAGAAGCATATCTCTGTTTACCTGCTTCAAAAAGCCCTTATCTACCATATTCTGAACTAAGTTTATCAGGTCATTGTAGAATCCGTCAATATTCAAAATGGCGATCGGTTTTTTGTGAAGACCAAGCTGTGCCCAGGTAATCATCTCAAAGAATTCTTCCAAGGTTCCGTAGCCGCCGGGAAGGACGATAACCCCATCACAAAGCTCATTCATTTTGGTTTTTCTTTCGTGCATCGTTTCTACAAGAACCAGTTCAGTAAGGTTTTTATGGGCAATTTCCTTGGCCTGTAAAAAGTTAGGGAGAACGCCAGTCACTTTTCCGTTTTCACTTAATGCTCCGTTTGCAATCGTTCCCATTAAACCGGTTTGAGAGCCACCGTAAATGAGTTGTATATTTTGTTTTGCTAAAGTCTGACCAAGTAAAAATGCCTGTTCTTCATAGGTTTTATCTGTACCGAAACTTGAGCCGCAAAATACTGTAATACTTTTCATATTTAAATGTCTTTATGATTAAAGCTAAATAAGGTAAGAAATTATTTATTGATATTTATGTTTACCCCACTTGTTCTTAATTTCTTAATATAGTTTAATGATTTGATAAAATTAAAAATATCCAAAGTCAAGAGACTTTGGATATTCAATATAGTTATTTTACTATTCTATTTCTGAGGAATATTCGCTAAAATATCTTTCAAGAAGCTCCAGAATTTCTGAGCAGATGGAATGTTTGCTTTCTCATCAGGAGAGTGTGCTCCTCTGATCGTAGGTCCGAAACTTACCATTTCCATTTCAGGATAATTAGCTCCAATGATACCGCATTCTAAACCTGCATGGCAAGCTACAACATGAGGCTTCTCATTGAACTTCTCTGTATAGATCTTTTCCATGATCTGTACGATTTCAGATCCTGGTCTTGGTTTCCATCCTGGATATGAGCCGCTGAATACAACATTCATTCCAGCTAATTCTGCTACAGATTTCAATTGTTCTGCTGTAGAATATTTAGAAGAGTCTACTGAAGATCTGGTAAGGTTAAGAATCTTTAATTCTCCACCTTTCAATTCAACTCTTGCTACGTTATTGGAAGCTTCTACAAGATCAGCTACATCCGGGCTCATTCTGTATACTCCGTTATGAAGAGCTTTTAAAGTAAGAATCACTTTTTTAGAATCACCTTCTGAAATCGCTTTGTCTGAAGAAGTAGAATTTTCAATATTGATCTGAAGAGCTGGTTCTACAGACGCAAATTCCTCTAAAATTTCTGTTTTAAGAACTGTAACTTCCTGGATGAACTCCTGAGCATTTCTTACGGAGATCATAGCAACTCCTTCTCTTGGAATGGCATTTCTTAATCCACCACCATCAATAGAGATCAGTTCAATATTTTGATTTTCTATTCCTTTGTAAAGAAGTCTTCCAAGGATAATGTTTGCGTTTCCGAAACCTTTATGGATATCCATTCCTGAGTGACCTCCCTGTAATCCTTTTACTTCAATTCTTACAGTCTGTCCTTTCGGAGCTTCTGTTGCATAGTTTTGAGTGATAGTAACATCAACACCTCCGGCACAGCCGATGTCAATTTCATCGTCTTCTTCCGTATCAAGGTTTAATAGGATCTCTCCGGTAAGCTGTCCTGGTTTTAAACCGATAGCACCTGTCATTCCTGTTTCCTCATCAATAGTGAATAAAGCTTCCAATGCAGGGTGAGGAATATCTGAACTTTCAAGGATAGACATAATGGTAGCCACTCCTAAACCGTTATCAGCTCCTAAAGTGGTTCCTTTTGCCTTTACCCAATCTCCGTCAATTTCCATTTTGATTCCTTCTGTTTCAAAATCGAAATTAACATCATTGTTTTTCTGGCAAACCATATCCAAATGTGACTGAAGTACAATAGATTTACGGTCTTCCATTCCTGCAGTAGCAGGCTTTTTAATAATTACATTCCCTACTTCATCTACAGTAGTTTCCAATCCTAAGTTTTCACCAAATCCCTTGATAAAAGCAATTACTTTTTCTTCTTTTTTTGATGGTCTTGGAACAGCATTTAATTTGGAGAAGTTTTTCCAGATTATCTGCGGTTCTATATTAGATAATTCCATTGAAATTTATTTTTCTCAAATTTACAAAATAAAAAATGCTTCCGTAGAATACAGAAGCATTTTTATGAGTTATAAAAGAATGAATAAGCAAATTTGAGAATGAACTTATTCACCTTTTGCTATTAACAGCCACATTCTCCGTAGATCGGTGTTGTAATAACACTGCCATCTGGTTTTTCAATGGTTAGGGTACCTTCAAAGAGTAAGGCTTCTTCACCTTTTATCTTTTTACCTTTTACAGAGATTTTGTAATCATTATTTTCTATTTCTTTGGTCAATTCCTCATCCACTTCCATATCACTTGAAGAGATAAGGTTCATGGCGAGTCTTTTACCATCAAGGTTCATATAAGCAGTTTTTCCGGCATCATCAGCGTAAATATATTTTTCAGCTTCAAAATCAGCCTTGTTTCTTGCAAAATAGCATGAGCATTCTTTGATTTCTTCAGGAAATGAGATATTTTCAATCTGAATTTTCCCGGAAGGAATACTTGCAGTGGCAGAATCTTTAACCATGTTTGAAGAATCGGCTGTAGTACTTGCAGAAACTGTTTCTTTGTCCTTTTTACAGGCAACTAAAAGAAATGCAGAAAGTAAAATGATTAGGTATTTCATGTGTTTGTGGTTTTAAAATGTTAGCCTCTTGCTCTTTCAAGAAGGGTCATCATTAATAATGAAAGAATCACCAAACTTTCTTCCTCATCATCAATATCGATTAATCTGTCTAATTGGAATCTTCTTCCAAAGAATGAAGGCATTTTTTTAAGTTTGAAGTATGCTTTTCCGTCAATACCGGTAACAGTATAAGATGGGTTAAGGAAGTATCCTGTAAACATTCCAATGATAGGAAGTTCTCCTACAAAGCTGTCCCAGAATCTTACCCATGCGTTGTCTTCCTGTACTTTGAATTTGGGCTGGTCGTTAGCATCCAGGATATCATAGCTTGATTTCCAAAGAGAACGCATCCCTTTTCTTGCTAATCTACCGTAGTTTTTGTTGTCAACAATATCATTTAACGAATAAGACGCGTTGAAGTCAATCCATTTATTGGCTCTGATTCTGAAAAGTTCTTTTGATTTGCTTTCATCATTGAAAACAATAACGTCTTCTTTCAGTTTGAACATTTTCTGACGTACGTAAGCTACGTAATTCCCATTTTTGTCAGTAATGTTGAAGTCACTGGCTAGTGTCGAAATTTTAAACTTGAAATCCAGTGGATAATTTAGGTTGTTAAGTACCATGTGTTAGTTTATTTTTTTCATATTTAATTAAGCCGCAAATATAACTGTTTTTTTAGAGTTATGGAGTATGGGGATAGAATAGGGAATTAAAATATCGAAATGAGACATTGTGGAAATTGGGAAGAGGAGATGTAAAAATGATGATAATAGATGATAGACGAATAGAATAGATGGAAACCGTAAAAACAACAGGAATTATCTTGGGTTTTACATATCAATAGAGAATTTTGCCTTGCGGGTGAATAGTGGGTGATCATGGGTTACTAAGATTGACAAGCGTAGCGAATTGATATTGAACACTCCTTTTCAATACATCAAAAACTCCTCTTTAGGATAGATAATTTTCCTCAAATAATCCTTATTTTTGTAGCTATGGATTACCCAAGTAAAGTATTGGCAAAGGCAGTTGATGAAATTTCAGGTTTGCCTGGAATCGGAAGAAAAACGGCTTTAAGATTAGCATTACATTTATTAAAGCAGCCCAGCTCCAGAGCGGTGAGCCTTGGGAATTCCCTGATTAATCTTGTCAATGAAATAAAATACTGTAAAGAATGTCATAATTTTTCTGATTTTGACATCTGTGAGATCTGCAGTAATGAAAAAAGAAGCGGTGAGCTAATTTGTATTGTTGAAGATGTACGGGATGTTATTGCTATTGAAAATACAGGTAAATATGGAGGGAAATACCTTATTTTGGGTGGGAAAATCTCCCCGATGGAAGGAGTAGGCCCAAGCCAGCTGAATATTCCAAGTATTGAAAGAAAGCTGAATGAGGGGAATGTAAAGGAATTTATCTTTGCGCTGAGTGCTACCATGGAAGGGGATACTACTGCCTATTATATTTATAAAAAGTTTAAAAATTTCAATGTGAACTTTTCAAGTATTGCTAGAGGGATTTCAGTAGGAGATGAACTGGAATATGCAGATGAAATTTCACTTGGAAGATCTATTATCAACCGATTACCTTATAACGAAAAGGATTAATATGAAGCTGTCTATTATTATTGTTAATTACAATGTTACCCAATTACTCAGAAACTGCCTTTTATCTATTCAGAAATATGTAAAAGAGGTAGAGTATGAGGTAATGGTGATAGACAATGCTTCCACAGACAGGTCCTGGCAGGATCTTATTCCTGAATTTCCTGAAGTGCACTTTATCTCTTCAAAAATTAACGGTGGTTTTTCAAAAGCAAACAATGAGGCAATACAGGCGGCAAAAGGAGAATATTTACTGCTTTTAAACCCTGATACTGAGTTGGAAGATTTTTATATAAAGGATCTTTTAGATTTTTCAGATACGCAGCAGGCTTTCGGGTGTCTTGGAATCCGGATGCATGATGCCGAAGGAAATTTCCTGCCGGAGAGCAAACGATCAGTACCGGATATGTTCAATTCCTTTGAAAAATTATTTACCAGTTTTAAGAAGAATAATTCCAAATCCTATTACAGGAATGATATAGCAGAAACGGCTGTGGCTGAAGTGGAAGTTATTACAGGAGCCTTTTTATTGGTAAAAAGAGAGGTTTACGAAAAGGTAGGCGGATTGGATGAGGCTTATTTTATGTATGGTGAAGATATTGATCTCTGCTACACTTTATTGAACAAAGGCTATAGGAATTATTATTATGGAAAAGCGTCCCTTCTTCATCACAAGGGAGAAAGTACAGTAAAGGATGATGTTTATCTGAACCGGTTCTATGGGGCCATGCAGATCTTTATTGACAAATATTATAAAGAATCGAAGCCGATGCAGTACTCTTTTCTGAAAGCTGGTCTAAAGCTGCGTCATAAGATTGAGAAGATTAAGCTGAAGTAGGCAGGAGAGAAGTTGGAAGCTGTAGGTCTTTGGTGAAAAAATATCTATAATTTACTTTATAACTTCTATGAAAATAAGATAAGTATATACGATTTATACAGTTTGGGTTATCTGATGAAATGAAGGATCTAAGGATAACATCCCCCAAAAATTAAATTTTGAAAAAGTATAAAAATAAAAAAGCAACTCAATCTGAGTTGCTTTTGTTCTATGTAGAAAATAATCTTCTTATTTAGCCGGTGCAACTGGTGCTGATGCCGGAGTAGTGGTTGTAGAAGAAGCCGGAGCAGATTGTTTTGCCGGAGCTTCTTTCTTAGCAGGTTGCTGAGCTGGAGCCACTTGTGACGGTTTACCAGTAATAACAACGCTTAAAAGGATAAGAACGATGATAGTTCCGCCTAGAGTCCATGTTGCTTTTTCCATGAAATCATTGGTTCTCTGTACTCCAAACTGAGCAGATGATGCCCCTCCGAAAGTACTGGAAAGACCTCCTCCTTTTGGGTTTTGAGCCATAACAACAATCACTAATAAAATACTAGCAATCATAATAAGAACCATCAATAGTGTAAATATAGTATCCATTAATTCTGATATCTTTTTGAATGGGCAAATTTAATCTTTTTTTACTGAATGACAAAAAAAGATATCGGTAAATATGGCACAACAACAAAAAAATTAAAAATCAAACAATGATTTTATGCTTAGAATAGAGGAAGAAACAAATGAGAAGATAAGAATCGCCATATTTAAATGTATGAGTTGTTAATTTTTCTCACAGCTTTAATGTCCGGTGAAATCAACTACAAAAAAAGCTGTCCCAATATTGAGACAGCCTTTTCTATAAATTCTTTGTATATTATTT
Source organism: Chryseobacterium sp. MYb328 (assembly GCF_037572595.1). Taxonomy (NCBI): domain Bacteria; kingdom Pseudomonadati; phylum Bacteroidota; class Flavobacteriia; order Flavobacteriales; family Weeksellaceae; genus Chryseobacterium; species Chryseobacterium sp. MYb328. The sequence goes on along the minus strand of NZ_JBBGZQ010000001.1, from coordinate 52,249 downwards.
AAAGTCAGAATCTTTAGCCTGGTTAAGCTGATAAGACTGTACAGCCAGGTTGATTTCCATTCCACCCATATTCTGGATAATAGTGAATGGAAGCTTTACTCCTGAAACTTCTTTATAATCAGCAAAGTTTGTAGGCATAGAACCTCCTTCTCCAACTTTTATCTCACCCGTTTTTAAACCGGTTTTTACGCTGTAGTAATAAGTCTGTTTTGGACCTTTTACGACATAAGAATCTTCATTGTTATATTTTTCGATTCCTGCTAACTTTAGTTCCGTTGATTTTGTAAAAGTAAGTTCCGGGAAAATTTCCGGTTCTGCCATAGAAGCTTTTTGTTTGTCATTCAGAGGCATTTTTTTACCCTGTACTTCAGCATATCCGTCTTTGCCGTCAAAAGCGATCTTCTGAAGGGTGTTGCCCATCATTTTCATTTCCATCATCATCTTTCCTCCTTTCCCCTGGATCAGTTTCATATTCATATCCATTCCCTGAACTTTGGTTGTGGCATCCAGAGTAACGGAAGAAATTTTTTGAACAGCAGCTAGACCTCCGATTGCACTGATGTATTTATCTGCTACAGAACCAATAGTTACGTTGGCATCAATTTTCTGTGCTGTAGGTTTGGTTACCGGATTAGCTTCTTTATCGAAATATTTTACAGGATATCCTAATTTTTCAAGTCCTTCAGAAATATCAGAGGCTTTACCTGCGATGAAGATTCTACTCTGGTTTGGAAGAATTGTTGCTTTTACAGCATTAGATACATCAGCAGAAGTAACCTTATCAATTGATTTCAAATAATTGGTATAGAAGTCAGCAGGAAGATCCTGAACTTTTTGATTCAGAGCAAACTTGGCAATAGTTTCAGGTTTTTCCAAAGACATAATGAATGAACCTTTCAGTTTTGCTTTTGCATTTTCTAATTCTTCAGGTTTAACGGTAGAAATGGCGTTTAGTTCGTTCATCATTTCCTTAACAGCCTTATCCGTAACCTCATTTCTGACACTTGTTTCTGCTGAAAAATCAGGTGAATACTTGCTTGCATTCATACTGGAATAAGCTCCGTAAGTAAATCCGTTCTTTTCTCTAAGGTTCATGAAAAGTCTTGCTTCACCACCACCGCCAAGAATATAGTTGGCCATAGTAGCAGGAAAGTAGTTAGGATCTTTCATTTTAAGATTGTTCAGGTTGTTTACAGACAGTACAGATTGCACAGCAGACGGAACATCTACCACATTGATCTCTGTCTTGGTAACATTCGAGGCTTGTTCTAAAGCTGCAAACTTAGTATTTGACTTTTTCCAGGTTCCGAATGCTTTTTCAACCAAAGGTTTGATCTGGTCAAATTTTACATCTCCAACAATGACTAAGTAAGCATTATCCGGAGCGTAGTATTTATTGTAAATATTTTGAATATCTGCTAGTTGAACCTTGTTGATAGACTCAATAGTTGCAAACTCTCCTCTTGAAGTGTTTTTTCCATACATCAAAGCATTAGATACTTTTTCAGCAATAGAGGAAGCATTTTTTTCATCTGCTTTTAATCCTTCAATAATTCTTTCTTTTGCATTTTTAAGCTCTTCTGCAGAGAATTTTGGATTTACAATAGCATCAGCCATCAACCCCAATACTTCAGGGAAGTACTTTGAAAGGGAATTAGAAGAAGCTCCATTGGAAGAGAAGTTGATATTAGCTCCTAAGAAGTCAACTTTTTTATTGTATTCATCCTTGCTAAGGTTAGTTGTTCCGTTATCAAGCTGTTCCGCCATAATCATGCTTACTCCCGTAATATTTCCCTCGTTATAAGGAGGTCTGTCCATCGAAAGTGTAGTATTTACTCTTGGCAGTTTGTTGTTTTCAACGACCATTACAGTTAATCCGTTGCTAAGCTGAAACGTTTTTGGTTTGGCAATGTTGATCGCAGGAGTAGGTCCTGGCTTTGGCATTGCATTAAGATCAATTTTTTGGGCAGAAAGCATTCCTGCAAATAAAAATGCTGCTGCTATATAAGTGAATTGCTTTTTCATGGGTAAATTATTTTTTCTCAGGAACGTAATTGATAATGATTCTTTGGTTGGGATTCAGATACTTTTTAGCTGCATTCTGAATATCTTGTTTGGTAATGGATCTGTAGATATCAATCTCGTTATTAATGAGATTGGTATTCCCCATTAACACATGGTTTGTTGCTAAAGAAGCAGCAATTCCCTGAATGCTTGAGTTCTGATTGACAAACTGGTTTTCAAACTGATTTTGAATTTTTTGATAATCTTCATCAGAAATTAAAGTAGTCTGAAGTTTTTTAATCTCTGCATCAATATCAGTCTGCAATGTCTGTTTAGACGTTTGCCCCATTGGGATAGCAAAGAAGGCAAAAATACTGTAATCTTCAAGCCCCTGGTTGAAAGCAGCTACCTGAAGCGCTTTTTTATCCTGATCTACTAATTTTTTATATAGAACAGAAGATTTACCATTGCTTAAATAAGAAGAAAGCATGTCTAAAACATAAGCGTCTTTTTCTTTATTGGCAGGTGTTCTGTAAGCAAAAACATAAGCAGGAAGCTGGATGTTCGGGTCTGTTGCAGTAACTTCTTTTTCCTGAGTGATCGGAGCATCTTTAGGGAAATCTTTTGGATACAATGTTCCTTTTGCAATGCCCCCATAATATTCTTCAATCCATTTTTTAGTCTGCTCAGGCTTAATATCTCCTGCAACGACTAAAGTAGCATTGTTCGGGATATAGAATTTCTTATAAAAAGCCTGAAATTCTTCAAGCTTAGCAGCGTTAAGATCTTCCATAGAGCCAATCGTTGGCCAGTTGTATGGGTGGTTGGTAAACAGGTTCTTTTGAATTGTAGAGAAAAGATTTCCATAAGGCTGATTATCCATTCTTAATCTCTTTTCTTCCTTTACCACTTCTCTCTGGGTATCTACTCCCACCTGATTGATAACGGCATGGCGCATTCTTTCAGCTTCCATCCAAAGTCCGAGTTGTTCGTTATTGGAAGGGAAAGTTTCGTAGTAATAGGTTCTGTCGTTAGTTGTATTTGCATTGTTCTGTCCTCCGTTTGAAGAGACGATCTTAAACCAGTCTCCTCTCTTAATATTTGGAGTTCCTTCAAATAAAAGATGTTCGAAGAAGTGGGCAAAACCGGTTCTTCCCTTTACTTCATCTTTTGCTCCTACATGATACATCACACCTGTAGTGACTACCGGAGCCGAATTATCCTGATGAAGAATTACATGAAGGCCATTGGGAAGGTCATACTCTTCGAATTTAATTTGCTGTGCATTCAGCATGAACCCGAAGAAAGCTACGGCAGCAGCCGAAAGAAGTCGCTTTTTCATAAAGTTAGAAATTGTTTATCAATGAGTAGGAAAAGTGAATTAAATGTTACACTTTTGATTGGTTGTGAATGGTGAATCGTCAATTTGCCCCACGTGTCAATTTCTATATTCAGGTATCATTTACTATTCATTTTCAAAGCAAAACAGACTATTGACATTTCATAATTTGAATTCTCCTCTGAATACATTAATTTTGTGGTTCCAAAATTTTTTTGCAGTATGGACTATTTGAAAGGACTCAATGAATCACAATATGAAGCCGTTACTTCTCTACAGGGCCCCCTGATGGTACTTGCCGGAGCAGGTTCGGGTAAAACACGTGTGCTTACGATGCGTATTGCCCACCTTATCCATAACGGAATAGACCCTTTCAATATTCTCGCGCTTACCTTTACCAATAAAGCAGCCCGTGAAATGAAAGAACGTATCGCAAAGGTTGTAGGAGACAGCAATGCAAGAAGTCTTTGGATGGGAACTTTTCACTCTGTTTTTGCCAGGATTCTAAGAATTGAAGGGCATAATCTTGGATATCCTTCCAATTTTACCATTTATGATCAGCAGGATGCATTGAATGTGATTAGAAAAGTACTGAAGGATATGAATATCGATGCTGACCTTTATAAACCCAAAAAAGTTCAGGCAAGAATTTCAACCTATAAAAACAATCTGATTACCGTTAAAGCTTATTTCAACAATCCGGAATTGATGGAAGCTGATGAAAAAGCAAATATGAAATTTATCGGTCAGATTTATCAAAAATATGTAGAGGCATGTTTCAGAAACGGTTCTATGGATTTTGATGACCTTTTGTTGAAAACCAATGAACTTTTAACCCGTTTTCCGGAAGTACTAGCTAAATATCAGGACAGATTCAGATATATCATGGTAGATGAGTACCAGGATACCAACCATTCCCAGTATCTTATCGTAAAAGCGCTGGCTTCAAAGTTTGAAAATATCTGTGTGGTAGGAGATGATGCCCAGTCTATTTACTCTTTCCGTGGAGCCAATATCTATAATATCCTGAATTTTAAAAAGGATTATCCGGATGCCATCACAGTATCTCTGGAACAGAATTACCGCTCTACACAAAACATTGTGAATGCAGCGAATGTTGTTATTGCTAAAAACTTACAGCAGTTTAAGAAAAACGTTTTCAGTGATAACGAAGAAGGAGATAAAATTAAAATATACCGTTCCCTTTCTGATGCTGATGAAGCCAACTTTGTAGCCGGAAATATCTGGGAACTTCGTAACCGTGATCAGAGGAAGTATAGCGATTTTGCTATTTTATACAGAACCAATTCTCAGACAAGAGCATTTGAAGATGCCCTGAGACGTAAAAATATTCCGTACAAGGTATATGGCGGGCTTTCTTTCTATCAGAGAAAAGAAGTTAAAGATTTAATCGGTTATCTGCGTCTTTTAATCAATGAAAATGATTCAGAAGCATTGATGAGAATCATAAACTATCCGACCAGAGGAATTGGAGACACTACACAGAATAAACTGGTCGTTTTTGCAGATGCTCAAAATATTGCTGTATCAAAAGTTCTGGATAATTTACCGATGTATGCTCCTCAACTAGGATTAAATAACGGTGTTTTAAACAAACTGAATGATTTCTGGTCGATGATTAAAGCATTTCAGGTATTATTAAAAACAGAAACGGCTTATAGCGTAGCGATGGAAGTGGCTAAGCGAAGCGGTTTGATCAAATTCTTGAAAGATGACCAGACGCCTGAAGGTATTTCCAGAGTAGAAAACGTTCAGGAATTAATGAACTCCATGCAAGGGTTTATTGAAGAACAGATGCAGCTGGAAGACGGTGACCCAAGTCTTTCCAACTTCCTTGAAAATATTGCACTTTCTGCAGATACACAGGATAAAGAACTGGAAGATGATATGGTTTCATTAATGACGATTCACCTATCCAAAGGTCTTGAATTTCCGGTTGTTCATTTGGTAGGTCTTGAAGAAAATCTTTTCCCGAGTTTCATGAGTTCGGCTACCAGAGAAGATCTTGAAGAAGAAAGACGTCTGTTTTATGTGGCGTTAACCAGAGCAGAGAAGCAGGTGTTCTTCTCATATGCTGTTTCCCGTTTCCAATGGGGAAAAATCACTGATGCGGAACCATCAAGATTCCTGAGCGAAATTGATGATGAATATATAGAATTCCTTAATCCTGCACTGGAAAAGAGGTTTATCAATAATTCAGGAGTAAAATCCAATATTTTTGATGAACATCCTTCTGAAGTGAAAGCTTTTAAAAAGGTAGAGAAAAAGTCGATTAATAAGGGAGACGATTCCAAACCTGCTCCGGAAGTAAGAAAACTGAAACCGGTAAGTACTGCCAAGATCATTAATCCAAGCGGTGCCTCTTCTCAGGATATTGAAGTGGGTGATAAAGTAAGACACGACCGTTTTGGTATCGGAGAAGTTGCTTTCCTTGATGGGACAGATCCTCAGAATATCAAAGCAAAAGTGGTATTCATACATGAAGGAGAGAAAAACCTGATCCTGAAATATGCTAAGCTTACAAAGATCTCTTAAAGTAGAGTTTCTCAGACAGAGATATATTTTATAAAATTTAAAAACGGATTCAAAAAACATGAATCCGTTTTTTTATGGAGAATTTCCGCCATGTATTTAAAAAAACAGTAATTTTAAATAAGGGATAGAAAGAAACGATGATCATTTTTTACAAAAACAAAGTCTATTGATTTTGTGGACTAATAAATATGCTTTACATTTGCACCTGCAAAAAACATAAATATCTAATCAAATTGACGAAATGATATGAGAAATAAAAAAACTATTCTTTCCGCTTCTGTTCTCTTTTTTCTGGGAGTTTTTACCTACGGACAGGAGAAAGACAGTAATACAAAAAAAGACAGTACTCAAACCAATAAAGTAGAAGAAGTGGTGATCCTGGGATCCAGAGCTGGTGCACGATCAAAAGCAGACAGTCCGGTTCCTGTAGATGTATTTAACCTGAAGGAAGCTTCGGTGGTGCTTCCACAGTCTAGTATCGGACAAATTTTGAATGCCATTGCCCCCTCTTTTACTTCTACGGTTCAAACCAATTCTGACGGAACGGATCATTTGGATCCTGCCCAGCTGAGAGGATTAGGACCTGATCAGGTATTAGTTTTGGTTAACGGAAAAAGAAGACACACTTCTGCGTTGGTCAATGTGAATGGAACACCGGGAAGAGGAACGGTAGGAACCGATTTAAATGCCATTCCTTCCTTTGCCCTGAACAGAATTGAAGTCTTAAGAGATGGAGCTGCTGCACAATATGGTTCTGATGCCATTGCAGGGGTAATGAATCTTGAATTAAAAAGAGATACCGGAAAATTAACCGGCCAGATCAGCTATGGTGGAAATTTAACGCCTGCAGCCAATGATCATACCGGAGATTTTGACGGACAGAATATTCAGCTGGACCTGAATTATGGAAATAAGATCGGAACCAAAGGCGGTTTTTTCAATATTACCTGGTCCTCACAGTTCAGAAATCCTACTTATAGAGCAGGAACAGAATCAGGAGCAATCTATAATGCTTACAACGCTATCGAACAGCGTGCATTGAAAGATGGGGTGAACCTTTCTTCTCTGTTTAGTAATATCAATAATACCCCCAATTCGCAGCAAATTATCGATTATGTGCATCAGTATGCTCAAGGGGTAAATTATTTTACTCCTGGCCAATTGTCTGGTATACAAGGAGCAACTACTATTCAGGATATAAAAGATGGAGCAGGAAATGTTATTCAGAAAGGGCTTCAGTCTTTATTAAACTTTGATGTTACCGATCAGGAACTGGCGTACAGAGGTCTTACCAGAAAAGATTTCAACATGCAGGTAGGCCAGTCTAAGCTTAATAATCATCAGCTTTTTATTAATGCTGAGGTTCCTGTAAGTGATAACTGGAAAGTGTATACTTTTGGTGGATATAGTTTAAGACATGGTGTTTCCGGAGGATTTTACAGAAGACCGAGAGAAAGCAGAACTTTTACAGGTTTATACCCTAATGGTTATCTGCCACAGATCGGAACTGATATTCAGGATATCTCACTAGCAGCAGGTATTAAAGGAAAATGGGAAGGTTGGAATATTGATTTCAGTAATACTTTCGGACAGAACTCTTTTACCTACAATATCAGAAATACGGGGAATACTTCTTTAAGATTTGCTTCTCCTAATGAATTTGATGCTGGGGGATTAAGATTTACCCAAAACACGATCAATTTAGATTTCTCTAAAAAGTATGATGTCCTGGAAGGATTGAATGTGGCATTTGGAGGGGAGCACCGCTTTGAAAACTTTAAAATGACGGCTGGTGAAGAAGCGTCTTATACCACTTATGATGTCTTGGGAAATCCTTGGAACAATGCTACCCAACGACCTACAGATTTCTTTGGAGCTTCTCTTCCGGGAGGTTCACAAGTATTCAGTGGATTCAGACCTGAAAATGCAGTAAACAAAAACAGACAATCACTGGCAGCCTATGCCGATGTAGAATTGAACTTTACGAACTGGTTATTGGTGGATGCAGCGGCGAGGTATGAAAACTATTCAGATTTTGGATCTACATTTAACTATAAATTAGCATCAAGAATCAAGGTTGCTCCTAATTTCAATGTGAGATTTGCAGGATCTACAGGATTCAGGGCTCCATCTATTCACCAGATTTATTATAATGTTACTTCTACATTGTTTACAGGAGGTCAGCTTCTTGAAGTGGGAACATACAGCAATGATTCTCAATTGGCAGCACAGCTGAATATCCCAAAATTGAAGCAGGAAACTTCAAAATCTGCCAGTTTAGGATTTACATATAAAATTCCATCTGTGAATTTGACCTTCACAGCAGACGGATATTTTACTAAAATTGATAACAGAATCATTCTTACTGATCAGTTTTTAAGAAAAGATGTACCTGGTGAAGCTCAGATAGAGTTTGATAAATTAAACGTTAATGCAGCTCAGTTTTTCACCAATGCTATTGATACGGAAACAAAAGGGCTGGATATCGTTATTTCACATAATGCACGATTCTCAGGTATAAAACTGGATAATAGTTTTGGGATCAATTTAAATCAGACTAAGCAGGTAGGAGAGATTCATTCAGCAGGGCTGTTGAAATCTCCAGCTCTTGAAAAAGTTTATTTCTCTGAAAAATCTAGAATTTATCTTGAAGAGGCTGTTCCTAGAGTGAAAGCAAGTCTTTCTCATATGCTTACATGGAAGGGTGCAAGTTTCTATCTTAGAAATACGTATTTTGGAAAAGTGACAGGAGCAGATGTTCTTGATGCTAACGGAGATGGAATTATTGGATTTAATGAACACCAGACGATAGGAGATAAAATCATTACTGATATTTCTGCGGCCTATCAGTTTACTAAAAATATAGGATTGACTGTAGGGGTTAATAACCTGTTTGATATTTATCCTACCAAAAACCTGCCGGCTTCAAGTAACAACGATCAGTTTATTTACTCACGTTCCACTTCACAGTTTGGGCAGAATGGACGGTATGTATTCACAAGACTTAATTTCAATTTTTAATCAAAATTGAAATGTATAAAAAACGGAACCTGGAATGGGTTCCGTTTTTTATTATGGTAACTACTAATATTATGAATCATCTGTAAAAGAATCCCCAGGCAATAGTAGTGATTTCAATAACTTCCATTCTCCAGCTTCCTTACTTCCAGGTCTTCAAATCATAAGCCGCTTCCCAGAATTGATATTCCATTCTTGATGCAGTAATAAAGGCTTCTGTCATTTTATTTTTGGTTTCTTCGGTACTGTTTTTAGCAATTTTATCGCAGATGGCAATAGCTTCATCCACTGCTGCTGAAAATTCTTCTCCTGCATACGTAGCAATCCATTTTTCATACGGGTTGTTCACCGTATTTTGAATCTCATAAATATAATTTCCAACCTCACGATAAATCCAGAAGCAAGGGAGAACTGCAGCAACTGCAATTTCCACAGATTCCAGAGCTGCCGTGCTTCTCAGAAAGTGAATATAATGATGGCAGGCAGGTTCTAAAACCCCTTTGTCACTTAAACCAAAATCTTTGAAGTAAGATTCATGCAGAGCATTTTCTACTACAATGGCATTTTCAGCGAAACGTATAAAAGTAAGTACATCCTGAAGATCAGTAATCTTTGCTGCTATAAGGGAAAGCGTTCTTCCAAAATGTTCCAGATATAAAGAATCCTGAGCCATATAAAAACGGAATTTATCTTGTGGTAGGGTACCATCAGATAGCTCTTTGATAAAAGGCATATCAAGGATAGATTGATAATGTTTTTCTATTGCGTTCCAAGTTTGTTCAGACCATTTCATTTTTGATAAGTTTTTGAGGATTAAAAAAGTGGTTCAACGGTCCGTTTCCATGACCTGTTTGTACATCTATTCCGTTTTCAATGGCTTGGTAAATGTATTGCTGTCCCAGAGAAACTGCCTCGTAAAGGGACTTACCCTGAGCAATATAGGCGGCAATAGCAGATGATAGTGTACAGCCTGAACCGTGGGTATTATTGGTATTAAATTTTATTGTTTCAAAAGAATGAAAATTCTCGTGTTCATCATAGAAGAGGGAAGTAATGGTTGAGGTTTCCTGATGACCACCTTTAAGGAGAATTGTTTTACATCCCAGTTTTTTGATTTTTTTTCCGGCAGTGTATAAATCTTCCAGCGTTTCTACTTTCATATCTGCTAAAATGGAAGCCTCATCCATATTGGGAGTGATCACATCAGCAATGGGAAAAAGTAATGTTGTGAGTGCTGTGATGGTTTCTTCTTCAATTAAACGATGCCCGCTGGTGGCCACCATTACAGGGTCAAAGACAATAGGTATTTTAGGGTATGTTGCCAATGTGGAAACAATGGTCTCTACGAGTTGAGGCGTATGAACCATTCCAATTTTTATAGCATCAGGAACAATGTCGTCCAGAATTGCTTTTATTTGATCGGCAACTGCTTCTACAGGAATAGGATATATTTTTCGTACTCCTTGTGTGTTTTGTACAGGCAAGGCCGTTAATACTGATGTTGAAAAGCAGCCTAAAGCAGAAGCTGTTTTAATATCAGCCTGGATACCGGCACCGCCGCTTCCATCGAAACCTGCAATAGTTAATACTGAAGGGTATTTGTATTTTTTCATTTTACAATTTCATTTTTTAATTCATACGCTGCTTTTTGGGGATCAGCAGCACTGCATATTGCAGAAACTACGGCAAGACAATCTGCTCCGGCGCTGATGACAGCTCTAGCGTTTTCAAGATGAATATTTCCTATTGCGACCAAAGGTTTTTTCGTAATCTGTCTGATTTGAGTAATGCCTTCCAGTCCCCATTCTATAACAGTATCTGTTTTGGTTTTTGTTTTAAAAACAGGACTTATTCCCAGATAGTCGGCTGCAGCAGTTTGTTCATTGTCAAGCTGAGCCAGATGTTCTATAGAATATCCAATTATTTTATTGTTGATCAAAGGTCGTTGTCTTAGATCCTGAGGAGTTGCATCACTGTTGCCAACATGTATTCCAGCTGAATTTACTTTTTCAGTAACGGTGATATTATCGTTGATGATAAGAGGAACACCATATTTATCTGTAATTTCAATAAGCTGCAGAGCTTTTTGAAGGAAGACTTCAGTGCTGTCATTTTTTTCACGAAGCTGTATCATATCCACACCCCCTAAGATTGCCTGTTCTGCGACTTTCAGAAAATTTTTCCCCATACAATCTGCTTCAGAAATCACAAGGTATAATGAGTAAGGAAAAGTATTGATACTCATGATATTTCAATTTCTAAATGGTTGGTAAATTCCTTTTCGGTAATGTTGTATAGCTTATCTATCAAGTTGACTTGAAGACTGCCCGGACCTTTGCTTTCACAAACAGCCAGTTCGCCTGCTATTCCCAATAACGACATTGCAGCGGCGGTACCTGATACTTTATCTTCCGCAATACCTATGAATGCGCCGATTAAAGCTGTTGCAGAACATCCCAGACCCGTTACTTTGGTCATGAGAGCATGTCCGTTTTTGATCTGTATAGATTGATCTCGGCTCAGGATAATATCCGTTTCACCCGAAATACATACAATAGTGTTGTATTGATTAACCAGGATTTGGGCGGCTTCAACAGCATCATTACTTGCTGCGGTGCTGTCTACACCTTTGGTTGCTGTTGTATTGGTTTTAGCGAGTGCAATAATCTCAGAAGCATTACCTCTGATCACTGTAGGATGGAATTGTAACAGCTGATGCAATATCTGATCACGAAAAGAAGTCGCTCCTGCACCTACCGGATCCAATACCCATGGTTTATGGAGGGTATCAGCAGTTTCAGCAGCTATAAGCATAGATTCAGCCCAGTATTCATCAAGGGTGCCAATATTAATAACCACCGAATGGGCTATATTGATCATGTCTTTGATTTCAGAGTGGGCGTGTGCCATAATCGGAGAAGCTCCTGCAGCCAAAAGAGCATTGGCCGTATTGTTCATCACTACATAGTTGGTTATATTATGAACAAGAGGAGACTTTTGTCGTACAAGTTGAACTTGTTCCCAAAGATTTTTTTCCATTGTTATGATTAAGAATAAAAATAGCTTTAGGAAAAAATCCGGAACAAAAGACATCAAGAAATCATGTCATTTTGCTTTTCCCTACGTCGGTGTAAGCCGTATCAGGTTCAAAGGGACTCTCTCAATTCTTTTCAGAATACCCCTAAAGCAAAACAAATGTATAAAAATTATCAGAGGAAGCAAAAACCTTTAATGGATTTTGTAGAAAGCCTATTATCTCTCTACCAGTTCTTTCACCGGTTCTCCATAATGATCAATCTCTGTTTTGTTAATTTGCAGTAACTGATACCACTTTCTGAAAGCACCTATAAATACAATCAGCATAAGAACCATTGCTGTTGCTGCCAATGCGGCAAGTAAATACTGCCCTTTGGGAATATAAATAGAGGTTACCTGAATATAACCGGCCCAGAATGTAATGATGGCCATAAACACGCCGGGAATAGCTGAACACAATGCATACTTTCCCCTGTTCATTCTTATCAGCATCGTTGTACAGACAATAAGTCCACAGGCCGCCAATAACTGATTACTGATTCCGAATAACGGCCAGATACTGTTTACATTCCCTGTATACACCAGATATCCCCAGGCAAAAGTGAAAAGAAGACTGCTGATGATGATTCCGGGAATCCAGTTTTTATCATTAAATTTTGGAACTACAGATCCCAGCATTTCCTGCAAAAAGAAACGGCCCACCCTTGTTCCTGCATCAATAGCAGTAAGGATAAAAACAGCCTCAAACATAATCGCAAAATTATACCAATAAGCAGTCAGCTGATCCATATATGGGATTTTATTGAAGATATGAGCCATCCCAACGGCAAGGGATACGGCACCTCCTGTTCTGCCATAGAGGTCAATTCCAATTTTCTGTGAATAGTAATCAATATCTACACCGTGTAGAGAAGGATGAGTGGCAAGGAATGAATCATAAGCCTCTTTTGGGGTATTGATGGCAAAATAATCCCCAGGCATTAATGTACAGGCGGCAATAAGGGCCATTAATGCTACAAAACCTTCTACAAGCATAGCTCCGTAGCCTACGAAAAGAATTTCTCTTTCTTTATTCAGCATTTTGGGCGTGGTCCCCGTAGCAATTACAGCATGGAATCCGGAAATTGCTCCACAGGCAATAACAATAAAAATAAAAGGAAGTACCGGGCCTCCTATAATGGGGCCTCCACCGTTTACAAAAGCTGTGATAGCAGGCATCTGCACCGTAGGATGTATAACAATTACCCCGATAGCCAGCATAATAATAGTTCCTATTTTTAAATAAGTGGAAAGGTAATCCCTTGGAACTAAAAGAAGCCATACCGGTAATACGGAAGCAATAAAACCATACAACGGAATGGCAATGGAAATTGTTTTAATATTCCATGAAAATAAATTATTCATGGTTGGATTCTGCATCAGTCCATGACCTCCGATAATTCCGGCAATCAATAGAATACCTCCTAAGATACTTGCAAACAGAACACTGTTTTTTTTATAGCGCATGATCAATCCCATAATGATGGCAATAGGCATGGTAATCACTACGGTAAAAAGAGACCACGAAGCTTCATGCATTGCATTGATGCATGCCAAAGATAAACCTGCCAGTGTAAGAACCAGGATAAAGAGGATCGCAAAACCTGCTACTGTTCCTGTTGCTTTTCCAATTTCTTTTGAAGCAATAGTCGCAAGGCTTTGGCCTTTATGCCTCACGGAGGCAAAGAGGACAACCATATCATGAACTCCACCTCCCAGTACGCAGCCTATTAAGATCCATAGTGCGCCGGGAAGATATCCGAACTGTGCAGCGAGAACAGGTCCTACTAGTGGTCCGGCTGCTGCGATAGCAGCAAAATGATGCCCAAAGAGTACATTTTTATTCGTTGCTACATAATCTTTACCATCTGCAAATTCTACAGCGGGAGTCATATTTTCATCATTAAGTCTAAGAACTTTATTGGCGATAAAAATACCATAAAAGCGGTAAGCTATCGCGAAAATAAGAACAGAAACAAATATGAGGGTAAGCGCATTGATATTGTTTAAAGAATCCATATTTCTTATTTTTTTTAATGAATAAATAATTAGAATATTGTTTTATTGTAAATAATGTAAACAATAGCCAAGGTAATTATTTTCAGGTAAAAAATATGAATATGTATATCAATCTAGCATATTTGTTGTTTGGTATTAATTTAAATATTTTATTTACAGGTGTTTGTGTATGTTTTATCTTAGAAGATGTATATTATTTCTTTTGGGAGATAATAAAATCAACCATCTGATGGGTCATTTTATCCAGAGTCTCTTTATCTGTGGTTGAAAAGCTATGAACCCCGTTTTCAATAATAAGTAAAGAAGTCTGTATTTTTTCTCTTTTTAATTTCCTGTGTAGTTTTTTGGCCTGGCTTAAAGGAACCACTTTATCTTTATTTCCCTGTACAATTAAAGTAGGAACACCTTCTGAAGCATAATTAACAGGAGAAACTGTTTTTAAATAATCTATAGCTCTTTGCTGGTCTTTATTCAGATCATAGCCGGAAATTCCTTTTACGAGTCCCTGCTGCAGACTAACAATCTTTTTGGACATCATTTTTATCATAGAAACAGGAATTGTACCCAGCCCGGTATGGAAAAGCTTATTCAGATCTGCGGGACCATAATGATCAATCACATAATTTACTTTTGGAGAATAACAAGAAAGTTCCTGACTTCCAATAAAAGTATTGTCGGGCGTATAGGCTGCCAACAGTGAAAGATGTGCTCCGGCAGAAGCTCCGAAAAGACCAATATTATTAGTGTCAAAATTATACTTCTCCGCATTTTTTCTAACCCATCTTACGGCATCTTTAGTGTCTTCCAAAGGGAGTGGGAAATGGGTATTGTCGTTAAGAAGTGTGTAATTGATGCTGATAATGGCATATTGCTTTGGGGTGAGTTTTTTTATGGTTGTTTCCACATAATCATCTGCATGAATCACTTTATCACCTTCTATCCAGCCACCACCATGTACATAGATTAATACGGGGATTTTTTCAGCAGAAATATTTTTCGGCATATAAAGATCCAATGCAATGGGATTTCCTTTTTTATTGGTTTTGTATACAATATTTTCGGTAAGCGCTGTGATTTCCGGAAGTAGGATACTTTTTACACGAGGAGTTTTAGGAGGCGGTCCTTGTGAAAAAGATTGTGAAAAAAATGAACTGGAAAAGCTTAAAAATAAAACAAAAAACAGGTTTGTAAAAAACCTGTTGATTGATATGTTGTTTATAGATGATTTCATAAGAACTTTTTTAAGAAGTATGTTATTTTACTAACTCCTCAAAAAGTTTACCAAAAGTAGTATTTAAGTCTTTAGATTTCCCCGGATGAGGTCTTGAAGTTTGTACAACAGCACTTCTTACAGCAGTCAGCCATCGGAAACGTTCAGGAATATCAAACAGAGCAATAGGTCCGCCCTCTTTATCGCCATTAGCTATTTTCTGAAAACTTTCAAGGTTTTGGATGACATCATCATAATCCAGTTTGCTGTGCATTAGCTTGAATTTATCAGGACATAAATAGAATTCTACCCGTATGAATTTTTCCTTTTTAGAAAACATCACAAGTCCGATATTGAAAAACTCTTCTCTTTCAACCTTTGGTACCAAGCGTATTACCGCGTATTCATATATTTTATCCTCTTGCATTTTTAGCTTCGTTTAAAAAGATTTGAGAATTTTCCAGTCGGGTTTTCATGAACTGAAAATAAATTTCACGGATCTCATCAGGAGTTTCATCGGCATCATTCCAATGTAGCCAGTCCTCAGGAATAGCATTGACAATATCCCTGAAAAGTATTTCATTCAGTACCTCATGTGCAAACTGATCCGCTTCATCCAGCATTTTGGCCTTGGTAAGAAGAACATGGTCTTTCACATATTTGAACGGAGTCTTTGCTGCCGCGTCAAAATTCTGCCATGAATGGTGGAAATAGAACGAAGCTCCGTTATCAATGATCCAGAGTTCCTTATGCCACATCAGCATATTTGCGTTCTTATAGGTACGGTCGATATTGGTAATAAATGCATCCAGCCAAACGATTTTTGAGGCCAGAAGCGGGTCAACACTTACTCCGGGATCATAGGTGATAGAGCCGGAGAGATAATGTAAACCGAGATTAAGCCCCTCAGAAAACTTGAGCAGATCCTGTATCTCTTCATCAGCTTCCGTCCTGCCGAAGTCTGCATCAAGATTTACAAAAACCAGCTCAGGAATCTTTAATCCTAAAGCCTCTGTAATCCTTCCTCCTATAAATTCGGAGATGAGCATTTTAACTCCATGACCGGCGCCACGGAATTTTAAGACATATTTAAAATCATCATCAGCTTCTGCCAGAGCAGGAAGTGAACCTCCCTCTCTTAATGGCAGAATGTAACGCATTACAGTTACTGTTCTTAAATTCTGCATGAAGCAAAAATAAGGTTATTTTTTAATAATTTTTTTAGTGAATTCTTTTTCTCCTGTTTTATACTTTAAAAAATAAACTCCGGCAGATAAATGATGGAGCTGTACAGTATATCCTGAATCTGTTGTATTCAGAAGATAAGATACCATTCTTCCGCTGGCATCAGTAAGAGAAAGGATCTCTGCTTTCTTTCTGGTGATAATAGTAATAAAGTTTTGTGTTGGATTAGGATAGATCTGAGCAGGATCTTCTATGTCTGTTTCTTTTGTACTAAGGCTGCCGAGGGTTAATAGTTTGGTTTTGGTACTATTGCCTCCACAGGCATTGGTTGTAAGCTGTACATTGTAATTTCCTTGAGCAGAATATGTGTGCTCAGGATTCTCCAGGGTAGAAGTTGTTCCGTCTCCAAAATCCCATAAATAGGTTGTTGCATTTTTAGATTTGTTGGTAAACTTTACTGTAAAGCCTCCTGTGAATTCATATTTGAATCTGCTGTATACATCATTGGAAGGGATATTCCAGGTATCCATTGAATCATAAACAACATCCTTTACCGTATTTTTGATGAACTGTGCTTCTGCTGCAGTAAGGTTTCCGTTATAAGGAGCAAGGGTAGGATCTTTTTTAAATATAACTGCATAAAATGTATATGCTGCTGCCATTGAGCCTATATAGCTGGGATGTGATTTGTCCTGATCATAAAGCTCCATTGCCGGATCCAGCTGTCTGATTGTCCGCCAAACCTTACCTACGGGAGACAATAAGGCTTCATTCATTTTTGCCATTTCAATATAATGTTGAGAAATCAAATCATCCATTCCCTCATAAGTACAAACTGAAGGCTGTACATTACAACGGGAATCATCTCCGTTTTTACGTCCCCATGTCAGATAGAAAATAACATTGCCACACCCGTTTGTACTTTTAATAAGGTCTGAAAGCTGGGCTGCATAAGGATACACTAAGTTTTGCACCTGCTGATCTGTAAAAGAAGGAAGCTGGCTTTGTTCCTGTAATACCACATAGTCCCAATTTCCCTGCATGAGAGTTGTTACTGTAGTACTGTTAACATGCTGTTGAAGAGTTGAACCTCCGGGAGTCTGGCTTTGGTGTTCCAGAATATCCCCTGTAGATTGGGCAATATCTTGGATTAAAGTGGGTAAGTCGTTAAAATAGGTATAACTATTCCCAATAAAGAAGACTTTTTTGCTGGTCTGACTAAAGATGTCAGAAAACGCAATTAAAAATAAAAAGAGTAGAGTTTTTTTCATAAATTTCAATTAAAATTAGTATTCTAAATATAAAGAATATTGAATAAAAGCCAATTATTTTATGAATTTGATTAGTGAAAAGAATATTTATTTAGAAAATAAGGAAACAAAAGGTTTTCTTGCTGATGCTTTTTATAATGACACTCAAAAAAAACTGCCTTTAGTCGTTTTTGTGCATGGGTATAAAGGCTATAAAGACTGGGGAGCATGGGATTTAATGGCTGAAATGTTTGCCAAGGCCGGTTTTTTCTTTGTGAAATTTAATTTTTCCCATAACGGAACAACGGTAGATGCCCCTCATGATTTTGCTGATCTTGAGGCTTTTGGAAATAATAATTATACAAAAGAACTGTCTGATTTGGGGGTTGTTATCGACCATTTTATCCAGGACCCGCATGTAGATCATGAAAAAGTAATCCTGATAGGACACAGCAGGGGAGGAGGCATCTCTATTATCAAAACTTTTGAAGACGAAAGGATCAACGGATTGATTACGCTGGCTAGTGTAGATACGCTAGACCGCTTTCCAACAGGTGATTCTTTTGAAAACTGGAAAAAGGAAGGCGTTTATTATGCCCTGAATGGCCGTACAAATCAGGAAATGCCCCATTACTATCAGTTTTATGAAGATTATGAACAGAATATACACCGCTTTGATGTAGAACGGGCTGCGGAAATGGCTAAGGCTTATATGCTGATTATCCATGGAACAGAAGACGAAGCTGTAAATGCAAAGCATGCAGAACATCTTCATATTCTTAATCCGAATTCAGAGCTTTTTCTTATTGAAAACGGAAATCATACCTTTGGAGCAAAAGAACCCTGGACAGATCCCGATTTGCCAAAGGATCTGGATACGGTAACAGAAAAGTGC
The DNA here is from genome assembly GCF_037572595.1 of Chryseobacterium sp. MYb328. NCBI lineage: Bacteria > Pseudomonadati > Bacteroidota > Flavobacteriia > Flavobacteriales > Weeksellaceae > Chryseobacterium > Chryseobacterium sp. MYb328. Next base: position 33,698 of record NZ_JBBGZQ010000001.1, on the reverse strand, counting down.
ATTGATTTTTTAAATAAAAACATAAAATAGAGGTCTGATGAAAAGATTGATATTTTTCGGCACAGTTCTTTGTGCTGATTGAGGATGGAAAGATCAATGAGTTTATAGAAAAAGGAAAATTACCGTTTTGTAAGTGCTGAATACAGGAAAGAATCTAAAATAAAACGGCTGAAATTACGTTGTATTATATTAACCACCATACTAAATATTATTATGAAAAAAGTTATTACAGGCAGTATTGCATTGTTATTATTGGGAGCTGTTGTTTCCTGTAAAAAAGAAACTCCAATCCAGTCTTCTGTAAGTACAGACACACTGGCTACAGTAATGACAAAAGATTCTACTGTGGCTCCAAAGACAGATTCAGTAGCTGCTGCAGCTCCTTCTACAGCTGCTACCATTGAAGCAATTACCAAAAATGAAGGAAAGTACCCTCATGATATTAAATTATTTGAAGATAAAAGCTTTGCTGAAAGAGTGAAAAAGCTCGTTGGAAAAGAATATGATGAAATGGTGAAAAACTTCGATGTAGAAGGACCTATCGTATCTGATAACGGGATTTATAAACTTCACGGATGTAAACAACACGATTGCCCGGGATATGCTACCTACATGTATTATGATTCTAAAAATGATAACCTGAACGTTTCCATTGATAAAAACAGTAAAGTAACAGACTTTGCAGAAAAGGGAAAAATCACAGTAACAGATGCTTTAAAATCAAAATAAAAATTAAGGCTATTAACCTATTAAAAATACAAAATAGGCTGTCTCAAAAGTGAGGCAGCCTATTTTATATTGCATTATTTTCTTACTAATTTTAAAAGGCTTCTGAAGTTTTTTATTGTTATCATTTCACTTGTTGGAGTGAGAATGGTAGCCTTTTTATCTTTGTCTAGCGGACATTCAGAATACGCTGCATTCATATTATCTTATTAAAATCTTCCAGGCTTCTTCAATTTTACTTTCCAGTAATAATTTTTGAGCATCCTGATGAACATTCTCATCCGAATGATATTCTCCTAAAGGCAATACCTCAACATTAGCAAGCATTCCCAGATCGTTTCCTGTAAATACTTTGCTGTATTTGATATCATCCGGCAAAAGATCAAATCCAATTCCTTTTGTTACCAATGGTTTTGGAACTTCAAAAAGACTGTTTTCATTACTTCTGGAATACCAGTTGCTTCCTAAACGGGCTACCATATCAAGCTTTTGCTGATCCAGATTTCCCGCTTCATTCAGGTATTCTTCTCTGATATGAATTTTCTGAACCTCACAGATGACAAGATTTCCTGCTCCACCTTGGTCTCCTAAAGATTTCACCTCTAAAACTTTACATTCAAAGTTTACAGGACATTCCTCAATCAGTTTGGGTTTCACCAGATCAGCATCTTTCATGGTAAGTCCAGACTTTACAAACTCATTAATTCCTGTTTCATATTCTGTAGAAGCTAAAGATATCTGCTGTACAATCGGGAAATTGACTGTTCCAATCACTACTTCCGATACTTCCAATACATTTTCAAGAGTATGTTTTGTTGTATTGTCACGCACCCTCCTCGATGGTGAAAAGATCAGAATCGGAGGAACCGTACTGAACATATTGAAAAAACTGAATGGAGATAAATTATTGTTTCCGTCTTTATCCACCGTAGAAGCCAATGCAATAGGACGCGGTGAAACGGCAGTCTGCATAATGGTCTGAAGTTGTACGGAAGTTAGTTCGGAGGGAATTACTGTTTTCATATTTTAGTTAACTGTAAAAATGATAAAACCACAAAAGTCACAAAAGTTTTTAGGTGAGTAGTTTTAATCTTTAAAGATCAAAAAAGCATATCGTAATATTTATTGACGAAAGTTTCCTGTCCGTCATGATAAAGATTCTTTACGTTAAAATTCACTAGGATGCCTTTGGGTTTCTTCATTAAGTTGATATAGTTTAGAAGTTGGGTTCTATGAATATCATTTAATTGTGTAACTGATTTGAGTTCAATCACAATTAAATCTTCAACTAAAAAGTCACAAAAGAAATCACAATTAATTTCTTTTCCTTTATAATGTACAGGAACTTTAAGTTCAGATTTAAAATTTATATTTCTTAATCTGAATTCTTCTTCCAAACATTTATGGTATACGCTTTCTGATAAACCGGGGCCCAGAATTTTGTGAATTTCTATGCAGGCGCCGTTTATCTTATAGGTTAAATCAGTTAAATAGGACTGTGTAACCATAAATTCTTTTGTGACTTTTGTGGTTAAATTATTTAAAGTGTTGGAATAATTTTACCGGTAACTTCACCGAAACCTATTCTCACACCCTCTTTTTCAGCCCATGCCTTCATGGTAACCGTATCATTATCTTCAATGAATTTTCTTTCTTCCCCATTGCTTAATGATAAAGGATTCTGCCCTCTCCAGGTTAATTCCATCATAGAACCGAAAGATTTTGGATCACTTCCTGAGATGGTTCCACTTGCATACATATCACCTACTTCTACATTACAACCGTTTACGGTGTGGTGAGCCAGTTGCTGGGCCATATTCCAGTACATGTGCTTATAGTTGCTTTCACAGATTAAGTTTTCTTCCCCATTTTCAGGTTGGATATACACCTCAAGGTTGATATCATAGTTTTTGTCACCTTCAAATTTTAAATATTCTAAAACTTCAGGATCCTGTGTAGGAGAACCAGTTCTGAATGGTTCTAAAGCTTCAAGGGTAACGACCCATGGAGAAATAGATGAACCGAAGTTTTTCGCAAGGAATGGCCCTAGAGGAACATATTCCCATGCCTGGATATCTCTTGCAGACCAGTCATTGAAGATCACCATTCCGAAGATTGCTTCTTCAGCATCCTGAGTAGAAATACTTTCTCCCATCTCCGTATTTCTGTTGATGATGAAAGCCATTTCCAGTTCAAAATCCAATTGCTTGCAAGGTCCGAAAACAGGTTTGTCTGCATCAGCAGGTTTCGTCTGACCTTTCGGACGGTTGATTTCCGTTTCGGAAACAACGATTGAGGATGCTCTTCCATGGTAACCTACCGGTAAGTGTTTCCAGTTAGGGAATAATGCATTCGCAGGATCACGGAGCATTTTTCCTACATTGGTAGCATGTTCAATGCTACTGTAGAAATCTGTATAGTTTGGAATGTGAACCGGCATCATCATTTTTACCTTATCAAGGTCATAGAAAGCCTCTTCAATTGTTTTCTGGTCTTTTGATAATGCAGAACCTTCCTGTAATAAAGATTGAATTTTGATACGAACCGCGTTGGTAACTGGTTTACCTAATTCAATAAATTCATTGATGGTGTAGGCTTCAAAAACATTGTCATTTAAGCCTTCAATATCTTCAAAATAGCCAAGGTCGTAAAGGGTAGCAAGATCAATAACCTGATCTCCGATTCTTGTGCAGCATCCGATGTATTCCTTGTTGAATACTGCCACTCCGAAAGGAATATTATGTATAGAAAAATCCGAATTTGAGGAATAGTCTACAAATGATTTCATAAGTTTAGATTTTAGTTAGATTAAAATATCATCCTGAGAAACGTTCCCCAAGATGTTTATTTTGCCTTTTTTGAGTAAGAGGCTTCATCAATCCATCGGTCTCTGGTATTGACATCGATAAGATAGAGGATATTGTCCTGTTGAGTAAGCAATAACGTTTTTGTAACAGGCATCGGGATTTTTTTACCTTCAAGTACATCTGCCCGCAAAGAAACGATGTTCTTTTTTCTGACAATATCGCCGGTAAAGACATTAGAACTGCTTTCACCAGTGGCTTTATCATCAAAAACCTCTACATAGGTTGCACTGTTTCCTTTAATAACAATAAAATCTCTTTCTGTGTGGTCTGCTTCATCTTTAATGAAAACAAACTTTTTGTTGTTGATATCTACCTTTTCAAGATTCTGATTGATACCTCTTCTTGCTTCAAGTCTGTCCAGAATTGCATTCAGTGATCCGTATTGTGCTTTTACGCCTAAGGTTCCAAAGAATAAAATTCCAATTAAAAGTTTTCTCATTATGCTGTGTTTTATAAAAAAGTTTTGTCAGAACCTTGCATCCTGACAAAACTTACTATTTCTGATTGTAAAATTAAAGATTTCCTCTTCTTTCCTGCTCTCTTTCTAATGCTTCGAACAATGCTTTGAAGTTTCCGGCACCAAAACTCTGTGCACCATGTCTTTCAATGATTTCGAAGAATAGAGTAGGACGGTCTTCTACAGGCTTGGTAAAGATCTGTAATAGATACCCTTCTTCATCATGATCAATAAGTATACCTAAGTCCTGAAGTTTTTTAAGATCTTCATCAATATGGCCAACTCTTTGAGGAACCATGTCGTAATAAGCTTCTGGTGGAGCAGAGAGGAATTCTACACCACGCTTTTTAAGCTCGGTTACAGTATGGATAATGTCTTTTGTTGCTACAGCAATGTGCTGTACTCCTTCACCTTCATAGAAATCAAGATATTCTTCTACCTGAGATTTCTTTTTGCCTTCTGCAGGTTCGTTGATAGGGAATTTTGCATATCCGTTTCCGTTTGACATTACTTTAGACATCAATGCAGAATATTCTGTGTTGATCTGTTTGTCGTCAAAAGAAAGGATGTTCACAAATCCCATTACTTTTTCATACCATTCTACAGTAGGGACCATTCTGTTCCAGTCTACATTTCCTACGCAGTGATCTACATACAGTAAACCAGCTTCTTCAGGTTGGTAGGCACTTTCCCATTTCTCATACCCTGGCATGAAAGCACCATTGTAATTCTTTCTTTCTATAAACATGTGAACAGTTTCTCCGTACGTATAGATACCGGACATTCTTACCTCACCATGCTCATCAGTTAAAGTTACAGGCTCTAAATAAGGCTTACCACCTCTTTTAGTTGTTTCTTCGAATGCTGCATACGCGTCATCTACCCAAAGTGCCAAAATTTTTACTCCGTCACCATGTTTTTTTACGTGTTCGCTGATAGAAGAGTCAGATTTAAGCCCTGTGGTAAGTACCAATCTGATTTTTCCCTGTTGAAGCACATAAGATGCGCGGTCTCTTACTCCTGTTTCAGGACCCGCATATGCTACAGACTGAAAACCAAAAGCGGTTTTGTAATAGTGGGCCGCCTGTTTTGCATTTCCTACATAAAACTCAATGTAATCTGTACCGTTGATCGGTAAGAAATTCTCTGCTTGAGCAATCTTCTCGGCAAATGTAAGTGTTGACATATTTTTTCTTTTACTTTTATTTTATTGGTATGCAAATTACAAAATTCTTGGATATAGCGAAAATATTACCGTTGATTCATTGAATATATTTAACATAAAGTTCAAGAAGTGTTCACTTAAGTATATTTAAGTTTCTTATGTTTGAAATAAGCTGACTACATTTGTAGAACAAAAAACAAGTGAGAAAAAAATATTTCGAACATGAAAGCCGCAGATTATCTCTGCGGCTTTCTTATTATGATACGGTTTCTATCTTTCGGTTGAGCATTCCTGCATCCGGATTGTAATTGTCCCAGATTTTCCAGGTGTTGTCTATTTTTTTGAAAAAATAGATTTGTGTACTGAGTTGGTTCACAAAATGCTCCTCTCCAGTTCCACCTGTTTTAAATAAAAGATTCCAGAATTCCTGGGATTCCAGTATTTTTTTATCCGGTTCATCAGTCACTACGTGAATGTCAAAAACTTCATAGTTGGAACGGTTATTTTTTGTTACCAACTGAAAATCTTTGTCACATAGTTCTTTACTGAATTGTGAAACCCTTTCCAGAAAAGGAGAATCATTAAATACCAGATCTTTAAAAACTTCGGTATTATGATTGGGAAACTGTTTATAGAATTCAAAGGCTCTCGCACAATAATCATATACCAACCTGGTCAATAATGACAAATCACCTGTTTCCAGCTGGTTTGGTTTCTTATGCCTTACAGAAAGGATATAGTCATTAAGATCTTTGTGCCCCAGAAAAATGCATATTTTATCCAGTGTTTTTAAGAATCTTAAATCACTGTGGGTTTTATCCTGATAGTCATTTTCAAAAAAACGCTGTAGGGTAACATGAGAAATAGTGTTCCCGATCTCAAATTTTTTACCTCCTTTAAGTTCTTCTGCATCAGAAAGTTCATCTTTAATAATTTCGGAAAGAATAATATAATGGCTTCTCTTCCATTCATTCACATTCCCCAAAACTGAATTCCTTACTTTTGAATGCTTTACCACTTCTTCTCTTATCGAATTATATATAGTCTTCAATTTCCTTGTTTTAGAAAGATTTTTATCAAAAACATTGCCAAAATATTAAGGCTTTTTTATGTTTTGCTGGTATAAGTTAAATATATATTTTTAAATTCTAAACAAAAATTAAAGTTAAAAAGTATTAATGTTTGATTATCAGTGTTTAAACCTTTCAAAAGCAGCTCTTTCAAGCATTTCTCTGTCATCAGGGTGGGCAATACTAATGAGCTCCTGCGCTCTCTGACGAAGATTCTTTCCATACAGATAAGCGGTACCGTATTCTGTAACCACATAATGGATATGCCCTCTTGTGGTAACTACACCTGCCCCCTGTTTCAGGAAAGGAACAATCCTTGAAATTCCTTTTTTAGTTCTTGCTGTGATGGCAATAATAGGTTTTCCATCTTCACTTAAAGCAGCCCCACGCATGAAGTCCATTTGCCCGCCAATGCCACTATATTGTAAAGTTCCGATAGAATCGGCACATACCTGTCCGGTAAGGTCAATTTCAATGGCAGAGTTGATAGCTACCAGTTTTTTGTTCTTCATGATATTGATCGGGAAGTTCACTTCACTTACATCTCTGAATGCAAAGACGGTGTTATCATCCACATAATCATAGAGCTTTCTGGTTCCGAAGCAGAAGCTGGTAATGGTTTTATTATCGTTGTAGCCTTTATATTTATTATTGATTACATCATCCTGAATAAGGTCTATCACTCCGTCACTCAGCATTTCGGTATGAATGCCAAGGTCCTTATGGTTATGTAAACATTGTAAAACAGCATCAGGAATAGTCCCGATACCCATTTGAAGGGTAGATCGGTCTTCAATAAGTTCCGCTACATTTTTTCCAACCAGCATTTCTTCAGGGCCTACTTTAGAACTGTAATCTACAGTATGTAGCTCTTCTTCATGCCAAACCAGCTTATGGATTCTGCTGATGTGGATCATTCCATCCCCATGAGTTCTTGGCATTCTTGGGTTTACCATTGCCACAATAGTTTTCGCTGTATCTACGGCAGCCCTTGCAATATCTACTGAGGTTCCCAATGTACAGAACCCATGTTTGTCAGGTGGAGAAACAGTGATCAGAGCAACATCCAGCGGAAGGATATTCTTTCTGAATAAGATTGGGATTTCACTTAAAAATACAGGAACAAAGTCTCCTCTGTCTGAATTTACAGCATCACGAACCGGTGTAGATACGAATAGGGAATTGACAAAGAATTTGTCTTTATACTCCGGTTTTGCAATTTCTATATTTCCCTGTTGGGTAATAGAAACCATTTCTACATTATCCAGTCTGTGAGCCTGTCTTGCCAGTTCATCAATAAGGTAATTGGGAGTACATGCGCTGCCGTGGAAAAATACACGGTTACCGCTTTTTATCGTATATATCGCTTCTTCTGCGCTGATGTAATTATTCATATTTTATCTTTTTATTATAAAATTCCTGACTAATTTCTATTTCATAAAATGCCTAACCTCTCTCTCAAAGATAACCTTTATATCCTTATTTATTTTAAATATTTTCAATGATTTTCGAAGATTTTTATCATATTAATTCATATTATTCTAATAAAAAAGTAAAGGATCAAATGATTAACATCTGATCCTTTTATAGATTTTAGTAAGCTTGTGAAAGTTTCTAATTGGAAACTTCGGCTGCCATGGTTTGCTTCATGCTTCCTGTTTCAGAGAAACGTAAATGCCAGCTGAAAGCTTCTTCCAGTAAGTGAGGAGTATGCCCTCCACGTTCACAGGCTCTGTCAAAATAAGACTGTAATTCTTCCCTGTAATCCGGATGAACACAGTTGTCAATAATTTTCTGAGCTCTTTCTCTAGGAGCAAGGCCTCTTAAATCAGCCAATCCGACATCTGTTACCAAGATATCAACATCATGTTCAGTATGATCTGTATGAGAAACCATTGGAAGGACGTGTGAAATATTATTCCCTTTGGAAGCTGCCTGCGTTACAAAAATACTTAAGTACGCATTTCTTGCAAAGTCTCCCGAGCCTCCGATTCCGTTCATAATTTTTGTTCCGCCAATATGCGTAGAGTTTACATTTCCGTAGATATCAAATTCAATCGCTGTATTGATTGCGATTACTCCAAGTCTTCTGATTAATCCTGGTGTATTGGAAATATTCTGGGGTCTTAGAACAAACTTGTCTTTATATTTTGAAAGGTTTCCAAGTACGCGCTCATAGCATTCTTTAGAAACGGTAATAGATGATGCAGATGCAAAACTTAATTTACCGGAATCTATCAGATCAAAGGTACTGTCCTGAAGCACTTCAGAAAACATAGTTAAATCGTAGAAATTACTGTCTTTAAAACCTGTAAGTACAGCATTAGCGACTTTTCCGATTCCTGCCTGAAGAGGGAGCAGTCTGTCTGTAAGACGTCCTAGCTGTACTTCATTCTCAAAGAATCCGAGAAGGTGTTTGGCGATAGCTGTTGTTTTCTCGTCAGGTTCTGCAATATCTGCGGGACTGTCTTTAAGATTGGTGAAAACAATGGCTTCAATTTTATTGGGATCAACAGGAATACTTTTTCTTCCGATTTTATTCCATGGAGCTACGATAGGTATAACGTTTCTGTAGGGATAATCTTCAGCCTGATAAATATCGTGGATACCATATACTTCTTCAGGAACTTCCGTATTGATTTCAATGATGATTTTTTTAGCCAGAGCCGCAAAAGTCACTGAATTTCCTACTGAAGTGGTAGGAACAATACTTCCGTCTCTTTCGATATAAGCAGCTTCTATAACGGCTACGTCAATGCTCTGAAGATTTTTGGTGTGAAGAAGTTCGGCACTTTCACTTAAATGCTGATCGATAAAGAGAATTTCACCTTTATTGATTTTGTTTCTTAAAGTAGGATCTACCTGAAAGGGCATTCTTTTTTTTAAGACATTGGCTTCCGCCAGTTTCCCGTCTGTACCGTGTCCCAAGGATGCTCCGGTCATTAAAGTGACTTTAAGATCTTCTGTTTTTCCTCTTTCTGCAAGTGCCGGCAAAATGGCTTTGCTGTCACCTGCTTTGGTAAAGCCGCTGGACCCTATGGTCATACCGTCTTTAATCATTTTTACAGCGTTTTCAGCTGTTGTTACCTTTTCGTGTAGACTTTCTAATCTGATTCTTTCTAACATGTAATATTGATTTTTATTAAACCACCATTACTTAGGATGCGTTATGAAAAATAATGATGGTAATATATGTGAACCATACCTTACAAATTTACAAAAAAAGCTGCTTTAAATAAAGGATTTAAAGCAGCTTTTATATGTATTCAGTAATAGTTTTTTCTTATTTTATGAAAACACTATTACAATTTTATTCCAACCATGAAGTTTTGTAAGACGGATCTTCCACTTTTAAAGCTTCTTCCGTAATTTTTAAGGGACGGAAAGGGTCTACCATTACGGCATATTCTTCCGTGAATTTTTTCCCGATACTTCTTTCCATAGCTCCTGGATGAGGTCCGTGAACAATTCCTCCCGGGTGAAGGGTAAAATCCATTAAATCGATGTGATTACGGCTCATAAAATCACCTTCTGTGTAGAATAATACCTCATCAGAATCAATATTGGAGTGATTGTATGGGGCAGGAACAGCAAGCGGGTGGTAGTCATACATTCTTGCACAGAATGAACACACTACAAAGTTATGTGCTTCAAAATTCTGGTGAACCGGTGGCGGTTGGTGAATTCTTCCCGTAATGGGTTCAAAGTTTTTGATATTAAATTTATAAGGGTAGAAATACCCGTCCCAGCCTACAACATCAAAAGGATGTGTTGCATAGATGAAGTCTGTGATCTGGTTTTCTTTCTTTACTTTAATTAAGAATTCTCCTTTTTCATCTTTAGGTTCTGTGAAAACAGGAGCAATAATGTCTCTTTCGCAGAAGGGAGAATGTTCCAAAAGCTGTCCGAATTCATTTCTGTATCTTTTCGGAGTGTAAATAGGAGAGTGGCTTTCCAGTACGAAGAATACTGTATTTTCAGATTGTAATTCCACTTGGTAAATGGTTCCTCTCGGAATAATAAGATAATCGCCGGTTACAAATTCAAGATCTCCTACAAACGTTTTCAAAATCCCGGTGCCTTCATGTACAAATAAAAGTTCGTCGCATTCTGCATTTTTGTAGAAATAATCCATCGATTTCCTTGGCTTGGCCAATCCCATTTTAAGGTCATTGTTCATCAAAAGAATCTTACGGCTGTCCATGAAATCATCCTCAGGAGTTACATTCATTCCTTTGAACATTCTTGGCGTAATATTTTTATCCACTGCAATTTTCGGCGTTACATCTTTCGGTTCCCCGATTGATTTGATCTGCGTAGGACGGTGAATATGATACAATAGAGAAGAGATTCCATGAAAACCCTCGGTTCCGAAAAGCTGTTCATAGTAAAATTTATCTTCCGGAGATTTAAAGACTGTATGCCTTTTTTGTGGGATGTTTCCCGATAGATGATATCTCATTTTACTTTGATATGTAGTTTCTCAAATTTAATCATTTTTCATGAATTGGCTCAATCAAATATTTATGAACAAGTTTTGTATTTCAAAAATAATTGTTAGATTTGTCTAACAATTTTAATTTCATGAAGCGAATATTATTTTCTATTACTTTTTTATCCTCTTATTGTTTTGCCCAGGAGACAGACAGTTTAAGTTTAAATCAACATAAAAGCATGGATTCTGTAAAGGTTTCCAAGAAGGAGTTCAAGACAAGTAATATTGATGATGTAGTGGTTACCGGAACCATAAAACCGATGAGCAGATCTAAAAGCCCGGTGGCGGTAGAGATCTACAGTCAGAAATTTTTCCAGAAAAATCCTACTCCAAGTATTTTTGAAGCCATCAGTATGGTAAATGGAGTAAAACCACAACTGAATTGTTCCGTCTGTAACACCGGAGATATTCACATCAATGGTCTTGAAGGGCCATACACAATGATTTTGATTGATGGAATGCCTATTGTAAGCTCTCTTTCCACAGTATATGGATTGAGTGGAATTCCAAACAGTCTGGTGGATAGAATAGAAGTGGTAAAAGGTCCGGCATCTTCTATTTATGGTTCTGAGGCAATGGGGGGAGTGATTAATATTATCACTAAAAATGCTTTAACAGCTCCAAAGCTGAGTATAGATATGATGACCAGCTCATGGGCTGAGAATAACCTGGATCTTTCCACAAAGTTTAATATTGGAAAGAATGCAGCTTCATTATTAAGTTTAAATTATTTCAGCTTTCAGGAGAAGATAGATCAGAACAAGGATAATTTTACAGATACTACTCTGCAAAGCCGAATTTCAGTGTTTAATAAATGGAATTTTAAAAGAAAGGAAAACAGACAGGCGAGTTTTGCGATGAGATATCTATATGAAGACCGTTTTGGAGGCGAAATGCAGTGGAATAAATCTTTCCGCGGAAGTGATGAAGTGTATGGAGAAAGTATTTATACCAACAGAGCGGAAGTTTTCGGGTTGTATGAATGGCCAATGAAAGAGCATATTGTAACTCAGTTTTCCTATAATTATCACGATCAGAATTCTTTTTACGGAGCTAACCCGTTCAATGCGCTTCAGAAGGTAGCTTTTGTGCAAACCTATTGGGACAGAAGTTTTGGAAAGCATGATATTACAGCAGGGGTAACTTTTAAAAGAACTTTTTACGATGACAATACTCCGGGAACGCTGGCTTCTGATGGCGTAACCAATGCTCCAATGAAATCTCCTATCTGGGGGATGTTTGTGCAGGATCAATGGGAGATTAATGATAAGAACACTTTGCTATTAGGCTACCGTTATGATTATGATAAGGTGCATCATTCTGTGCATTCTCCAAGATTCGCCTGGAAATTCTCACCGAATCCGTATCATACGTTAAGATTCAATTTTGGAACAGGATTCAGAGTAGTGAACCTTTTTACAGAAGATCATGCAGCATTAACAGGCTCCAGAGAAGTGTTGGTGAAATCCGATCTTCAGCCTGAGCGATCTGTCAACGGAAATGTAAACTATATCTGGAAAATTCCGGTAGGAACAAGAATGATGAATCTTGATGCATCTGCATTCTATACCTATTTCAGTAATAAAATTGTAGGTGATTTTGATTCCGACCCGAATAAAATTATTTATGATAATCTCAACGGATACGGAATTTCCAGAGGAGCTTCATTGAATGTAGATTTCAGTTTTGCCTTCCCATTAAGTGTTAATTTGGGAGTAACATATCTTGACGTCTACCAGAAATACGATGATGCCAATGAAAAAACCCAGCAGCTTCATGCTCCAAAGTGGAGTGGAACCTATAATTTAACCTATAAATTTCCTAGTAATCTGACGATAGATTTTACAGGCCAGTTTTATGGGCCAATGAGACTTCCGGTTTTACCGAATGACTTCCGTCCTGAGTATTCACCATTCTATTCTTTAGCGAATATCCAGGTTTCAAAGAGCTTCAAATCCGGATTTGAAGTCTATTGCGGAGTGAAAAATTTATTCAACTTTACTCCTAAAGATCCTTTGATGAGGCCTTTTGACCCGTTTGATAAACATGCTGATGATCCCATCAGCAATCCCAACCATTATACTTTCGATACAGCATATGGCTATGCTCCAATGCAACGTATCAGAGGATTCCTGGGGGTAAAATATACACTGAAATGAGACCTTTTGCTTTATTTTTAATGTTTGTGCCCTGTCTTTATTTGTCTCAGATGAAGACAGGGACTTTTTCTGAGCTGGAGTATCTGCAAAAAGAATCTCCCAAGCCCGTTGTGATCCATCTTTATACAGATTGGTGCTCAGTTTGTAAAATAGAATCTTATCGTTTGAATAAAGATAAAGATCTGGTGGAAATAATGAACGATCACTTTTACCTGATTCATTTTGAGGCTGAAAAGACCAGGGAAAAAATCAGTTTTCAAGGAAAAGAATTTAAATATTTATCCAATGGAAATTCGGGAATTCATGAATTAGCCTTGGCTTTGTCTAAAAATAAAGAACAGCCTGTGTATCCGTTGTGGATTTTTCTGGATAAGAATCAGAATTTAGTATACTACCAGGAGGGATTGCTTACTCCGGAAAAAATGAAACAGAAATTGTTGGAGATTTCTGCTTTGTAATATGTTGGAATACGCTAAGGCGCGAAGTTTTTTCTTTTTTAATATGTTTTTAAGGCGCTAGGATTTTATCTCCGATAAAATTGAATGCTGCTTATTTTAATGCCACGAATGCACGAATAATTTATATACAGTTCAGAAACTATGTGCCTATTTGGTAAAGATTATTAAACCACATAGACATTATTCATAAGGTTCTGCAAGTATCATTTTATTCGTGCATTCGTAGCAAAATATTAGCAGCTTTGTCTTCGCTGAAAAATCTTAAATTTTCTTGCGTCTTTGAGATTTCTGACAAAAATTAAATTTCCACAGGTTTTACCAATCTTTTTCATCTGTGTAATTTGTGGGAAAGCTTTTTATTCTTGAATTTCTGCGTCTATTAAAACAGCTAATTGTATACAGGGCTGATCGGATCTGTTGCTCCATGCGTGGTTGGTGCTTCGCTGGATTACGATGTCTCCAGGTTTGAGAAGAGTTTCTCCTTCTTCCATAATGAGATGAAGTTCACCCGAAAGAATGATGATATAATCCAATGTTGGGGTCTGGTGCATCATTGGGTGAGGTTCTCCTTTTTTGAATTCAACGCCTAAATCTTTATCCGGTTGGACAACCACATATCGGAAATAGGTTCCGTTTTTAGGAGTTTGCGGAAATCCTGTGTTGGGAATTCGGCTTTCAAAGTCTAAACTAGCTGGCATTGTTTGAGTATTCCAGATGTCTGATATAATTAATCCCGGAAAATGTTCTACTGCATTTTCAACCTGCTGATCTTCTACAATAATAGATTTTCCATCTTTAATTCCTGTTACGATACGTCTTGGTATTTTGTTCATTAGTTATGAATTTTGCATGATGAGTTTGTGACCTTGAGTCTGGTTGTTTTTAAGTATGGAATGTGCCTGAAGAACTGTTTCCAATGATAGATTACCTATGATTTTATGTTGAGATGGAACGATGGAGCCATTTTCAATAAGTTCCGTAATTTCTTCCAGACTGTTTTTGTAATAATCATACTGTTTTACCATGCCGTAGGTGTAATTGGAGATATTCATAATCAAGGTTCCTTTGTTGAAAAGAAGTTCATGAGCTTCGTGGGTAACCAGGGCGGTTACATCTACATAGGTTCCATTGATTTTTAAAACTTCAGCCGTCACTTCAGCCATATAATTTCCAACCAGATCAATTCCGATGTCAAAAAGTTGCTGTTGATTGGCCTTTAAAATATTGTTTACAAGATTTTCTTCTTTGTAATTAATAATCTGATGATCTTTTAGACCCAGGTTGAGAAGCATTTGTTTATTTTGTTCACTGCCTACTGTAACAACGAAGTTTTCAATTTGGTGAGCCAATAAGATTTTAATTAAAAAAGAACCTACTCCTCCGGCAGCACCGGTGATAAGAATAGTTTGCTCCGGCTGTAATTTCAGTCTTTTAAAAATTTGTAAAGAAGTCAATCCTGCTGATGGAATAGAAGCGGCCTGTTCAAAGGAAATATTTTTAGGTTTGAGTGAAACAATGGCTTCCGGAACTGAAATGTATTCTGCATAAGTACCATTGCTTCCCATAGAACCGCTGCCACAGAATACTTCATCTCCAATGTTGAACTGAGTGACATTATTACCTTTTTCTACAACAATTCCCGATAATTCGCGTCCTAATATCGGTGAACTGACTAATTTTCTTTCCAGTTCATTTTCCAGCATTTGGTAATCGATGGGATTGAAGCCACTGGCTTTGATATGAATTAATACTTCATGAGCTTTGGGCTGAGGTTTTTCAGTAAAACCATCTTCAAGCTTAAAATCTTTATTTAAAATAACTGCTTTCATATTGTTAATTTGATGTACAAATGTAAAACGGGAATAGTTTATATTTGCTACTAGTTAACAAATGGTTACTAGTTACCTTGATGAAACTATTATGGCAAAAATTGTTGAAAACGGAACCGAAAGAGAAGCAACCTGTATAGAAGAATTATTCGCCATGCGCGACAGTTTGGATGTTCTGGGTGGAAAATGGAAATTGATGATCCTTCGTTATCTGACTAACAGAACGGATCAGCAGATTCATTTTAAAAAGCTGGAGCGCGGTATTGAAGGAATTTCTGCTAAAATGTTGAGTAAGGAACTGAAGGAATTAGAAACCAACCTTCTGATTACAAGAACAATTCAGGATACAAAACCTATTACCGTTACTTATGCTGTGACAGAATATGGAAAATCTGTATTTCCGGTAACAGAGACACTGGTAAACTGGGGAATACTTCACAGAGAGAAAATTAAGGAGTCGATGAACTCTTCTGAATCTTAAAAAGAGTAATAAAAAATCCCCAGACTCGATAGAGTTGAGGATTTTTAGTTGTTCTAAATAATTGACTCAATTACTTTTTATCTAACCATGCATTGACCAGTTCAGCATGTTCTTCCACCCATTTTTGGGCAGTGGCTTCTTTATTTTTACTGTGTTCCATTTGGATTAGGAGATCAGACATTGTTTCATCATCAAAATGGAGTTTAGAAAAGAATGTTGCCAGTTCCGGATGATCTGTACTAAAGCTTTTTCTTGCATAGGTTTTAATCTGTTCTGCTTCACCATATATTTTTTTTGGATCATCAAGAAACTTAAGTTTCATTTTACCAAACATCCAGTGGGGCTGCCATCCCGTTACAACAATCCATTCTTTACGTTGTATGGCATTCTGTAATTCAGTGATCATGGCAATGGTGGATGAATTGATTTGCTTGTAATTCAGTTTATAATCTACAATAGCTTTATCAGTTCCTGTTGTCAATCCTGCCCCTTTTTCAATCCCAATGATTCTGTGACTAAACTGTTCCTGATGCTGGTTAAGGTCTTCAATAGATTTAATGGGAACATATTCCGGAACTACCAGTCCTATACGGCCATTGTCATAATTGGTTCCAATATGCATTAATCCGGGAAATTTGGCCAGCTTTTTAGCATGAGTATAAGGAAGCCAGATTCCCATAAAAAGGTCTGTATCTTCATTGTTCATTGAAGCCAGAATCATATCGGTAGAGGCTTTCTGAATAATAACATGATAACCCTGTTGGTCCAGAATGGCTTTGGCAACATGAGTCATAGCTACATCTTCAGCCCAGCCATCTACCATTCCTATGGTAATATATTTAGAGTTTTTTATGTTTCCACATGAATTTAATGCAGCCAATGCGATCATTAAAATGGGAAAAAATAGATATTTTAATTGTTTCATCTTATTGTTTTTTCTTTACAAATCCCTGAGTAATCCTGTCGAGGATAATAGCCAGAATAACAACGGATAATCCACTTTCAAATCCCAGTCCGATATCCAGATTATTAATCCCTTCCAATACTTTTTCACCCAGACCACCTGCAGCAATCATTCCTGCAATCACAACCATAGATAAGGATAAAAGGATGGTTTGATTGATCCCTGTTAAAATAGTTTTCATTGCTAAAGGAAGTTCCACCTTAAACAGGATCTGACGGCTGGTTGCTCCAAAAGCACGTGCGGCTTCTACAATATCTTTGGGTACAGATTCTATTCCCAATGTTGTTAAACGCACCGCTGGTGGCATTGCAAAAATGATTGTTGCAAAAGCACCAGGTACTTTTCCGATGCTGAAAAATAATACAGCAGGAATCAGGTAAACGAAAGCGGGCATGGTTTGCATTAAATCCAGTAAAGGTCGAATGATTTTTGCTGCAATTTTGTTTTTGGCGGCTAAAATTCCCAGAGGGATAGAAAGGACAAGTGCGGTAATGGTTGCTACGAAAATAAGTGCCAGGGTTTCCATGGTTTCTTTCCATAATCCCATCAAAAATATCAAACTCAATCCTGCTGCTGTAACAATGGCAATACCTTTTCCGGCTTTCCATAATGCTAAGAGGGTAATGAAGAGGATGATGACATAAAAAGGAGTATTGATCAATACCCATTCAATCCCCATGATCGAGGCGTTTCCTACATGTTTTATGACATCAAATACTGGTTTTCCATTTTCAGTGAGCCAATTGATTGCCGTTTCTACATATTGGCCTATATCTATAATTTTATTCATCTTATTGGTTGTTTGCGATTTCTTTTAATTCAATGATTTCTTCTTCGTTAAATTTGGTAGCTTCTATGACAAGAGATAATTGGGTAACAAGACCTAAAAATTTATTGTTTTCATCTACAACAGCAATGGCAGATTTACTTCCTGAAATTAACGGCAGCATTTCTTCTACGGTCACTTCGGGATATACTGAAGGGACATTACTATTGATAATGGATTCCACCGTAGGTTCTTTCTTTTTGGCAATTCTGACAACATCATTAAGCGTTACAAAACCAAGGAAATTATTTTGGAAATCTACAACAGGTAAGTTTTCCAATCCTGTTGCTCTCATTTTTCTTAAAGCTCCTTCAGGACCGTCTTTCTTAAAGCGAACTACTGTAGCTTTATCGAACATCAAAGATCTGGCGGTGATAATTGTCTTACGGTCTACTTTCTCTACAAATGCTTTTACATAGTCACTTGCAGGGTTGGTCAAAATATCCTCAGCAGTTCCTATCTGTTCTATAACCCCATCTTTCATGATGACGATACGGTCACCGATTTTAATGGCTTCATCCAAATCGTGGGTAATGAAAACAATAGTTTTTTGTAATGTGTTTTGCAGTTCCAGCATCTGATCCTGCATTTCAGATTTTATTAAAGGATCCAGTGCAGAGAAAGCTTCATCCATAAGTAATACTTCCGGATCATTGGCCAAAGCCCTTGCTAATCCAACTCTTTGCTGCATTCCCCCCGAAAGTTGGGAGGGATATTGGTTTTCGAAACCATTCAATCCTACAATATCCAGGGCTTTCTGTGCTTTTTCATCACGGGAGGCTTTGCTTTCGCCTCTGATTTCAAGCCCAAAGCCTGCATTGTCCAAGATGTTGTGATGAGGCAGTAATCCAAATTTTTGAAATACCATGCTCATCTCTGTTCTTCTTACTTCCAGAAGTTCTTTATTGTTTTTACCGGTAATATCATCGTCATTGATATATACTTTTCCCGAAGTAGGCTCATTCAGCCTGTTAAGACAGCGGAGTAAGGTAGATTTTCCACTTCCGGATAATCCCATAATCACAAAGAATTCTCCTTCATAGATTTCAAAACTTGCTTTGTTGATTCCTACCGTGCAGCCTGTTTTTTCAAGAATTTCCTTTTTGGAAAAACCTTTGTCTAAAAGTTCCTGTGCTTTTTCTTTGTTTTTACCAAAAATAATAGTCAGATCTTCAACTTTAAGTTTTACTTTTCTACTGTTTTCATTTTTTTCCATATTCAGAATTTTTAATTAATAATTGATATACAATGTGGGGTATATCATTACATGATTAAACATTTAATCTTTTTGGTGTTGTTCTTTTGGTGACGAGTATAAAAAATAATTTGCCAAGCTTATAATGATAAAAGCTTATAACAAAAAAATAAAAGCATAAAGCACTTTGCCTTATGTTTATTTTAAATATTTCAATAGATTTTACTCTAGAAAAAAGAGTGTCTTATGTAAAAAGAAATTAATCTTTTACATGAATTCTACAATTAAATTACTGATGAGGTAATAAAAGATATGTGTACAGAACAACTTGAATTCCTACATTTCATCATAATGAAGGCTTTGTAAAAAACCTGTATATCAGATTTTTACGACGGTGCAAATTTACGGATTTTATTTTAAATGGATTTTTTGGGACCTAAGAAGCTGGTTTTAAGTCAGGTTATGAAGTGATATACTCATGGTGAATTTCCCCTTATCATTAAAGATAAAAGTGGTTCGATAATCCTGAATTTTTGGAAAAGATCCCTACGAAATAATCAATGAAATTACTTCAATAAAACAGCAATGATTGCCAATATTGCAGGGAGTGCCTGAACAAAAAAGATCTTCTTAGTAGCAGAAACAGCACCATAAATACCCGCTACCGCCACGCATCCTAAAAAGAATAAAGCTATATTATCCTGCCATTGCGGATCTTTAATCAGAAAAGACCAGATCAGCCCGGCAGCCAGAAAACCATTATACAATCCCTGATTGGCAGCCAGTCCCTTCGTTGGTTTGAACATTTCTGCAGGCAGGGCAGCTTTGAAAACTTCTTTTCCTTTGGTTTCCCATGCAAACATTTCCATCCAAAGAATATAGAGATGTTCCAGTGCAACAATTGCGATAAGGATTTTAGCAACGACTTCCATGATTTCATATTTTGTCATTGTAAAACTAAAAAAATAAAGTTAAGTTTGGGTATTCAATTCTAAAGATGGATAATTTCAAGGTACATTTAAATAAATTTATTACTGTAACAGACGAAGAGTATATTTCAATTTTTTCATTCTTTGAAGTATTAAAGGTGAAGAAAAAGCAAAGTCTGATGCTGGAAGGTGAGATTTGCAGAAATATGTATTTTGTGGTGGAGGGCTGCCTGAGAAAATATTTTATTAATGAAAAAGGAGTAGAACATACCACTCAGTTTGCTATTGAAAACTGGTGGATTACTGATACTTTTGCTTATGAAAGACAATTGCAGACAGATTTCAATATTCAGTCTGTGGAAAAGTCTACGATTCTTGTCATTGATTTTAAAAATCAGGAATTATTATTGGAGAAGCATCCGGTGATGGAAAAATATTTCAGAATTATTTACCAAAGGGCTTATGCTGCCTCTGAAAGAAAACTCCGTTATCTGGCTGAATATTCGAGGGAAGAATTGTATGTGCATTTCAGTACACTGTATCCTTGGTTTATTCAAAGAATTCCTCAATATCTTATTGCTTCATTTCTTGGTTTTACTCCCGAATATTTAAGTGAAATTAAAGCAAAATTACGTTCTTAAACCAGTTTAAGTTTTTTACGGATCAGATATCGGAAATTTGTCATGTGATTAAAAGCTAATGCAATGACAAATACACAAAATCAATTTCCTCAACTATTTTTAAGACTGGCTCTTTCGGTAACCATGCTTTCTGCAATAGCCGACCGATTTGGGTTATGGAGTGCAGAAAACTCATCATGGGGAAACATGACGAAGTTTGAAGAGTATACACGATCGCTGACCTTTTTTCTTCCGGAAGCGTTGAGTACCTTTTCAGCGTATGCCGCCACATGTTTAGAAATTCTATTTCCATTGATGCTGATTATAGGTTTTAAAACCAGGATTGCAGCCTATGGAAGCAGTATCTTATTATTGATTTTTGCAGTATCAATGGCTATAGCACTGGGACCTAAGGCACCTTTCGATTATTCAGTCTGGGTGGGAAGTGCAGCAGCTCTTTTATTGGCTGTTCAGCAACAATATTCTTTTAGTATAGATCAATTAACCAAAAAATAAGTATAATGAGCGCAAGATTAAACATTGCAACAGTAGATTCAGCAGCTTATAAAGCAATGCTAGGATTAGAGGGGTATTTACAGACAACTTCTTTAACCCATATTCAAAAGGAATTAATTAAAATCAGAGCATCACAGATTAATAAATGTGCTTTCTGCCTTGATATGCATACAAAAGATGCCATCAAATATGGTGAAACGCCTCAAAGAATTTTTATCCTGAACGGATGGACAGAAGCAAAAGAATTCTTTACAGAGGAAGAGCAGGTACTTTTGTCTATGACAGAGGAAATCACCCTGATCAGCCATAAAGGACTAACTGAGGAGACCTACCAAAAAGCGAAGACATTCTTTGATGAAGCTCAGATTGCACAGATTATTATGGCCATTGTGACCATCAATGCATGGAACAGAATTGCAGTGAGTACGCATCTTCCAGTTGCAAAATAATGGCAAAGTAAGGATGTTGGAAGTTAGGAATGGGATATTAATGAAGCCTGCATCATTTACAGACATTTACTTTATTTAACAAAATGGCCTTTCAAAACTGAAGGGCCATTTTAATGCAAGAAGCAGAGTGACAATGTAACACTGTTTTAAGTATTAATTCTAAAAATAAATTCTAAAGGTTAGTTTTATTTTTTTCAAAACCGGAATTACGTTGTCTCTCTTTTCTTTTATAGTAGGTTATAGGTTTTAAATGAGACCTCCATGTCTAGTAAATAGCGACAGGATTCACATTCACTTGAGTAGATCCTACATACAGAGGCTGTCCCAGTACGAATAAAAATTCCCAAACTTTTTGTTTAACCAAAGGGCGGCTGTCAATCAGCTCCAAGTTATAGATTCCTTTTTTAGCCAGCATAAATTGATTGATGGGGAATTCTTCTTTACTTTTTGGATTTGGATATACTTCAGAAGCCCAGGTATCACCACCAAAAGCAACAATCCCCTGATCAGCTAACCACTTGGCTGCATCCATTCCAATCCCCGGTTCCGTTTCTAAGAACTGTTTATTGTCTTTGCCTATCAATTCAAGCCATCCTGTATTGAAAAGAATAACATCTCCTTTTCTTAGCGTAAGATTCTGTTTCTTTAAAACAGCTTTGATATCCTCAACGGTAAATTCTGTTCCGCCTGGTACAATTGCTTTTCCATAATGGGCGACCATATCAAGAACTACACCTCTGGTAACAAAAGGGGGTACTTTTTCAATACCTAGTTTTTTTACGCCTTCTACAGTTACAAAATCAGTTGCTTTATTTCCGTTATAGTAAATATTGTCAATACCAATATGCCCGATCCCGTTAAGCTGAGTTCCTACACCGGTCCATCCATTCACCAATTCGTCATTGAATGTAAATTTGTTGGGACCTATGCTTTTTCCGCCCTGTTCTCCGGGTTGGATGTTGTATAGGTTGAAACTTCTGTGTCTGAAAGCGGGTAAGTTTTTATCAATAGGAACAGCAAGTGCTAATGTTTTACCTTGTTTTACCAATCCAAGTGCTTGTTTTACTACTTCGGGTGTTAATAAATTAGCTGCTCCTATCTCATCCTGAGCTCCGTAAGCAGAAGGATACCATGATTGATCTTCAGGATTAACAAGGGTTTGAGCGTTTAATAAAATACTGTTTATAGTCAACAGGGTGACCAGTCCGAACATTTTGATCAGATTCTTTTTCATTTTTAATGATGTATAGGGTGAATTAAGAAGGGAAGTTGGAAGCTGGAAGAGGGGAGTTATTGAAGCCTATGAACAACTGGCATTCCGTTTATTGAAATATGCTTCCTATTTTGCTTTCCTTGGTTAAATGAGAAGGGAAGTTGGAAGAGGGAAGTTTTTGAAGCCCGTAAGCAAGTGATATTTTATTGATCAGGTTGTTGTAATTATTCAAATTACAGACTGTAAGTTAACAATACACGCTAGTGTTTTCAATTTCATATTTCCATCTTACAGTCTGATAATAATTGGGTTCAAAGGACTGAAAGTTATTAATAATCTGACAGCACTTTCAACCTCCCTCTTCCAGCTCCCAGCTTATATATTAAATCTCGCTTAAAGCAGAATTGATGAAGTTTAATTCTTCCTGAGAAAGAGTGATATCCATCGCTTTAGCATTTTCAACAGCTTGCTGGGCATTTCTGGCTCCTGCCAATACTACTGCAATTGCTGGCTGCAGGGTAGTCCATCTTAATACCAATTGAGAAAGACTGGCTCCTTTTTCCTGAGCGATCGGTTCAATTTTTTCTAAGAAAGTTTTTACTTTATTTAAATCAAACTGAGAGAAATATCCGTTTCTGTGGTCGTTGTCTTTTAATTTGTTATCCTTGAAATATTTACCTGTCAAAAGACCTCTTTCCATTGGGCTGTATACGATGATTCCTGAGTTATTTTCTAAAGAATAAGGAACAAGGTCACTCTCGATAGCCCGGTTGAGCATACTGTAAGAAACCTGGTTGCTGGCTAATTTCAACGTTCTGTTAGCTTCCTCCATTTGGGCTACACTATAGTTACTTACTCCGGCAGCACGAACTTTTCCTTGTTGGATCAGTAGTTCCATAGCTTCCATCGTTTCACTGATTGCTGTTGTGCTATCTGGCCAATGAAGCTGTAAAAGGTCAATATAATCTGTTTCCAGTCTTTTTAAACTTTCTTCAACTTCTTTGATGATGTTTTCTTTAGAAGCGAATTTATAAACAGGAATTGTTTTTCCTTCCTCTTCAGCATCAAAGAAAAATTCTCCTTTTCCGTTGTTGCTTCCATCCCAAACTAAACCGAATTTAGTTAACAGCTGGATCTTTGAGCGGTCTTTCCCTTTGATGGCTTCACCAATCATTTCTTCACTTAATCCGAAACCGTAAAAAGGAGCCGTGTCAATAGAAGTTACTCCGTGATCCAATGAAGCGTGAATAGAGTCAATAGAATCCTGTTTTTCATTACCACCCCACATATTTCCACCGATGGCAAAGGCTCCGTGCGTAATTGCAGATAGCTCAAGATCAGTGTTTCCTAATTTTCTGTATTCCATTTTTTTGTTTTATTTATTATTGAGTTCTTTTAAAATTGCTTCTCCAACACTCTTGGCAGACTGTGGATTTTGTCCTGTAATCACTCTTTGATCAGTTACCACATGGTTTTGCCAAAGCCCGGATTTTTCAAACTTTGCGCCTCTTTCTTTTAATTTGTTTTCCAGCAAGAAAGGAACAACATCTGTTAATTGTACTGCAGATTCCTCTTCATTGGTAAAAGCATTGATCTTTTTTCCATCTACCAGGTATTTTCCATTATTCTGTTTGATATTAACCAAACCTGCCGGGCCGTGGCATACGCCTGCTACAATACCTCCGTTTTCATAAATGGTTGAAGCCATGTTTGCCAGTTCTTTATCATCTGCGAAGTCCCACATCGCTCCATGTCCCCCTGCATAAAAAATGACCGAATAATCTTTTGGATTGACCTGTGATGGCGTTAAAGAATGATCTATTTTGTTTTTATATTCTTTATTTTCCCAAAACTCTTTATTTACAGGGTCTTTTAAATCGAATCCGTCTACTGGTGGAGTTCCGCCTTTCGGACTTACAAAATCAATTTCATAGCCCGCTTTGTGAAGAACCTCCCATGGGTGAGAAACTTCTCCTAAGTAATATCCTGTGTTTTCTCCGGTACTGCCTTTTTTGTCATGGCTGGTGACAACAAACAATATTTTCTTTTTCATATCAATAGATTTTTGATGTTGTGCCTGGATATATCCTATTGTAAAAAGGGTAAGGAATAATAGTGTTAATTTTTTCATGATTAAATAAGATATGTGGTATAAATTTCAGGTTTTTCCTGAAGTTTTTCATCTATCAAAGCTCCGAAAGCTTTAATATAAGGCTGTTCATTATGCTTTGCTAATCCTTCCTCACTTTTCCAGATTTCGTAGAATACAAAATGATTTTTGTCTTCAATCCCCTGATGAAGATTGTACAATTCACAAGCTTCTTCTTTTCTTGTTTCTTTTACCATATTCTGAAGAACTGCCAATACTTCTGCCTGGTGTTCTTCTTTGGCTTTTATAATTGCCGTAAGATGAATTTTCATAACTAAATAAAATTTTCAATTGAGTTGTAAGCTGGTTTCCATTGCAGTTCTGTTCTTGCTTTGTCTGCGCTGCAGATACTATTGGATGCAAAACCGAAATAACCGCCAGCTGGTCCAAAATGATCAACAGCATCCTGTACATTTAAAGATCTGGCGGGCTCCAGGTTATATTTTTTACTAATCACTTCCGCAATATTCCTTAAAGATGATGCTCCGTTTTCAGCATAATACATAGAACCTCCTTTTGCTTTTTCCAGAGCCAGTACATATAGGTCTGCCAAATCTTCAATGTGTAAGTTGGACCATACATTTTCACCCTCTCCAAAATAAACACCATGCCCTTTTTTCTTAGAAAAATTGATCAGAGCAGGGATCTGGATACTGTCTTTTTTTAATCCCAGACCTTCCCCGTAAACCATTGTAGGGACAATAACTATACTTCTAATATCTTTTTGAGCAGACTGAAGAACATAATTATTGATAAGTACCCTTGATGCCATTTCCAGTCTTGGTGTTAAAGGAAAATCTTCCTTATAAACGAAATCACTTCTTTTACCGTTTTCTTTACCTCCGAAAATAGCAGATCCTGAAGTAAATATAAATGTTTTATGGCTGCCTTCCAGTGCTTTAATAAAATTATCTACGACATAGGCATCATCTGCAGAGTCAGCGTTATGGATGACAGCATCGGCATTGTCAACGGCTGTTTTTATAAGATCTTCGTTATGGATATTTCCAATAATAGTCTTTATTCCTAATGATTCCAGTTTCTGTACATGGGCTTCGTTACGGACCAGTCCTGTCACTTCATAATTCCTGTCGAGAAGCTTTTTAGCAACAGTCCCGCCTATATAGCCGGTAATACCTGTTATGAGTATTTTTTTCATGATACTAATTCTGCTTTTAATTCTTTTTCAAAAACGCTTTTCACATGTTCTCTGTAAAGTTTCATATCGCGCTCTATATTGGCGTTTTTTTCTACATCATGGAAATGAAAGCTTTCCATTTTTTGTAAGGATACAAAGGCATTCATTCTATGGAACCCAAATAAAGGACCTTCATCTACACTTTTCTCATCAAAGAATTCTCCTGGAAGTGTAAAAGCTGTTTTAGGGGCATTCCAGCTTGTAGTCAGCATGTATTTTCTTCCGCCAAGCATTCCGCCAGTACCATAATTGATCTCCGGATTGGCAGCATTTCTGCCATCACTCATATAAATCCCTTTGGCATGGCCAGCGGTGAATACTTCATCAATATATTTTTTGAATCCGTTCGGAAGCTGGAACCACCAGATTGGAGTATGGTAAATGATATAATCTGCCCAAACGAATTTTTCTACCTCTTCATGCTTGTCATAACCTTCACTTACGTTGGTGATTTTTACTTCTATATTATCAAATTCTTTAAGAACTGATACCGTATTTTCTGCGATAGTCTGATTATATTTTCCTCCGGAATGTCCGAAATTTTGTCCTCCGTTAATGATTAGTACTTTTTTCATTTTTTTATGATTGTTTAAATTTTACTCTGCAAAGTTAGGAGGGTTGTTTGTATAATAAAAATAATATAAATTATAGTAAAGTATCAGAATATTTATAATTTAATTTATAGGAATGATCAATAGTGAATTCGCTTTGCTTATCAATTTTGATGGCAAACCTCTATTCACTATTCATTTGAAAACAAAAATTGCTTGTCAACAAACACTGTTTTATGGTAAAAAGTCATGTCATATCTGAACAGGATTTCCTTTTCGTCTTGTAAATTTGATTAACAAATTGATAGACAATGATACAGATAGCAGTTTTCAGTGATGTACATGGGAATCTTCCGGCATTGGAAGTGGTGTTGAAGGATATTGAACAGAGAGGAATTCATCAGAAGTTCTGCCTGGGAGATCTGGTGGACTTTGCGCCTTGGGGCAATGAAGTTATAGAAAGAATTAAGAGTTTAAATATTCCCTGTCTGCTTGGAAATCATGATGAAAGAATTGCCTTTGATTTGCCTATTTTTCCTTTGTCTAAACATTCTGAAGAAGAAACGGCTGCAAGATTCATTGCGATAGATCATTCTAAAAAATATATTACAGAAGAAAATAAAAAGTTTCTTTCTGAGCTCCCTTTTCATTTAAAACTAAATTATAAAACAGGAAAAACACATTGGAATATCCAATTGGTACATTCTAGCCTTACAAGTAATGATACTTATTTGTATGAATCTGAGAACGATGAGGTCTTTATGGATATACTGGAAGATTCAAATGCTGATATGGTCATTATGGGACACACTCATTTATCATTTACAAAACAGTTTGAAAATAAGAAATGGGCAGTCAATTGTGGTTCAGTAGGGCGTTCCAAAGAAAAAAACAGACTGGCTTCTTATCTTGTGCTGACTTTAGATGAAGAAAAGATCATTCCTGAAATTGTACAATTGAACTATCCTCTTGAAGAAACAGCCCGTCAGATCGAGGAAAGCGGGATTCCAGATTATTATGCCTCATTTTTAAGAAATGAAAATATATTAATATTATAATTATTATGTAATTTTGTATCAGAATATTAATAATTAAGTCATGGTCAATTTAGAATGGTATCGTACTTTTAAGGCGATCTATAAAACCGGAACATTGACAGGTGCAGCTGATTCTTTATTCATTTCGCAGCCTGGTGTGAGCTTACATTTAAGTTCATTGGAAGCTTATGTGGGATATAAATTATTCGACAGAACCGGAAGGAAAATGATTCCAACGGAGAGAGGGAAAGTATTATTCAATGCCGTAGCAGAACCGCTGACCAAGCTGGAAGATGTAGAGAAAAATTTTCAAAAATCTACGGAAAAACATACTCCGACTATCAGTGTGGGAATGTGTTTTGAAACGTTTCAGACCACTTTGGAGCAATATGTTTCTTCATTACCTTTCAATCTGATTATCAGCTTTGGAGAATATCCGGAAATGCTGGATCAGCTTGATAAAGGTATTTTGGACCTCATCATCACTCCCAAAAAAGGGTCTTCACCTAATATACACCATGAAGCATTTTCTTCTGAGCAGATCATTTTGGTTGGCGGAAAAGAAGTAGATACAGAAGCGTTCAAAAAAGTTTTAAAAACAAAAGACGGAGAGCAAATCGAGGCGTGGCTGAAGAATGAAAAATGGTATGGAACCACCGGAGATATGGAGCACCTTTTTCAGTTCTGGACTTTGAATTTTGGTCACAAACCAAATTTCCGACCGAATTATATTGTTCCTAATTTAAATTCAATCATCCGTTGTCTTAAAGGAGGTACAGGATTAGCAGTTGTTCCTGATTTCTTATGCAAGAATGCAATTGAAAACGGAGAGGTAAAGCTGATCTGGGAAGGGAAGAAAAAACTGGAAAATACATTATATTTTGGATGTAGAAAAAAGACCAATTATCAAACAGAGATAGAACATATTAAAGGGTTATTTCGTAAGGTGATGGGTAAGTAGGACCATATCACGTATCTGCAAGCCGTTTTCATAAATTGGCGATGGATAGTTTTCAATAAAAAAATCTTTACGTATTCCTGTTTTTATGAAACCGTTTCTCTCATAAAACCTGATCTGTTGAAATCCCGTATCTGAAGTTCCGACACTCAGAATTTCATAATGATTGTCAATAGCAATTTCTTTGGCTTTGTTTATTAAAATACTTCCGATTCCTTTGCTTCTGTAACTTTCAATTACTGCAATATTTTTAATCTCAAGTTCAGTATCACTGTTTTGATGTAAAGCCATAACAGCAATATTTTGAGTTCCATCATGCAAAAGATAGACATCACATTTGAAAATGTATTGATCGATGGCTTCAGTGGTTTCATCGGCCAGCAATAACAATTCATAAGGTGTCTCCGATTCTTTGGCTATTTTATTAAAAGTATACTGTTCCATCTTCAGGTTCATGTAAATGATTTGGTAACCATTATTTTCACAAAAATAAAGAAAATAGAGACTTGAATCCAGTCATAGATAGAATTGTAAATGGTTTTGAGATTGGAAATAGCAATGACTCAAAGAATTTTAAATAATATGTTGTTTTCAAGGAGCAAGAAAACCGAAGATTTTCAGCAAGGATAAGGCTTCTAATATTTTGCCACGAATGCACGAATTTCTTTTACATTTCCACAAGATCCTTGTGTATATGATTATAATTTTTGAACCACATACATATATACTTTAACGTGAAGCTATGTACAATTTTATTCGTGCATCCGTGGCCATTATTTAACAGCATTCAATTTTATCGAAGATAAAATCCTTGCGTCTTAAAAGCATGTTGAAAAGAAAAAACGTCTTCGCGCCTTAGCGTTTTCTAACCTGTCATAAACACTCATTAAATAACATTTTTTTAACAAAAACAGTAAAATTGGTAGGCAAAATTTCCGTTTTTTTGTCGCAAATTTGTTTAATCACTTAATTTTAATGATTAAAATAAAAATTTATGCAAAAGAAAACCTACACAGGACAACCTGTAGTAACTTTAAATAACGGAGTGGATATTCCTGCTTTAGGCTTTGGAGTATGGCAGATGGAAGACCCAAAAGAATGTGAAAATGCTGTCATCAAAGCTATTCATACAGGATACAGAATGATTGATACAGCTGCCATTTATCAGAACGAAACTGCTGTAGGAGCAGCGGTAAAAAACAGTGGAGTAGACAGAGATGAATTATTTATCACTTCTAAAGTCTGGGTTCAGGACCATGGGTATGAAAAAGCAAAACTTGCATTTCAGAGAACCTTAGACAGACTGCAGATGGATTATCTGGATATGTACCTTATTCATTGGCCATACGGAGACTTTATCGGAACGTGGAAAGCTTTGGAGGAATTATATAATGAAGGAAAGATTAAAGCTATCGGGGTTTGTAATTTTACCATCGAAAAGCTTGAAGAGTTAAAAGCAAACTCTACCATTCTTCCTGTCATCAACCAGATTGAGCTGCATCCGGTTTTCCAGCAAAAGGAATTGCAGGTGTATGACAGAGAAAATAATATTATTACCCAGCCCTGGAGCCCGCTTGGGAATGGAAATGCAAATCTTCTGAGCAATACTGATCTGAAATCAATTGCTGAAAAATATGGAAAAACAGTGGCTCAGATCATTCTGAGATGGCATTTACAGGAAGGTTTTGTGGTAATTCCGAAGTCTGTAACTCCATCAAGAATTGAAGAGAACTTTAATGTTTTTGATTTTGAGCTTACAGAAGATGAAATGAATGTTGTACGTTCTTTAGATACAGGAAAGAGACTGTTCTTTGATCCTAAAGACCAGGAATGGGAGCAGAAAATGCTGAATTCTGTAGCGGATATTTAAAAATAAAAGATTAAAATATTCCCACAGATCCCACAAATTTCACGGATTTAGAATCTGCGTTATCTGTGAGATCTGTGGGAACTTTATTTTCTGTTCAGGAGTGAGGAATGTCATATCTTATTGAGATTGAAGCATTCTTATTTTTTGTACCTTTTTAATTAAAATAAATTCTTATGGTTTGGCCGGATACAATCAGTAAAAGATTAGGAGTGAAATATCCTATTGTTCAGGCTCCGATGTTTGGGGTGAGTACCATACAGATGGTTGCGGCAGCAGCTCGTGCAGATTGTCTGGGATCTTTGGCATTAGCTGATCTTTCAGCAGATGAATCCATTGAACTGATTAGAGAGACAAGAAAATTAACAGATAAACCTTTTGCTGCTAATATTTTTGTACATCATATTCCTGAAGTAACTGATGCTTTAAAAGATGAATTTATCAGAACCAGACAGTTTTTGGAACAGCTGGCAAAAGAAAATAATATTGATGTAAGGCTTCCTGATCTGGAAGACCTTAAAGTGAGATCTTACCATGAACTGGTGGATGCCGTTATTGAGGAAAACTGTAAGATCTTAAGTTTCACTTTTGGCAATCTGGATGATCATAGTATTCAGAAATTGAAGGAAAATGGAGTAACGCTGATTGGTACCTGTACTTCTGTAAGTGAAGCATTGGTTTTAGAAAAGTCGGGAATTGATATGATTTGTGTGCAAGGCACAGAAGCGGGAGGACATAGAGGAACTTTTGATACAGAGCATGTTCCTCAGATTGGAGGTTTATCTCTATTGTCGCAGGTATATGATCATGTAAAAATTCCGTTGATCTATGCGGGTGGAATTTATAATGGAAAAACTTTACAGGCAGTAAAAGAGCTGGGAGCGCAGGGATTTCAGGTCGGCAATCTTTTATTGGCTTCTCAGGAAAGTGCTTTAGAGCCTTTTGAAAAAGAAAAACTTAAAAAGGTACAGGAGGATGAGATTATGTTAACGAAAAGTTTTTCAGGAAGATATGCGCGAGGAGTTAAAAATAAATTCATCGAAGCTGTTGAAAATACTGAGTATATTTTACCATATCCTTATCAGAATAAACTGACAAACGGACTGCGTAAAGCCGCGAAATCTAAACAAAATGTTGACTTTGTGGGAATTTGGGTAGGACAGTCAATCCATAATTACAGTGAACTGTCAACAGAACAGATTCTGAGAAATCTCATATTTCAAATAGATGAGAATTAAATGAGATTGTATTATCTTAGGGCTTTAAATACAATTTAAACTTTAATCATGAAAAAGATATTTCTAGCATTGGCTGTATTTTCAGCAATGGTATCATGCAGCAGCGATGATGACAGTCCTAAAAAAGAAGAAGTTTCTTTAATCGGAACCTGGAATCAGTATAAAGGTGATTTTTATACTACTTATGATAACAAAACACAAACTCTTTATCCTAAGGGCTGTGAATCCCAGAACACTGTTGAGTATAATGAAACTGAAGTGAATGTTGTGAACTATGACAGCAATAATGAAGGCACATGTGTACCGGCTGTACATAAAAATGGAAAATACACTTATGATAAGGAGACTAAAAAGCTAACGCACGGTAAAGTTTATATTGTAACTAAAATAACTCCTACTGAGCTGGTTACAGAAGACCATAATACTGACTGGGATGGAGACGGAAAGTATGATGTGACAATAAGGTATTTCAGAAAAATCAAATAAAAATCAAAAATTCCTTTCAGCTTTTGAAAGGAATTTTATTTTGTAGCAAATATTTATTCATTGAACTCTATGATCAGTTGATTCATTGCTGAGCCGGTGAAAGTTGTTGTTGTTCCATTTAAATCATTCCACCTTCTTTCTGTGTTTCCGGCAGTATTATATATGTGAGTAGATCCTTCAGTTCCTCCGGAATTATTAGGTTCTCCTGTTGCAAACCAATTTTCTGTGGTTGCGGGGTTGGTAGACCAATTCATTCTGAACTCTTCTCCGGTAATCCACTGAAGTCTGTCTGGGTTACCAGGTCTTTGAATTTTATTAAAACCAATCCATATATTATTGGCTAAATTATAGCCTGTTCCTGAAGCTACTATATTAGTTGCAACCCAGATTCTTTCCGCATCATTAGGCATGGTAACCAGATATCCTCCCATTTGCTTTCCAAAACTGTATGCATTGAACCAGTTGACTCCTTGTGACAACTGATAAGCACAATAGATATGGTTGTTTCCTGTCCATTTCTTGCAACCGATTTCTGTAGCAGTTCCTCCACCCGGCACAGGTCCAGGTGGTTGTGGTCTTGTGGCTAAGGGTTTGGGATCATATCCCAATATAGAATTATTAAATCCTGATGATGTTCCGCCACCAAGGTCACTTCTGGAAATCTTTCTTACATTTCCATTGGTATCAGTAGAGAGTATATCATCAGTTGCTGCACCCTGGGGCAAAGTACGGGTTCTTAATTCCCCATTGATATCTAGTGTTTTTGTAGGATCAGCTGTGCTAATTCCGACTTGGGCGCTTAAGAAATAAGGTAAGATAATGAATAGTAAAATTGATTTTTTCATAAGTAGTTTTTATTATTCATTAAATTCAATAATAAGCTGGTTCATGGAAATGCTTGAATTTGTAGTTAATGTACCGTTTAAATCATTCCATTTTCTTTCGGCATTTGCGCTGCCTGCAAATATGTGTGTGGCTCCTTCCACACCTCCTGAATTGTTAGGCTCTCCGGGATTAAACCAGTTTTCTGTAGTGGCAGGGTTGGTAGACCAATTGATTCTGAATTCTTCTCCTGTAATCCACTGAAGCTGATCCGGATTTCCCGGTCTCTGAATTTTATTAAAGCCAATCCATACATTGTTGGCTAAGTTATAACCTGTTCCTGAAGCGACTATATTAGTATTAACCCATATCCTCTCAGCATCATTAGGCAGGGTAACCAGATATCCTCCCAATTGTTTTCCAAAACTGAATGCATTGAACCAGTTGATTGCTTGTGAAAGCTGATAGGCACAATAAGTATGATTATTACCTGACCATTTTTTGCAGCCCAATTCTGTGGCAGTACCTCCTCCAGGTACAGATCCTGGTGGTTGTGGCCTTGTAGCGACCGGTTTAGGATCATATCCAAGGATAGAGTTATTAAATCCTGATGAAGATCCTCCGTTTAGATCACTTCGGGAAATTTTTCTCACATTTCCGTTGGCATCAGCAGAAAGAATATCATCGGTTGAGGTGCCAGGATTTAAAGTCCGGATTCTTAATTCTCCGTTGATGTCAAGTGATTTTGTAGGTGCTGAAGTATTTATACCTACCTGTGCATATACAGAATATGGCAAGATAATTAAAAAGAAGAGTGCTTTTTTCATTAATTGTGTTTTTTGTTTTGCCAAATCTATAATTTTTTTTTAAAATATCGCTTATTTAAATGTTTGATTTTTATTATGTTATGGGTTTTGTTTAAGTGTTTTTTTTATTAATAAACTATGAATTTTAATTAAATATTGACTAAATA